>JAZQMW010000121.1:0-20490 GCA_045627025.1 Treponema sp. | reverse complement strand
CCGTTCCAAAATCATCTATGGATGTCGCAAATCCAGCTTCATGAAGCTCTTCAACAACACGCTTGAGTACGGTAAAGCTTACGTCGGTGGTAGTTTCCGTAAGCTCAATTTCAATCATGGAATGAGGAACCCCGTAGCAGTCCACCACCTCGATTATTTTCTCCACAAGTCCATCTGTCTCAAGATTTTTTCTCGAAAGATTGACTGACGTGCGGACAACCTTCTTGTTTTGCGAAATCCAGCAGCAAATGTCCCTGCAAACATGATCAAGCATGTAAAAATCAAGCTCGCAAATCATAAAGCTCTGCTCAAGGATTGGAATAAAATCATTTGGAGGAATCAGCCTCCCGTCCTTTATCCAGCGGCAAAGCGCCTCCGCTCCGGAAAGGGAATAGTTTTTCAGGTTGACCTTCGGCTGATAATATACGGAAAACTCTTCATTCTGAATCGCATCCCTGAACATCAGCTCCACAAGCTCCTTTTTTTCAACAGCATGCAGAGAAAATTCATCATAAAAAATGAAAGACGGATTTTCAGGCTTCTTCGTCTCGTCATAAGCCCATGAAATCCTGTCGATTATCTCGTGAGGTTTTGACACAAGCTCATCAATGATGTAACATCCTGCATGAGAAACGACAAGTATCTTTTTGGAATAATCACTGTCGTCATAATATACTTCAGTTCCCTTGAAAAAACTCTTGACGGACTCAATATTCTCCTTTCTGAATGCCATTATGAAATTGTCGCCATAAATCCTTGATATGAATCCGCCTTTGCCCACAATAGATTTGAGGGAAGCAATGTATTTTTTCAAGACCACATCCGCAGTTTTTCTCGAAAGAACCTGATTCACCACAGAAAAATTGTATATGTTGAAATAGCATGCCCCAAAACCAGTTATGCTCTTATCCTCAAAATAGGACTTCATCTTCTGCGTAAAATAACTCAGGCTGTACACATCAAGAAAATCATCCCTGGTGACAAGTTCCTCTGCCTTTCGGACAATCTTCAGCCTGTCACGATGAACGAACACAAGTTTCTCAAGAAGGCTCACCTTTTTGAACTCATCTTCAGTCCAGTCAATGTCGCCCTTGATCTGGTAGACAAAATACTGTATGGAGAACCCGAGTTTGTTTTTCTCATAGAAACAATACCTCATGCCCCTTTCACATTCACGGTTTTCATAAATCACATGATGTATGCTTTCATGAGAATTCTCAAAGACTTCCTGCTTGCTGTAGAATACTTCTATGAAGGAAATCCTCAACGCCCTGCATATTTCAGAAAAATCAACGTCGGCCTCATCAAATCTGGAAATGAGATTCTCAAGGCCCATGCCATATCCTTTCAAGTCAATAATCATTCTTCAATCTCCAGCTGCGGAACAATCAACGTGAAAGCCGCAATCTTTTCTCCAGAATATTCAAACTCAAGATGACCGCAAAGTTCCTCGACAATAAGATTTATGATAGAAATCTCAAACGAAACATCCCCGTCCCCTGAAAGATAGGAATCCTTCCTTTTATGCACGCAATCCTTTATGCGAGCGACAGCATCCTCTTCAAGCTCAAGTTCCGAAGAAGAAACGGCAATGCAAAGGTTTTCCGCATAGGATGATTTATAGGAATCAACGGCAATGCTTACTCTTCCCCTGCCGCCGGAAAGAATAGTGATGCAGTTTACGAGCTTCAAGATTACCTGCGAAAGTTTCACGGAATCTCCAAAAAAACTTGAAGGCACGGACGGAACCAGCTCAATGTCAACACCCCTCCTGTCCACGCCTTGGTTCAAAAAGCTCTCGGAAAGGCTTGACATCATGAGCCTTATGTTATAAACGTTCTCAGAAAGGCTTGATTTTCCGTCAGAAAGCTTTATGTATTCGTTTATCTCTTCAAGCTGATTTATTATGGAAAGATATTTTTCCTTGAATGAAGAATCTGAAATGTCGCCAACCCATGAGCACATCTTTGAAATAAGCTCAGAGTTCAGGCTGAGAGTGTAGTTTTTCTGTACCCTGGAATTTTCCTCATAAAGCTCATTTTTCTTAAGAGAAAGATAGCTTCCGTAAGCCATGTCAGAAATGACGGATGCAAAAAATCCCGCAAGATCAGCATTTTTTGATATGTCTTCCTCCGAAACCACCTTTATCCTTGAAACCATGTCCATAAAATCTTCAGGATTCATCCCAAGTTCCTGCAGCATTCTTCTGAAACGGTCCAAATCCGGTTTTTCCGTAACCACCTGGGAAAGGCATATGGCTCCCAAAATTTTTCCCTCGACGACAATCGGAGCAAGGCATTTCTTGAGAAATGCATGACATTCATAAACTACAGGTTTTCCATTGTCTAGGGTGCGCAAAATGCCAGTCTTGTTGCATGCAAGGCATTTTTTTCCGACAAGCTCACACTTTTGGTTGAGTTCGCGGCAATAATCTATGTACCCGGAATCTTCTATTACGGGAATGCAGTTTTCATCAATGATTATGACGGTCATTCCCGTAAGCAGAGAAAATTCCTTTTGGATTCGACGGAGAACATCCATATCTATAAGCTGGGTAAGCCTTAACTTTTTAGTTTCCATAACAACCGGTCCTACAATAATTATAAATTACTTTAAGCGTTTTTCAACTCTTATAAAAAAAAATTGAACTTTATGGAAATGAATATTTGTCATAATCTTGCATAAAAATACATAAAACTGTATACTTTTCAAACAGGGAAAATTTCAGAGGGGCTTCATGCCGTTTTCATGAAATAAATTTTGGAAACAGCACGAAGGCACGGGTTTCGGCCGTTGATTTGCAATGGCAAAAGCTCATCAGACATTTTTAAGCGCACAGCCAGATGCTCTTTAGAGATGCCGTCAAACTTCTGGATATAACCTTAAATCACAAGTTTAAACACGAGGTAAGGAAATGGTTCTCTTTGGAGGAATTCTTTCAGTCAAGGCAATTACATTCTTGATGTTCACGGTATTTGCCATCGCAACATTCGGTTATCTGCTTGGCAGAGTCACAGTAAAGGGTGTGTCACTTGGAACGGCAGGCGTATTCATCGTTGCCCTTTTGTACGGATGCTTTTTTTACGGTTCACTTGACGCACAGCTCAAGGTAAAAGATTTTTCATATGCATCAAATGCTTTGAAAATCGTCGAGAACATGGGTCTCATTCTTTTCGTTACATCAGTAGGTTTCATTGCAGGTCCAAATTTCTTCGGAAACCTAAAGAAAAATTTCAAGTCTTACGTAATTCTTGCCCTTGTAATCATCATCATAGGCGGTCTCACATGCGCAGGATGCATCATATTCGACAATAAGTTTTACGGCCGCAACATTGAGGAAGTAGCAGCAATGCTCGTAGGTCTCCTTTCAGGTTCCCTTACTTCAACACCGGCATTCTCAGCAGCAAAGTCGACAGTTTCAAGCCAAGCTCTCGAGGACATCGTTTCTGTCGGACACGGAATCGCATATCTTTACGGCGTCATAGGAGTTGTTCTTTTCGTACAGATCATTCCTAAAATCCTCAAGGCAAACATGGATGACGAAAGGGCAAAACTCATCGTCGCAGATTCAGGCGCAGCAAAAAAACAGCATGAGGGAAAAATCATCGAAATGGATGAATTCGGCTTCATGCCTTTTGCACTCGCAGCAATTGCAGGCGTAATCGTAGGTTCATTCAAATTCGGAAGCTTCTCACTCACGACAACAGGTGGATGCCTTCTTGTTTCTCTCGTATTCGGACATTTTGCACATTTTGGACCAATGTCTGTTACTCCAAAAACATCAACACTCAAGGTATTCCGTGAGCTTGGACTCATGCTCTTCCTTATCGGTGCCGGTGTTGCAGGTGGCGCAAGCTTCGTAAAATATTTCCAGGCAGTTTACTTCATCTACGGAATCATAATGACGACTGTTCCAATGATTGTCGGATACTACTTCGCAAAGTACGTTTTAAAGCTGAGCCTTCTCAACAACCTCGGTTCCATCACAGGCGGAATGACATCCACACCGGCTCTTGGAACACTCATAAACACGGCTGGAACAGAAAACGTTGCTTCGGCATATGCGGCAACCTATCCTATGGCACTCATTTCTGTCGTAATCGTATCACAGGTTCTCATCCTGATTTTCAGATAGGATAAAACAAAGACTCCCAAAGATTCCAGGGAGCCTTTTACAATCAAAACCCCGGATGCAATACACGGTTCTTCAGCCAAAGTTTGCATTCGGGGCCTTTTTTTCCGCAGCATGAAGAATATGCATGACGGTCAAAACAGTTTCAAAAGCCTTTCATGACGGGCCATAAAAAAGCATAAAAAAAACCGATTCCTGATGCAGGAACCGGTTTCCATATTCTTAAATGAACCTCTAAAATTTGCAATTTCTAGAGGCAACTTCAAAAAAGCGATGTCCCGAACCTTGTAATTTCAAGGCCAGGAACCTGTCTGGCATTTCCAAAAAGCATTTTTTTCAAGACATGCCCTTAAATATCCGGAATCAAAGGCTTATGTTTCCGTCAAGAAGCCATTTCATAGTAAGCTCATGATACTCCTTTTCGTACTTTTCAAGCTTGTTTCCGATTGACGAAGACCCCATGTTGAGTTCCCAGAAAAGTTCATAAGAATCATCTTCAAGATTAAAATCACCCGTAACCTCAAGAATCTTGCTTGAAGAATCATACTTGTACTCCGATGGGGAAACAACCCTGCCATCCTTCATGAAAATGAAGCGGTCATCCTTTATGCCCGTAAGATTGAATTTCACCGTCTCAGGATAAACCGCAACGACACTGAACACCTGTTCTTCCTTTGGACGCACGTTGAATTTTATTTCCGTAGTATCAGGATTGTAAAAGTACGCATCTTCGGAAACAGTCTCTGTGGCACCCGTAGAAAGGTCATGAGAAGTAATGCTCTTTATTTTGTCGAGCATGACACAAGAATAGACATTTCCGTCCTGGCTGATGCCAGTATTCACATTTGTGACCGCCTCAACACCTGTTGATTTGCACGAAAATGACACAAGCGCAAAAAGCCCAAGCGCACAAAAATTACCCACCATTTTTTTAGTGCATTTCATTTTAATATCCCCTATATTGTTTTTATCGACATTCAAGAAAAATAGTTGAGCAATTAGCGTTTTTTTAGGCGGATTTCAAAAAGACATTAACGAAAAAAGAATTTGCAAAAAGGCACAAAAAAACCCCTTCTTTCGAAGAGGTTCATTCACATCTCCCACGGGAATTGAACCCATGTTGTCGGGATGAAAACCCGATGTCCTAACCACTAGACGAGGGAGACATACACAAGAGATTAACTCATTGCGATGCTTGTAATATATACGATTGAGAAAAAAAAGTCAATAGCAAAGAACCAATAAATTAAACAATTTGCAGAATTTCAAAGAAAAACATACATTCCATATTTTAAGAATCATGCTTTTCCAAAAATGTCACGGGCGCACCTTATTCCATATCCACTTGACGCACCATACACGGCATTTTCAATTGCCCGGCGCATCACTTCAGCAGAAAGGGTTCCTGCCATGTCTACGTCAGCTTTCACGCTACCGTCACAAAGGGCATAAACCGTATCCCCGTCAGCACTCGTGTTCAAGGGCCTTATGGCTCTCGCAAAACCGTTGTGTGCCATGGACGCTATTTTTGAAAGATTGCTTTTTGAAAAAGACGCATTCATAATAACGGCACCGATTGTCGTATTTCCGGTAAACTTGTTGTCAAAAACCTTTTCGTGGTTTTCATACATCATGTCCTCAACAGACTCAAATCCGTCTTTGCTGTCATTTAGCATGCCGGCTATGCATTTCCCGCTTTCATCATATACATTTCCAAGAGCATTCAAAACAACGACAGCCCCAATCCTGAAATCACCAAGCTTCAGCGCAAAACTTCCGATTCCGGTTTTCGTGCAAAAATCCATGCCCTTCATCTTTCCGACAGTGGCCCCGGTTCCGCCTCCAAAGCATCCATCAGAATAGTTTCCATCATAAGCATTCAGGCATGCATTGTATCCGCTTTTCCAGTCAGGCCTTGCGTCAAAACTTCCGCACGTAAGGTCAAAAATGTCCGACTGTACGACAAGCGGCACCACTCCCTTGCCCACGGGATATCCGACATTTCTTTCCTCAAGAAACTTCATCACCCCACCTGCGGCATCAAGTCCATACGCACTTCCACCACCCAAAACGAGGGCATGTATTTTTTCGCATGCAGATGAAGGCAAAAGAAGAGTCGTCTCCCTGGAAGCAGGTCCGCCACCACGCACGGCAACTCCGGCACCCATTCCGGTTTCAGAAACAATCACCGTACATCCGGTTCCGTTTGCAAAATCAGTTTCATTTCCGATTTTCACGCCACAAACATCATTTATGCTTATTTCATCAAATTCCATGCAAAAGATTTTACATAAAAAAAAAGAAAAAATCCACCAAAAGGGCATTGAAGCAAAAAGAAAGCGATTACCGCCGAATCATAAAAAAAAGAAAATGCACATGCAGGAAAAGAACCCTTGCCACGGGTAAAAAGGCACAAAAACCCCTTCTTTCGAAGGGGTTCATTCACATCTCCCACGGGAATTGAACCCATGTTGTCGGGATGAAAACCCGATGTCCTAACCACTAGACGAGGGAGACATACACAAGAGATTAACTCATTGCGATGTTTGTAATATATACGATTGAGAAAAAAAAGTCAATAGCAAAATTCATTTTCCATCGAAAAAAACAAAAAAAACTTCCATCACATGAAAATTGAAATTTTATCAAATTTAGGCTATACTGCTCCCATCCCAAAGAAAAACACATGCTTTTCATGCACAAAGCGAGGTACGAATGAAAAACGTAATAATCATACAGCCACCGCTAGTCCAGCTCAATTCGCCATATCCTTCAGGGGCATACCTTTCATCCTTCTTCAGGAAAATGAACTGCAGCGTAAGATGGACAGACATGAGCATAATGTTCTTCAACAGGATATTCTCAAGGGAAGGACTTTCGCATCTTTTTGAAAAAACGGAAAAAAAGGCGCTTGAACTCATAAAAAAACATGAAAGGCAAAACGATTTCGCCACATCCGAAAACATAAGGAACTATCTCCTGCAAAAAACAATGTGGGCAGAATGGATTGAAAGAATCACGGGAATCCTGAAAGACGGAACTGACACAAGCACAAGGGAAACAATGCATGAATTCATATACAGTCCTTTCGTTCCCAGGGGAAACAGGATGATGAACTACATGGAAAACCTTGACCGCGAACTTACGATTGATGATGCGAGAAACATTGCGTCACTTGCGGTAGAAGACCTTGCCGACTACATAACGTTTGTTGCAGACAGGAATTTTTCGCTCATAAGATATGCGGAAAGCATAGTCATAAACGAATCGTCATTCGAGGAAATAGAAAAAACAAAAGACTCTTTCATGATGAAAGAATTCTATCTTCCCCTTCTTGAAAAAACATTTCCGTCAATTGGGGAAGACACGCTTGTATGCATTTCAGTACCGTTTGCGGGAACATTCACCCCATCTCTTTTCACGGCTGAATATTTCAGAAAAAAATTCAAGGACAAATGCAAAATATCATTCGGAGGAGGATTCGTAAACACGGAACTTCGGGAATTCAAAGACATTTCTTTCCATAAATATGCAGACTATCTGAGTTTTGACAGAGGATACGGATCTTACATCGAGCTTCTTGAAAAAAAAGACGGCGAAGAAATATACAACATGAGGATTTTCCACAAAGACGGCATTACGGAACCAAGGAAAACCGGTAACGAAAAAACGTCATCAATGGAAGACGAGCTTACGAAAACCTTAATCCCGGATTACAGCGACATTGATTTTTCTTCATATCCACGCATGGCCGACGACACAAACCCCATGCACAGGCTCTGGTCAGACGGAACATGGATAAAGGCATACCTTGCGCACGGATGCTACTGGCACAAATGCTCATTTTGCGACGTTACGCTTGATTACGTAAAATCATTCAAAATGACATGCACGGAATCTCTCTACAAGGGTCTTTCAGCGCAATGCAGGAAAAAGAATGTCTACGGAATACATTTTGTGGACGAAGCCCTTCCACCCGCATCATTGAAAAAATTCGCAATCCAAAACATACTTGAAAAAGGAAAACTCACATATTGGGGAAACGTAAGGTTTGAAAAATCCTACACAAGAAGCCTAACGGACATTCTGAGCAAAGGCGGACTCATCGGAGTTTCAGGAGGAATTGAAATTGCGACGGGCAAATGCCTTGACCAAATATCAAAAGGCACAGACATCGACTCCATCGTAAGCGCATGTTGTGCGTTCAAGGAAAGCGGCATCCTGATACACGCATACATGATATACGGATATTTTTCAGAGACAGAAGAAGACATCATGAATTCAATGGAAACATTGAGGCAGATGTTTGAAAACGGACTCATAGACTCATGTTTCTACCATAAATTTGTCCTCACAAGGCATTCAAGGCTTTACGACGAATGGAAAAGGGGCATGCACAAAGACCTGCATCCATACGAAACCGGAAATTCAATTTTTGCCCAAAACGGACTCCACTTCAAGGGTGAGGAAAAATATGAAAAATACGCGGAAGGACTCAATGCATCTCTTGAAAGCTGGATGCACGGACGAGGAATTGAAAAGAACATAGGAAAATGGTTCAGTTTCAAGACAGCAGCCCCCACAGTTCCCAAAAATCTCGTATCCAAATCCATTGAAAAATACGAGGCAGGAAGAAACAAGATACAAGACTACGGGAAATTGTGCTTTCTTCCGGAAAACATGATGCATGAAAACGGAATCCTCACATGGAGCTACATGGGTGAAACACACACACGGAGAAACACGACAAAAGAACAGGTTGAACTCATAAAAAAAATGAGCCTCGAAAACATCATGATGAACGGAAAAACAGAATCATGCATGAATCAGGAAACCAGGAAATTTCTTCAGGAGCTGACGGGAAAAGGACTCGTGAACCTGTAGGATAAAAAGCCAATACTTCATGAAAAAAACATTCTGACACAAGAAGAGCTTCGGAAAACCATCTTGACCGCCATATCCAGGGGAATGATTTTTTTCGCAGGCTGTGAAAAACGTCAAATTCTTTCGCTAAAATCAGCCTATGTCCATGCCGATAAAATGTTGATGAAGAATTTAGTTTTTTTATACGCAGGTGAATCTTCAAGCCATGCTTTTGACAGAATTTTTGACGGTAAATCATCCTTTGAGCGAACTCTTGCATGGGCATCAGAAATGGATGACTGTGAGGCAATAACAATTGCCTGCAATACAGAAAATGAATGCAAAATAAAGGAATGCACGGCCCAATTCCACCAAAAAAAAATACAGATTGAAAATAAAGATTCGTGGGTCACAAGGAATCTTCTGGAAGCAATATCAAAATCCTCGGAAAAAAACGGTGCGCGCACAATAATATATGCAAGTGCGGACAAACCGTTTCTTGACGGTGAACTTACGAAAAAACTCATTGAATGCCACAAAAACTATGTTGCGGAATACACTTACGCAGAAGGTTTTCCAATAGGATTTGCGCCGGAAATAATAGATTCTGGAAGTGCGGCAATACTCCATTCCCTTTCATGCGACACCCAGAAAAAATCAGGAGATGAAAAAATTTCTTCGGAATGCATTTTCAACGTAATGAAAGGCGACATAAATTCATTTGAAATAGAAGCCGTAATCGCACCCAAGGACTACAGGCTCCTGAGGTTTGACTTTTCATGCAGCTCAAAAAGAAACATGACATCATGCAAAAAACTTTTTGACATCGCAGTCGAAAGAAAAATCAAATTCACGGCGGAAAATCTTTCAGAAATTGCGGAAAAAACACCGGAAATACTGCAGACGCTTCCGTCATATTACGGAATAGAAATTTCACCTGACATGAACTCCATTCCATACTATAATCCATACAGGAATTTTGCATCAGAGGCAAAAAAGAAAAACATCATGAGTCTTGAAAAATTCAACAGCCTCATGTCTCAGATAAAGCAGCTTTCCGAAGATGCGGTAATTTCCCTGAACGTATATGGAGAACCGCTTCTCAACAGGGATTTTGCAAAATATGCGGAAACAGTCCTTCACGAAAAAAAATTCTCGCTTCTCATAGAGACTGACGGAATTCTTGTAACGGAAGAACTTGCCTCCGAAATGAAGCGCATTGCAGACGAAAACGGAAAAAGGGAAAACGGACAAAGCTCCATGACATGGATTGTAAAGCTTGATGCATTCTCCGAAACAAAATACAATGAGCTGATTGAAAACGGAAATTTCAAAAAAGCAGTCGAATCCATATCAATTCTTGAAAAATATTTTCCAGATGACGTATACCCGGATTTTACAAGGACATGCAAAAATGAAGACGAGCTTGAATCATTTTACAGATTCTGGCACGACTCCACATCACCTTCCAGAGGCAGGCTTATTGTTGAAAAATACAATGACTTTTGCAAGATGCTTCCAAATGAAAAACCTGCAGATCTTACACCACTTGAAAGAAATGTCTGCTGGCACATAAGGCGGGACATGATGATTCTGTCCGATGGCAGCGTTCCTCTTTGCAGGCAGTGCATTCTTGAGTCATCAATTGGAAATGCTTTTGAAGAAGGAATCGAAAAGCTTCATGAAAAAATGATTTCTGAAATAGAAAGACATCTTTGCGGCAATTACTCAGAAAAATGCAGGGCGTGCGATGAATACTATACCTTCAATTTTTAACCAGCGAAAAATTCCAAGAACCATACTCGGTGGCTCAGAAGAATCACAGAAAATTCTCATGCCTCAGGTGACATGCATAGTGCTCACAAGAAATTCAAGAAACTACAGGTCTCTTGTTTTCGAAAATCTCATTACAAAAGGATTTGCAAAAATAATATGCGTTGAAAACAAGTCTGCCGAAAAATCGACAACGGAGCAGCTTGCACACCAGTTTCCAACAGTAAAATTTCTCATATCGCAGGAAAACGTCACGCAGGGAGATCTTTTAAACCTTGCTGTTGCAGAATCAACTACGGAATACATACTTGTAGTTCAGGAAGAACTTTGCCTCGACAAAGTAAATTTCACGCCAAGCCTTGCGTCAAAGCTCATTGAAAAAAAGCAATTTTGCATTGCGCCAAAACTTTTCAACAAGAATTACCAAAAACTTCCAGTAGAATTCATTCCCACTGTGCAAAAATCCACATTCAGGATAAAGCCTGAAATTTTTGCAGGAGACAACAGGCAGACATTTTATGCAGGAGACCTTGCAGGTTTCTACAACAGGGAAAAATACATACTTCTCGGAGGAATTGACTATACGATTACATCCGAGTACTGGCAGAAAGTGGACTTGTTCTTCAGGTCATGGCTCTGGGGCGAAAAAACAACATTCGAGATGGGATTTGACCTTGCTTACGGCACAGAAATACCGGAAGAAAACCAAACGGTAGATTTTTCATACCTTACGTTCTTCCTAAAAAATCTTTTGCCCGTATTCAAAAGCGACCATGCAAAAATTTCCGACTACTCATACATTACGTTCAAGGCAAGAAGCTCATGCGGATTTGTTGAAGCCATGAAACAGTTCAAGGATGCGCAGAGATGGGTTGAGGAAAACAAATACAGATTTAAAAAAGATGCCGTTTCGCTTATAGAAAACTGGTATGACAAAAAACAATAGGCAGGCTCTATAAATTTCAATTTTTAGAGATTTCAGGCAAATGTTCGAAGGCATAAAGTTTAACGGACATTCAAAACAGGCGGAAACGTTTGGAGTGGCAGGAAAAAAATGGACTTAAAAAAAATATCAAGAAATCTTTTCGGAACTAAACAGAATATCGTCGTCATAGTGCAATGCAGATTGTCATCGACAAGGCTGCCGGGAAAAGCACTGCTTCCACTTGGAGACAAATGCATACTGGAATGGACACTTGCATCCCTTGGCAAAGTAAAGGCAGATAATTTTTATCTTGCAGTCGATACGGAAAGCAAAGAACAGCTTGAGCCGATTGCCAAAAAAAACAAATGGAAATTCCTTGCAGGCTCAAAGGAAGATGTCCTTCAGAGATTCTGCGACACCATAGAACTTTCAAAGGCAGACATTGTCGTAAGGGGAACTGCGGACAACCCGTTTCTTTTTTACGAAGCCGCAAATGATCTCGTCACGGAATTTCTTGAAAGGAGCAAAGCTGAACACATTGACTACATAACGTTCACAGGTCTTCCACACGGTTCAGGCGTTGAAATATTCGATGCCCATTCTCTTTTAAAAGCCGCGAAGGAAACAGACTCTCCATACGATCATGAACATGTAGGTCCTGCGCTATACAACCACAAGGACAAATACAACTGCATTTTCGCAAAGGCACCTTTCAAATACAACCACCCGGATTTCAGGACGACAGTAGACACGGCATTCGACTACAGGCGTGCTGAAAGAATATTCGACGTGCTTTCAGAAATAGGCATAAAGCCTCCGTATTCTGCAGAACAGATTGTTTCAGCGCTTGAGCTTCCACACATAAAAAACCAGGCACTCGTCATGCCGTCATGCGACAAGGGACACGGAACAGGGCACCTTAGAAGGGGACTTGACCTTGCGCTAAAAAACAAATGGGACATATACATCGGCAAAGACTCCACATTAACCGAACGTTCGGATTTAATCGACAGCGCACTGAAAAACGGGCTAAAGTTTTATCAGATTGTAGATGATCTTTCAAACATAGAATCCTACTCATGCATAATCACAGACATGTTCAAGACAAATGCATCGTTCATGGAAAAAATCTCAGAAAAGACAATCGTCATTTCCATTGATGACGGTTCAGAAGACTTGAATGCAAGCGAATACGTGCTTGACATAATTCCAACGGCACAGAAAAACAGGATTACGAATTTCTGCAATCCATCATTCATTCCCCTCCCGCAAAACAAAAACAAAATGCAGGATAAAAAACGAAACGCGCTGATTGCAATCGGAGGAGAAGATCCGCAAAACCTTACGATAAAGGCGGCAAAAGCCCTGGCCCAAAATGAAATCCAGACAACTGCAATAGTATCGACAGAAGAAAAACAAAAAGCATACGAATCATCACTTTCAGAAACTGAAAAAAAATTCGTAAGATTCATCCTCCCCGTTGAAAACCTTCGGGAAAAACTTCACGAATACGGCATTGTGGTTACGCATTATGGATTCACGGCATTCGAAAGCCTTTCCGCAGGATGCAATGTAATCACGGTTGCAACAACTCCGCTTCATGAAAAACTTTCCAAAAACTATGGTTTCACCATCATGAAGGAAAAAGAAATAAAAGCAAGCAAAATAAGAAAATTCCTTGCCGAAAGCGAAAACTCATCAGCAGAAAAGATAACGCAAAACCAAAAAGATGAAGAGTCCACACTTGAAGGATACACAAAAAAACTTTCACTCGGAAGCCATTTCACATGTCCTGTATGCAAAAGCGGAAACTGGTACAGAAACAGAATCGTCGCAAGGACAAAAGACAGGACATTCAGGAGATGTTCAGAATGCGGCATGACGTACATTTCATGGACGGTAAAGGAAACACAGACGGAATACAACCATGCATATTTCTACGAAGACTACAAAAAGCAGTATGGTAAGACATACCTTGATGACTTTGAGTCAATAAAGATGCAGTCCACAAGAAGGATTGGAAACATAGATTTCATTTACAGAATGAGCCACAGGAATTTCCGGCATGCATCGTCACCGACCATACTAGACATAGGATGCGCCCTCGGGCCATTCCTTTCTGCGGCAAGCGATTTTGGATGGCAGGTATTCGGAACCGACATATGTCAGGAAGCGGTAGAATACGTCCAGCAGGAACTCAAATTCCCTGCAGTCGTATCAAAATTTCCAGATGCAGATTTCATGAAAGACTTCGGAGTTGACAAATTTGATGCGGTGACAATGTGGTTTGTCATAGAGCACTTTCAGAATCTTGACGAAGTATTGAGAAAAGTTTCTTCTATTATAAAGGATGGTGGAATGTTTGCATTCAGCACTCCGTCGGCATCAGGCATAAGCGGAAAATTCAACAGGCAGATGTTTTTTGAACAGAGTCCGTCAGACCATTTTTCCATATGGGAAATAAAGCGTGCAAAAAAAATATTGAAGAAATATGGTTTTTCAATAAAGAAAATCGTCTCAACAGGAATTCACCCGGAACGTTTTCCTTTTGTAAAAAAACACAATCTTCATAAAAACAAATTTGCAATGGGATTTTTCAGATCAATATTCACTGCCCTAAAACTCGGTGATACGTTTGAAATTTACTGCAAAAAAGATAAATCATATTAAAAAGATAAAAAAAATGCCGAAAAATAATGAAATGAGTGACAGATATATATTGATACTTGGGGCAGGATTAATGCAGAAACCTGCCATTGAAGCTTGTAGGGAATTGGGATACAAATCACTTGTATTGGATGCAAATCCAAATGCAGTTTGTGTTCCATATGCAGACAGATTTGAATGCATAGATTTAAAGGACAGGGAAAAAATTGCAGATTTTGCATTTTCCATGAAAGATGAACTTGCAGCGGTATTTACAGCCGGTACAGATTTCAGCGCATCAGTTTCCCATGCCGCAGAAAGATGCGGTTTAAAAAGCCACTCATTCGAAGCAGCGATGAATGCAAGCAACAAGGTGCGCATGCGTGAATGTTTTAAAAAACATGGAGTGCCGTCACCTGATTTTTTTGAACTCAAAGAAGAATCTGTAGAAGAGTTCATCAGCAAAAAACTCGACGGGCTGAAATTTCCAAAAGTGGTAAAACCTGTAGACAACATGGGTGCAAGGGGATGCCGTCTTGTAAGAAACAGCAGCGAATTTGTGCCAGCCATAAAAGATGCAGTAAAATTTTCAAGAACAAAGACTGCGATAGTCGAAGATTACATGCAGGGAAAGGAATTTTCAATAGATGCCCTTGTAATTGACGGAAAGGTAACCATAACAGGATTTGCAGACAGGCACATATTCTTTGAACCGTATTTCATTGAACTCGGACACACAATGCCTTCAGAAGCATCGGACGAAGTGAAAAAAAGCGTAATTGACGCATTCATAAAAGGCGTACATGCACTTGGACTTACAAACGGAGTTGCAAAGGGAGACGTAAAATACACAAGCATGGGCGGAATGATTGGAGAAATTGCAGCCAGGCTTTCAGGCGGATACATGTCAGGATGGACATATCCCTACTCTTCTGACGTAAACCTTACAAAGGAAGCGATGAAAATTGCCCTTGGAGAAAAATCACAGCATGAAGGAAAGGAAGAAATTCCATCCATAAGATTCAGCCATGAGCGTGCATTCATTTCCATACCGGGAACAGTGCAGAAGATTTACGGTGAAGAAAAGGCAATTGCGTCACCATTTGTGAGGAATGTGTTTTTCCGGGTAAAAAAAGGTGATGACGTAGATTTCCCAAGAAACAATGTTGAAAAATGCGGAAACATAATAACCGTAAGCGAAGTAAGAAATCTGTCGCTTGAATTTGCAGAAAAGGCGGTTTCAGAAATAGTTTTGAGGCTCAAGCCATGCAATAAAAAAACGGATGCATTTCTTTCAGGCAGAGAAAATGATGAGGAAAAGGGATTTCCATACAATGCATACGAATTTACGGAAGAGGAATTTGCAAAAGTTGAAAAGATAAATTCATTTTTCGTGATTCCGAAAGACAGTCCGTGCAAGGAAAAAATTCAGGAACTTCTTGATGCAGAAACTCTTTCAAAAAAAGACTGGAACTACAGGACAATCTCAAAAACCCTTGACATTTTCGACAACATGTGCAAAAAACATCCGGAACTCAAGGCAAAGGAATTCATACAAGCCCTGATACGTGGCGGAATACAAGGCATACTTTATATGGCGGACAGCGCAAAGTGAAAAGGACAGCCGCAATTGTTACGATATTGCTAATTTTCTCGCAGGCATTCGGCCAGGTGGATTTTCTTCAGAACATACAGAAGCATGGACTGGATTTCTACTGGGATCCATACACAGAATCTGGCGTCGTGGAAAAAAACGGGCATCGCGTGTCATTCAAGGCAGGTGATGACTTCATGCTTGAAGATTACAAGAAAATCATAAATGAAAAGGCACCTTATTTTTCTGACAAGAAACTTATTGCGGAGCAGGCATTCTTCAACATGATGACAAACCGTTTCAAGCAGTTTCCACAGGAAACACAGGGAACCACATACAGCATCGGAGCAATTCTCATAGATCCAGGTCACGGCGGAAAAGATCCTGGGGCAACGGGCATACACTCGGTAAACGGAAAAAAGATAAAAGTCGTTGAAAAGGACGTAAACCTTTTTGTCGCAAAAAAACTGTGCGAACACCTGAGGATTGCATATCCGAATAAAAAAATCCTGATGACAAGGGAAAAAGATGTGTTTCTGTCCCTTGCACAAAGAACGGAAATAGCAAACAGCGTCAAGCTAAAGGATCACGAGGCAATACTTTACGTATCGGTACACGTAAACTCAAGTCTTGACAAGACGGCTTCAGGATACGAAGTATGGTATTTGTCTCCGGGATACAGAAGGCAGGTTTTAAATACAAAGTCCATAAATGAAGACAAGTCTCTCCTTCCAATATTGAACAGCATGATGGAAGAAGAATATACGACGGAATCCATATTGATTGCAAAATTCATAATGGATGGAATATCAGATCAGGTGGGAAAGCAAAGCTCTCCAAGAGGAATAAAGGCAGAGGAATGGTTTGTATGCAAAAACTCAAACATGCCGAGCGTGCTGATAGAGGTAGGCTTTTTAAGCAACAAAAATGAAGCGGCGCTTCTTGCAGACAACTCATACCTTAAAAAGCTTTCTTTTGGAATATACAACGGATTGAATTCCTTTGTAACCCATTTTGAAAAATCTAGAGGATTTACAGGTCGATAACATGAATTTCAAGAAAAAGTGCATTATAGTTATTTTAGGAGTTATTACATTATCAGGAGTTGGATATTCCGTAAAGAAGGCCCTTTCTGACAAAGAGACTAGAAAATTCTACTTCTATTCATATGACAAAAAAGGTCTTTGCACGGAAAAAAGAACACTAAGAAAAAAAGATTGTGCATACGATGAGGTAAAGCAATTCATAGACGACCTTTTGCTTGGACCCGAAACAAACAGATACAAGGCTGTCTTTGCAAACGACACGAAACTTGAATTTTTAGTAATAAAAGGTACAGAGTTGCACGTCGGACTGTCAAAGGATGCGCTCTATGTTACGGAAGAGACTTTCGACTTAAAGAACAGTCTCCAATTGCTCAGGGAAAATATTGTGAAGAATTTCACAAGATTTAATAAAATTTATATATATATTGATGGAGTAATGGTATTTGATAATTGACGTGGCAGTCGCTTATTGACTACTTTTTATTAAAAAAGTTTAAAATAAGTTGACAAAAAACGTTTCTTAATGGATACTATAATAACAAGGCTACATCATATATGTATTAAAAGGAGCTTCTAATGAAGAGGACTTTATTTTTAACTGCTGCTGCAATGATTTTGGCAAGCACATTGGCAACCGCAAAGGAATCAACTCTCATCGATTTCACATTGCTCGATGCAGACACTGTTGCGGACGAAAATGGAAATCCTACAGAAAATAGCAGAACTGTTATGGATTATTCTGTATCTGCTGGTGAGACATTCACAAATGACCAGAAGTCACTTATGAAGACATCATTGGCTCTTCCAAGCTGGGAAATTGAATTGAACGCATCTGCACAGAATCCTGTTGCAGTAGCACTCTCACAGGTAGTTGCAGCTCCTGTAAAACAGTCAGCAGAAGTTGCTTTTGCTGGAAAGAACGTTATGGGTGTTCGCGTAATGTTCCCATCATGGACAAGCAATGCAAATGCAAAGATTGTTCCTGCATTCGACATTCCTGCATATGAGCCTTTGGCAGATGCAGACGAGAACGGAAACCGCAAACAGCCAACAGACGAGCAGAAAGGAAAATACCTTTTTGAAGACGGTTATGGTGTTGTAAAAAATGTTGGAACATTGAAATCAATCGCTGTTACAACAATGGGTATGAATTTCCCACACTCATTGTACGTAATGTTGAAAGATCAGGATGGAATCCAGCGCCGCTACCTCATGGGTACTCTTTTCTTTGACGGTTGGAAGACATTGGTTTGGAACAACCCAGACTACATTTCTGAAGTTCGTACACGCGAAATCCGCGTTTACCCAATTTATCCACGTGGACTTCCATTTGTTAAGTTCGCAGGATTCCAGGTATGCCGCGATGCAAACGATATTGGAGAAAACTTCATCGGTTACTTCAAGGATGTAAAGGTTATCTATGACCTCGCAGTTCTTTCTTCAGATCGCGATATCGATGATGAAGACCTTTGGGGAATCATCACAAAGAAAGAAGCTGATCGCCAGAGTGGTGAAATGTCTCGCTTTGGAGAAAAGCAGGTTAATCGTTACATTGAAAAGGCTAGAATGGCAAGAGAGAACAACTTCTCTTCTTCAATCAAGGCTGAAGGCAATGATAGCGGTAACGCAGCACCAGCTGCTGAGTAATTTAGCTGTTAGCTAAGCAAGTAAAGGTCGCCTTTTTTGGCGGCCTTTTTTTTTACAAATGGATTAAGAATGAATAATACTGACAAATTACCCAACAAAAAAGAAATAGCAGACCTCTACGAATCTTACAGATCAGCTTTTTTGGAGATACTAGGAAACATTGAAGCACAGCTTCAAAAAATAATAAAACTATCATCTAATCCCACATATAAGGCAAGAATAAAAAGCTTTACAAGCTATTACAAGAAAATCTTGCGCCAGAAAGCCCATGAGGCATCGTCAAGCAAAAACCTTGTTACTCTTACAGACATGATTGGAATACGCATTGTATGTCCTTTTGTTGAAGATCTTGCAATTGTGGAGAAACAGGTTAACGAACATTTTGAAGTAAAAGAAATTGAAAGAAAGGGTGCGGAACAGTCATTCAGGGAATTTGGATACGAATCAGTTCACATACTGATTGCAATTCCAAGTGACTGCAAGCCGACAATACATACAGAACAGCCTTTGCCAGAAAACCTTGTATGCGAAATACAGGTCAGGACAATCCTGCAAGATGCATGGGCTGAAGTTGAACATGAGCTCATATACAAATCAGAGTTCAATCCATTTGACAAACCTTTAAGAAGAAAACTTGCTTCCATAAACGCAAGCCTCACTTTGGCAGACATTATTTTCCAGGAAATACGTGACTATCAGAAAAAACTCCAGACAGAGCTTGGAACAAGGCGAAACACATTCTACAACAAGGCTGACGAGTATTCAGATTCGCTTCTTGAGTTGCAAACACCAATACAGCATTCCATGAATGGAACCAGGAACATGCCTATCTTAAATGAAGAGCATGTGGTTGACAGTCCGTTCACCAAAGGCAGTATTGACGACCTTGTCCTTACAGCCCTTCATGAACACAATACGGGAAATCTTGACAAGGCAATTTCCATCTATACTCAGATTCTTGAAATATCCCCTGCCCCACCAAAAGTGGTACAAAGCGTAATTCACAAGCACCGTGGAATGGCATATTTTGCAAAAAATCTATACGACAATGCGCTTTCTGATTTCAAGAAAAGCGTTGAATTTGATCCAAAAAGTTTCAGGTCAATTTATTATGAGGGCATTGTATATTCAGTCCAAAACAAGAACAATGAAGCCATTGAATGTTTCAACAGATCCCTTGAAATAGACTCATTCCAGAGCCATGTTTTTTACAGAAGGGCCTTGGCTTACTACAATCTTGGAGAATATTCAAAAGCAACGTCTGACGTTAACAATGCAATAAACCTCGGACTTGAAGATGAAGATGTAAAAGAACTGAGAAAAAAACTTGCAAAGAAATTCGACATGGGAATGTAAAAAAATGTCATGAATTCCCGCAACTTGACGGATTCTGCCAAACGGAGCGCTAAAGTCAAACAATACAGCAAAAAAATTACAGCCAGCCGCTGCATTCAAATCACAAACAAATGAAGAGGCTGGCTTTTTTTGCATCTGCAGGTTCAAAAATGATTGGAATTGCAAAAAGCAAGATTCAAACCAACCAAACTGCAAAAACCAAAAGTCATAACTTCTGTGATAAAATGGAGAAATCGGTTGCCACAACAAATGGAAGCATAAAAAAAACCGGCAACTTTTGACTCTGTGAAAACCTTTCTGTAAATTCCAAACATAGTAGGTTTGTGGTAAAATAAATACAGGAGCCTACTATGGCAAAAGTAAAACCCACACCACACAAAGTTGTAATGACAGAAGGCAAAAGAGAAATTGTTAGAAGTCTTCTGGCAGAGTATGACATCAAAGATGCTCATGACATTCAGGAGGCACTGAAAGATCTTCTTGGCAGTACCATCAAGGAAATGATGGA
>JAZQMW010000120.1:0-18770 GCA_045627025.1 Treponema sp. | reverse complement strand
GGCCCTTGCAACTCCTCCTTCTGGAAGAGCGTCGATAGCTGATTTCTGTCCGAGTGCATCAGGAAGGAATGTAACTTCCTTTCCGAGCTTTTCAGAGAAGTATTTTACGACTGGAGCCATGCGGTTCTTGCCGTTGATGAATTTTTCTGCATCTGCATCTGTCCATTCTTTTCCGGCTTTTGCTGCCTTTTCAGCTGCCTTCTTAACGTCCTTTTTAGGATCTCCGAGATGGCTCATGAGAACGAGAGAACGTGGGCTCTGTTCAAGAATGTACTTGATTGTCGGGAGAGCTGCCATGATGCGTGTGTCATCCTGTACAACTCCGTCCTTCATTGGAACGTTGAAATCAACGCGCATGATGATGCGCTTGCCTTTAAGATCAACATCTTTTACTGTCTTGATCATAACAATACCTCTAAACAGGAGTCTCCAAAAACCTGGGCTTTTAGGGACATCTTTGAATTTGTGAGTTTAATCCTTATAATCTCAAGGCTAAAAACTCGTCGGCATCTCAAGAAATTGCTGGAATTTTAAAGATGCCTGCATGAATTTAAATATTCGCTTGGATATAAGTATACTGATTTTTCCCTTAAAATTCAATTGCGTTTGCGAGATTAGTGGTACATAATGGATGTATGAAATATTGTGCGCTCACTTTTGATGATGGACCTGATGTTGTCATGACGCCTCTTGTCCTTGAAAAACTTGAAAAATATGGGGTGAAGGCTACTTTCATGCAGATCGGAAGTCTTCTTGGTGAAAAACTGGTTCCTGTTGAGGAAAAAATTCTTTCTCTTGGATGTGAAATCGGAAATCATTCCTGGAATCATGAAAAACTTGGAGATGCATCTTCTTTTGATATTGAAAAGTCAATCAATGATGCAAGTGATGTGATTGAAAAATATTCTGGAAAAAGACCCTGTTTTTTTCGTCCGCCTTATCTTTCTTTTGGAGAAAAACTTGCAAAAGCTTCTCCTTTGCCGTGCATATGTGGAATTGTCGCATATGACTGGCCTGACGCCCATACGGATGCAAAAAAGCGTGCTGAAAATGTCTTGGGCTCTATTCGGGACGGTGCAATCATATTGATGCATGACGTGCAGCCGGCTCCTCATCCGACACCCGAAGCGCTTGACATCATGATTCCTGAGCTTCTGGCACGTGGATATGAATTTGTTACCGTAAGCGAACTTTTCAGAATAAAGCATGTTGATCCTTTCGGAAGGGATTTCATGTGGACTTTTGTCGAGTAGGTTTGTTGGAAATTTTATTTTTATTAATGATGCAATATGGAGAATGCATATGAAAAAAATCATTGTTTTGTTTATGTCCTGCGGTTTTTTGCTTGCAGGATGCTCATCGCCTGGAAAGACAGCTTCCCGCGCAGGAATTAAGTTTGGAACTGCGGTGCAGCCTGCGGATATTCTTGATGAAACGAAAAGGGAAATCCTGATTGAGAATTTCAACACTCTTGTTCCTGAGAACAACATGAAGATGGTGAACATCCGTCCTACGAAAAAACTGTGGAATTTCAGCGACATGGATTCGATTGTTGATTTTGCCGTGAAAAACAAGATGAATGTGCGCGGTCACACCTTTGTCTGGCATCAGCAAAACGGAACTTATGTAAGCAGCCTCAAGACGAAAGAAGAAGCATTTGCGCTTATTAAGGAAAACATCACCGAAATCATGACAAGGTACAAGGGCAAGATTTATGAGTATGATGTCTGCAATGAGATTTTTGAGGAGGATGGCTCTTTCAGGAACAGCATATGGTATAAGCTTTGCGGAACGGAACTTTATGAGTTTGCGTTTAAGACAGCCCGTGAAGTGGATCCCGATGCCCGTCTTGTATTGAATGATTTCAATAATGAAGCCATGGGAAATCCCAAGGCAGATGCCTTTTACGGTTATGTGAAGGCTCTTGTTGAAAAGGGTATTCCTGTTGACGGTGTCGGAATGCAGCTTCATCTTTCCACCGAGTACGGAATGGATGCCGATGCGATAAGGAAAAACATTGAGCGCTTTCATGCTCTTGGAGTTGAAGTTGTTTTTACGGAAATTGACATAAGGATGAAAATGCCTGAGACAGAAGAGAGCGTTTCTCTTCAAAAAGACATGTATCTTGACTTGATGAAGCTCCTTTCTGAATCAGAAAATGTGGGCACTTATATGACTTGGGGAGTTTCTGATGCCTCAAGCTGGGTTCCTCGTGCATTCCCGGGATGTGGAAACGCGCACCTTTTTGACAGGAATTTGAAGGCAAAACCTGTATTGGGAAATCTTTCCGACATGATGAAAAAAATCAGGAAGTAGGGCAGAATCTGCAAGACGTGAATGAAAAAATCCCTGGATTGCTCCGGGGATTTTGCAAAGGGGTCTAAGAAAACTTTCATGTCGCTCCAAAAGCACAAGAGTGTGGAGTTGCATTTTGTTGGGAGTCTCCAAATATTGCATTTTGGAGCTTTCCCGTGATTTGCATTATATTATGGTTCTTATAAGGTGCACAAGGTCGCTTTCCCTGCTTGCAGGTTTTAAAGATTCCTTGATTGATTCCTTTCTTGCCTGTTTTGCGGCATCTGTTGCAGGTTCTCCAGAACTGTCTGCCTGAGGTCTGCTGTCTGATGGTGCAGATCCATCCTTTGTCTGGTTTTCAGTTCCGCTTTTTGTGAGTATGATTTCATCTTCCACGTTCAGCGTGTCATAGAAACCGTTTTTTTCATAAAGTCCTTCTGAAATTTCTTCGTTGATTTCTACAATCTTGACTTTTCCGAGAAGATCCTTGTTGCTGTATATTACGCCTGGTCCCTCATCCTTTGTCGTGATTGTTCCTTTTCTTATTATGTCAAATTCGCAGTCTTTTGAAATTCCGTCATTTTTTCCAAGGTCTACGAGAAGTTTTCCCTGTACGTTTTTAATGACTTTTCCCCTGATTGGAAGAATTTCAAGCACTCCTGAGCGGAATCGCTGCATTGACTTTGCGACACAGTCGTTTCCTGTCCTGTATACATGGATTTCCGTTGTTTTTGTTCCTGTTCTTCCTGAGTAAACGACTGCATCAAGTGAGAATGTCCTTTCCGTTTCTTTTGCATCCATTATTATGAAGTAGTCGAGTTTTTCACGTCTTGCAAGCTTGAATGCATCTCCGTATTTTTTTATGGAACCTGAGATTATGTTTACCGATGCCGATGGAACCCCGTTGAACACCGTTTTTGCGGCATAGCATGCATGTTCTTCAAGATTTGCGTGAAAAAGCTGCACGTTTTTCTTTGTGTAGTAAAGTCCTATGTTCCATCTTGTCTTGTCAAGATAGAACGGCTCCACATTCCACTTCTGGGACAGATTGTTTGCAAGAAGGCTCTGGTATGATTCAATCGCGTCGTCATTTCTGATCTGCTCAATCGTGCGTTTTTTCTTTGGCGTGTTTTCGTCAGTTCTTGGTACCGCTTCGTCTTCTGCCTCATTTTCCTTCATGAACCTGAGCTGCTGGAGATAAAGCTCATGAAGTCCGTCTCGTTCAAGCATTTTTGCAAAATTCTGCCTTATGGAGTTGTTGAGCGGCGCTATGGACAGTGCTTTTTGGTATTCGTATCTTTCTGCAATTCCGTCAAAATTCCTTCCGTACTCAAGGGCTTTCTGTGCATGGAATGATGCCCAGTAGTTTCTTCTGGAATCTTCTATGGTGAGGTTTTCATGCACGAGTTCTTCCAGCGCATGACGCATGATTTCATCCTGTGGATTTATGGAAAGTCCTGTTTCGTATGTCTCGATTGCTTCGGCTGTTCTTGAAAGGTGCTCTTCAC
Source organism: Treponema sp. (assembly GCA_045627025.1). Lineage (GTDB taxonomy): Bacteria > Spirochaetota > Spirochaetia > Treponematales > Treponemataceae > Treponema_D. The sequence goes on along the minus strand of JAZQMW010000120.1, from coordinate 14,967 downwards.
AAAGTCCCCTGAGGTACCATGCATCGCTTAGGTTTCTGTTTCTTCCAATTCGGAATTCACAGATGTCTATTACCTCTTCGTATCTTTTTTGCCTGTAAAGTATGTTTGCAAGAAGGGCATATGCCTTGTCAAAGTCTCCGTTTATCTGCACCGCGCTTCTTGCCCTCTGTTCCGCCGTTTTGTAGTCACCGGCTTTTGCGGCAAGATATGATGCAAGGTAATGAACTTCAACTTCTCCGCTGTAAAATGAGAGTGCCTGGTTTATGTAATGCTCCGCAATGTTGTCTTTTCCTGTCTCCGCGCTTACGAGAGCAAGGCTCAGAAGGGCTTTCCTGTTTTTTTCATCCCTTTTGAGTGCATCCTTGTATCGGCTTTCTGCAACTGTTATTTTTCCGTCAAGCAAATCTATTTCTGCAAGTCCGAATCTTGCGTCTATGTTGTTTGGATGTTTTTTGATTATTTCCGAGAATACGGTCTTTGCGTCTTCAACCTTTCCCAAGGCTATGAGCGACATGCCTTTCAGGTTTCTGATTTCCGGTGAGTTTTTTGAAAATTTTTCAGCCTTGTCTGCATATTCCACTGCAAGGTCGTAGCTTCCAAGGGCGTATGAACACTTTGCAAGATTGAACCATGCCTGTGAATACTGTGGGTTTTTCTCAAGACATTCCCTGTAAAGATCAACTGCCTCGAACCACATGTGCATTTCCTGAAGGTTTTGTGCCTTGTTGAAAAGCTCCAGTGCCGTTGTTTCTGAAAATGCCTTGAAAGACAAAAGCATCATTGACAATATTATAATTTTTTTCATATCATACCCACCCTTACTGTTTTACTCATCTTCGTTTCTATAAATGATCTTGATTGTGTTTACCTTATGTCCTTCCATTTCCTGAACTATGAAGTCATATCTGTTCCATGATATTTTTTCAAACTTGACAGGAATTTTTCCGAAAAGGTCAAATACGAATCCGCCCAGAGTGTCAAAACTGTCAACCGGAAAATTGGAATCTATCGTTTCGTTAAGCGTATCAAGACCAACTCGTGCCTCGCAAATCCACATGTTGGTGGAAAGAGGTATTATGTCTTCCTTTTCATTGTCGAATTCGTCCTGTATGTCACCGACAATTTCTTCTATAATATCTTCCATGCAGACGATGCCGCTGATTCCTCCATATTCGTCAATTCCCATTGCGATGTGTACGTGACGCCTCTTGAATTCCCTGAGCAAACTGTCTATATGCTTGCTTTCAGGTACAAAATATGGTTTCCTGATGATTTTTTCAAGGTCAACAGGCTGTTTTTTTGCAAGTGCCTTTATCAAGTCTTTTACGTAAAGGACACCCGTGACATTGTCAATCGAACCTGAATATACGGGAAGCCTTGAATGTCCGCTTTCGGTTACTTTTTTTAAAAGCTCGTCTTCCGGCGTTTCAATCGATATGAAATCGACGTCAATTCGTGGAACCATGACTTCTTTCACTGTTGTCATGGAAAGTTCCTCCACGCCTTGAATCATGTCATTCTTTTCTTCTGCAAGAATTTCTTTTTGCGCATCAGCTTCCGTAATAGCTTCTTCTTCGCCTTTTGCCTTTTTCTTAAAGAATAGCTTCATCTTTCAGTTCTTCCATAATCTTTTTCTGAATCTTGAGCATCTCGCATTCTGGTTCAACGCCTTTTTCTACATGCTCGTCACCATGGTCATATCCATTGAGGTGAAGAATTCCGTGAATCAAAAGCCTTTTAAGTTCTTCATTTTGGTCCACATTAAAATATTCGGCATTTTTTGGCAGAGTTTCAAGACTTATTGCAATATCTCCTGCCTGAAACCATTTTTTTCCGTTTTCATCAGTGTATTCGTCACCGTTTTCAAAACTGAGGACATCTGTCGGGCTGTCAATGTTTCTGTAAGTCCTGTTAAGTTCCTGTATGTATTTGTCCGTGCAGAAAAGTATTGACACTTCTTCGTCGTCATAATCGAGTTTCTGAAGCACTTTGTCAGAAAATCCTTCTATTTTTCCAAGCCATGCAGGCTCTTCCATGTTTTCCTCAACTGTAACAAAAATCTGGTTTGCCATTTTCATTCCTCTTTGGTATCTTTTTTGCTTTTTCTTTTTGTTTCTTTTTTTACATCTTTTTCAGGTTCCGGCTGTGATGTTTTTTCCCTGGAAAGTTTCTTTGATGACGTTTTTTTTGCGTCTTCAGCCACTGTCTGCCTGTCATCATTCGCTCCCTGTGCTTTTTGTGTTTCTTTTGACGCATCGGCAAGGTTTGTGTCAGGATCCTTCTGGTCAGGATATTTTGTGCGGCTGTGGTAATATCCTGCAAGAATCTGCACGAATGCATCATGTATTTTTGATATGTCGCTGAATGTCAGGTCGCAGTTTTCAAGCTGTTTGTGGTCAATCTTTGACTGTATGAGCGTCAGTATGAATTTGTCAAGTCTGGGTACCGAAGGTTTGTCCAGCGTTCTGCATGCTGCTTCTACCGTGTCTGCAAGCATTACGATCGCGCTTTCCCTTGACGTTGGCGGATTTCCCGTATATGAATAGTCTTCAGGCGATGCGTCAGGGTTTAGCTGTTTTGCCTCGTTGTAAAAATATGCGATGACCTGGTTTCCGTGATGTTCCTTTATGATGTTTACGACTTTTTCAGGAAGCCTCATGCTTCTTGCTTTTTCGACGCCGTGCTTTACATGGCTCCTTATTATGCTTACTGAAAGTGACGGATTTATGTCGTCATGAAGGTTTTCTGTCGAAGTCTGGTTTTCAACGAAATATTCAGGATTGTCAATTTTTCCTATGTCATGATAATATGCGCCTACTCTTGCAAGCAGAGGATTTGCTCCGATTTCATTGCATGCGGCTTCTGCAAGGCTTGCAACCATAAGTGAATGGCTGTATGTTCCGCTTGCCGTTACGAGCATCTGTTTCATTATCGGGCTGTTCTGGTCACTCAGGTCCATGAGCCTGAAAAGCGATGACGTGTTCAGAAGGAGTTCGAGCGGAGTAAGGAGGCCAAGGCAGAAAATGCCTGAAAAAAAACCGTTCAGTGCTACCGCCACCAAAATCCATATGTTTTCCGTAAGGTTGCTGTTGAATATTATCATGAAGATGACCATGAAAACCACATTTAAAAGCCCCTGCAGTGCTGCAACGAACACCATGTCGGAGCGTCTGTTTATTTTTCTTACGATTCTTGCGGCGGAAAGTGATGTCGTCAGTACGAAAAGTGACGGCACTATCTGGTATGCGGTTGCATTCAGGATGCTGAGTGATGCTATCAGCGAGAAAAACACTGCGTTAAGCTGGCCGAATAGTATTGCGACCAAAAACACGCACAATGCTGAGGGCAATACCGTGCATATTCCGAATTGGGACGTGAATGACGGATATTTCCCGAAAATCATGGTGCTTGCGAATATTGTCATGAAAAATACGCATTCCGTTACAAGTTCCTTGAATGACGGTTTCTTGCCTCCGAAATATATTCTTGAATTCAATGAGAAGAAAAGAAAACAAAGGAGAATGTGGTAGATTATGGAATTTGCAAAAGCCCTGTAGTCAATGTATGTAGGAGATTCCGACATTTTCTTGAGTTTTGCGTATCCGTCTTCCGTAATTGGAAATCCCTTTTTTATGACTTTTTCACCCTTTGTGATGTTTATTGGATTTTCATAATCAGCGGGAATGTCGTTCGTGGCCCTTATCGTTATGTCTGCAATCTGACCGATTTCATAGTCATCAAGTTTGAAAGATGATACTGTTGATGACGTGGATGTCTTGATGAATGAAATGAATGATGCGACCAGAAGCGTGATAAACAGAAGTGTCAGTAGCTTGAAATTTGCCTTGATGGTTTTCCCTGTGGATTCATAAAGAATCGCCGAAATCGATTTTTTACTGTTGTTCTTCATTTTCATACGCCTGAATTATTTTTTTTACAAGCTCGTTTCTTACAATGTCTTCGGAAGTGAGTCTTGCTATCGATATTCCTTCAATATTTTGAAGAAGCCTTATTGCGTGCACAAAACCTGAAGAAATTCTTTTTGGAAGGTCAATCTGCGTTTCGTCGCCTGTTACGAAAATCTTTGAGTTTTCACCCATCCTCGTGAGGAACATTTTCATCTGTTCTGCGGTGGTGTTCTGCGCCTCGTCAAGAATTACCGCACAATTGCTGAGCGTGCGTCCCCTCATGTATGCAAGCGGTGCTATTTCTATTATGCCGTTTTCAATGAGCTTTTTGGACGTTTCCCTTGGAACAAGCGAATTTATGGAATCGAAAAGGGGCCTTATGTACGGATCGAGCTTTTCGTTCAAGTCTCCGGGAAGGAATCCAAGGCTTTCTCCAGCCTCGACAACAGGCCTCGTGAGCACGATTCTTGATATCTTGTGCGAAAGAAGCAGGCATAGTGATTCCGCTATTGCGATGTATGTCTTTCCGCATCCTGCAGGTCCTGATGCGAATATCATGTCCGATTTCCTCATTTTCTGTATGAGTTCCGCCTGTCCTCTTGTCCGTGGAAAAACTTTTTTCAGTCCTCCTGGAATTGATATCGCATAGCGTGCAAAAAAATCCTTGCCGCATGGAGTTCCGTTGTTCAGTACCGACTGAATGAGTTCTTCATCTGTGACGTCAAGGTTTGATTCTGTCATTTCGTCAAGAATCCTGTTTACCGCAAAATCAAACTGCTGCCTTGTGTCTGAATTTTCAGTGTCGACAGAAAGTTCGTTCCCGCTTGCGTATACGGGAGTGTTGAAAAATGTTTCAAGGAGATGTAGGTTCGTGTCGTTTGTTCCGCATATTCTTGAAAGAAGTACAGAATCCGGGACGATTATCTTGTATTCCGCCAAAAGAGTTTCCTTTAAAACCATGCGGGCCTTGGAATCTTGCCTTTTTTAATCCACATGGAATGGTTCTTGATGGCATCTCTAAAAAATACTTTTTAAGGATGTCAGTCGAGTTTCAACCTTTGAAATTACAAGGTCTGGAACTCGTGTTTTTCAAAGTTACTTCTAAAAAATGCAATTTTTAGATGTTTCCTTAAATGTTACCATGTTTTCTCTTTTTTTTCAATTAAAATTTACGGAAGGTATTTTGGGTCTATGTGGCGAAGCGATTCAAGAATTCTCTGCTTTGTCTTTGAGTCTCCGTCTGAAAGGATTTCGAGTTTTTTTCTTGCCGTTTTGCGGGCACTGTTTTCCTGATAGCTGCACGTGCATGTGTATCCGAGGTAGTTCATTTTTTCACCGTGCTCGATGATTGTTTTTTCAGGCACGTAGCACAGGGGCCTTATGACGGTTATGGGGTAATTGTCAAACGCAAGGCTTGGAGGCATTGCCGTAAGCTTCTGTTTTTCAGTCATGTTCATGATGAGGGTTTCGAGTATGTCGTCCAGATGGTGTCCTAGGGCTATCTTGTTGAAGCCGTGGTCCATTGCGTAATGCAAAAGCTCTTTTCTTCTTTGCGTTGAGCACCAGTAGCAGTTCATTTTCCTGTTTTCCTTGAGCCTGCCCGTTATGTCTACGTCCATGATTTCGAAGTCGACGTTCCATTTCTTGAATAGGGAGATTATTTTTTCAGGGAAGGGTGGGGCAAAATCAGACTGGATGGCAAGAGCCTTGAACGTGAATCCTGCGCCTTTCCTTTTCATTCGTTCCGAGAAATATTCTATGAGTGCGGTGGAGTCTTTTCCCCCGGATGCGCCTACAAGTATCCTGTCGCCTTTTTCAATCAGGCTGTAGTCGAAGACTGCCTTGTCGATAATGCTGTATAGTAATGGCTGTGACATTCCATGATTATAATCAAAAAGTTCAGGATAGTAAACATGGGCATCTCTAAAAAAACACAGTTTAAGGATGTCCGACTCGTTCAAGTTGAAGGTAACCGACGGAATCCAAGCCTTGAAACATCGCTTTTTTGAAGTTGCCCCTGCAAATTGCAATTCCTGGAGGTTCCTCATGTTTTGCTTTCATTCATGCAGAATTTTTATCGGTTTCGGAGTGTGTGCGTGCTTTCTTAAAAAAAACATAAATGTACCCTGCAGATGGTAGTTTTAAACGTTTTATGTCATTATAATGAATTTCAGCTATGAAAAAAATTTTTGCTCTTTTCTTAAGTCTGATTTCTTTTCCTCTTTTTTCCTTGGAGATGAATTTGTATTCTGGAGTCGGCAGCATGTATACGGATCTTGTAAAGGATCTTTCTGTTGAGAATTCGTCAGAACTGTCCGTTTCCCTGAGTGAAAGCTTCGTGCATTTTATTTTTGAGGCATATCCTGAAAATTCTTCGCTTGGGCTTTGCTATAATCTTTCCTATGCGCCGTTCGGTTCCGTTGAGTTCAAGGTATGGAAGGAAAGTGATGAGAAAAACCAGAGAAAGTCTGCTTCAAGTCAGTCGGGGGAAAATTTTGCCTACAGGTATTCTTCCGAAAGCTGCAATGCGGACGGTTCCTATCTCATGACAAATCTTTTTGGCGCCGTTTACAGATGTTCCCCGGTTTCGTTCATGGAATCTGTGGTGACGCTCGGTTTTCTTGCAACAGTGCTTGAACTCGACTTTGCAAACATGAATTCAAAGACAGTCTTTTGGGGTGCTGGCGCAAGTTTTGCCTCTTCCGTGATGTTTTCAAGGCTGTCTTTGAGGTTCGGTTTTTCTGCAAATTACAATTTCCCTGCGGTAAAGAACATTTCGTATAATGGAAAGCTTTATTGCGATGAATCGTGTTTTTATTCTTTTCTTCCGTTTTTGTGCCTTGGGTTAAGGCTTTAGGTTTAGTTTGCCCCTTCCTTTTGCCGTGTGTTTTCCGAATCTGAGTCATATCTGATTGAATACAAAATTCTTTTATGGTAAACTCTGTAGAATGAAAAATGAAAACGCGGATTATCTTACGACACAAATCATTACATATATAGGCAACAAGAGAATCCTTATCGGGTACATAGAAAAGGAAATCAACCTTATAAAGGAAAGACTCAATAAAAAGAAGCTCGTGACGGCCGACCTTTTTTCCGGAAGCGGAATTGTTGCGCGCATGCTCAAGCAGCATTCGTCGACTGTCATCGTGAATGATCTTGAAACTTATTCCTACATACTCAATTCGTGCTATCTTTCAAACCGTTCGGATTTTGACACTGAAAGATATTTTGCCGAGCGCACGAGGATTGAAAAGAGTTTTTTCAACGAAAAGATTTCCGGCATAATATGTGAAAATTATGCGCCTCTTGTTACTGATGACATAAAGGAAGGTGAACGTGCGTTTTATACAAGGGAAAATGCAGAAAGAATCGATACGTACAGAAATCTCATAGATACTGTTTCCGATGAGAAGCTCAGGAACTTTTTTCTGGCTCCTCTCTTGACCGAGGCATCCATACACGTCAACACGTCAGGCATATTCAAGGGATTTTACAAGGACAAGAATACCGGAATAGGATGTTTTGGCGGAACCGGCAAAAATGCGCTTACACGCATCATGGGGCAGATAGAGCTGCCGATTCCCGTGTTTTCCAATTTCAGGAGCAAGGTGGAGCTTTACAAGCATGATACCGTAGTCCTTGCGGAAAAGCTCAGGAAGATTGACGTTGCGTATCTTGATCCTCCGTACAACCAGCATCCTTATGGCTCAAATTATTTCATGCTCAACATCATAGCGGACAACAGGATTCCTGACGTGAAGCTCAGCAAAGTGTCAGGCATTCCTGCAAACTGGAACCGTTCGAGTTTCAACAAGCGTGCCGAGGTGCTTTGTTCCATGGAGAAAATCGTAAGCATGCTTGATGCGAGGTTCGTGATAGTTTCCTACAATTCCGAAGGCTTCATAAAGTTTGACGAGATGAAGGAAATGCTTATGCGGTACGGAAGAGTGAAGACTGTGGAAATTGAATACAATGCGTTCCGAGGTTCAAGAAACCTGCGTTCAAGAAACATTCATGTGAGCGAGTATCTTTTCGTGGTTGAAAAATCCTGATGGATCTTTCGGGAATTTTGTTTTTTTATTCTTTATTAAGGGTTTTTAATGTTTTCTTTTTCAAATGAGATTATCCTTGTTTTTTCACTTTTTTTGACATATGGCGGAGTTCTTGCCTGTTTTCGCCTGCTCGGAAGGGAAGGGCTTTTTGCATGGTCCGTTTCGGCCACGATTTTTGCGAACATAGAGGTTCTTGTGCTTGTCAGGGCTTTCGGCATGGAAATGACTTTGGGAAACGTTCTTTTTGCGTCCACGTTTCTTGTCACCGACATTGCAAGCGAGCATTACGGTAAAAGGGATGCTGAAAAAATCGTGAACTCGGGAATTTTTGCATCTCTTTTCTTCATCACGGCATCTTTTTTGTGGTTTTTGTACAGTCCTTCGGAAAACGACAAATCACTCCCTCTTGTCAAAAGCCTTTTTTCAAGTACCCCGCGCGTTGTGTTTTCCGGGTTTGCCGTTTATGCAATCGTGCAGGTTCTTGATGTTTTCATCTATCATAAAATCTGGAGCGCGACCGAAAAAAAATCCGGCTCGAGGTCAAGTTTTTTGTGGCTGAGAAACAATCTTTCCACTTTCGTAAGCCAAATCGTAAATGCTTTCCTTTTCAATTTTGCGGCATTTTACGGCACCTATGACACGGGAACCCTTTTGAGGATATCTTTTTCGACACTTGCAGTCTATGCGGTTACTACTGTAGCCGACACTCCGTTTGTGTACCTTTCAAGGAAAATATCTCGGGCCGGAAGATGAAAAGTCCTTTTCCTATCGTCATGATTTTTTGCTTCCGGGCTTTCTGCATGTCTTGTCTAAAGTCTTAAAATCCTATACAGTTAATTGCTTTTTAAGGCGGGATTTTCGTATGAAAGTCCATACTACTTTTTTAACAGACAGATTTTTTTGCTTAATAAAAGACTGTCCCGTAAGGATCTTGAAATGAAAAGGTTCAATGTTGCCGCAGCAGGCATGTTTGCTGTCTTGTCGCTTTGCTTTTTGTCATGTGAGAAAAAAGAAAAAAAGCAGGTGTTCCATCTTTACAACTGGAGCTACTACACTCCGGATTCCGTTCTCCAGAAGTTTGAGAAGGAGTACAACTGCATCGTCAAGTGTGATTACTTTGACTCGAATGAGACCATGTATTCAAAAATCAAGGCGGGTGCAAGGGGGTATGACCTCACTATTCCGTCACAGGATTATACTTCGATAATGATAGAGCAGAAGATGGTGCAGAAAATTGACCTTTCGAAGTTTCCTAATTCGAAATACATAAATCCTGAGGCTTTGAAAAAGGCAGAGGCATACGATCCCGACATGACGTGGTGCGTGCCTTACTGCATGGGTGCTTCTGGAATCATGGTGAATAAGAAGAAAATCAGCGGCTATCCGCGTGACTATACGATTTTTGAGAAAAAAGAATATGCCGGCCACATGACGATGATGGATGACATGAGGGAAGCCATTGGAAGTGCCTTGAGGCATTCAGGATGTTCGCTGAATTCAAGGAATGAGGATGAGATAAAGGCTGCGTCACTCATCTTGAAGGAAAAGTGGACTCCGAACCTCATTAAATTTGACGCCGAGGGATTCGGAAAATCTTTTGCCGCAGGTGATTTCTGGGTGTGCCAGGGATATGCTGAAATTGTCTTTTCGGAAGTTCCTGAGGAAATGCAGGATGAAATGATTGATTTTTTCATACCTGAAAGCGGTGCTCCCGCATACTTTGATTCCATGGTGATATTGAAGGATGCTCCAAATTACGACCTTGCCATGAAGTTCATTGATTTCAGCCATCGTCCGGAAATATATGCGGAATTCCTTGACGGCATGAGGTTTCCTCCTTTCATAAATCTTGAGGCTGCAAAGTATACGAAGAAGAAGCCGATGTATCCGACGGAAGACCTTTTCAACTGTGAGCTGAAGATGGATGTCGGGGAGACGCTTGACGTGTACAATTCGTGCTGGCAGGACATACGTTTTGCCATAGAATAGGTTGTAAAACCTCCGAAAGATGATTTTGGCGGTTTGTGTGAAAGTCTGGGATTCGGTTTCTTGAAGTCATCCCGGACATTTTGATGCGTTTATGGAGCCGTTTCCGGATGTCCTTGTCTGGAAGCGGTTCTTTTTTTAATAATTTTAATAAACTGCAAAATACCTATTGACAAAGATTATAAAAACCTTTATAAAATAACGCTTAAAAATTCAAAAAAAATACATTGACTAAAGTGCCCTTTTTTTTATATACTGTAATTATGGGTATTCAATCGCAAAAGGCTTTTGAGGAGGCTTTTAAACTAATAGAGATATGTGATTTTGGGAAAGCCTTGAGACTCTTGAATGACGCTCTGACGGCTGACCTTGAAAATGAGGATCTTGTGTTTGCAATCCGCTCATGCAACTTTTGGATAGATGCCGTGCAGTCCCTTTCCCAGCAGTCTTGTTTTGAGCAGGGTGAGTCGCTTTTGAGCCAATGGAAGCAATTTCTTACTGGTATTGTCGACAAAACTGACTCTCCACTTGAGAAAACTGTGTATTCATTTACAAAAGGGATTTTTTCTTTTGCGCTCGAACTTTACAGCAGGTCCGAGGAAGAGAAAGATGTTTGTTTGAAATCAGAGAAGTTAAGAAAAATTGGACTTTGCTACAAGAAGCTTGGTTCGTATGAAGTTGCGCTCAAGTATCTTACTGATGCGAATGTGACTTTGAACGGACAGGCATCCATTGTTGCCGAGATGGCTGACTGTTACGCACTTTGCGGTGAGACGAAAAATGCAAAAATGCTTTTTAAGGAAGCATTCTATATCGATGCTTCAAAAATCGATCTTGTTTTTTTGGATTCTCCACTTATTACCGTGCTGATAAGGAAAGTTGAATCCCTGGGAGTTTCAGGGGTGGCCCTACAGGAATGGGTTGCCGTTTACGGTGTTATTTTTGGAGTTTTCAACGTAAAGCGTTCTCTTACGACGCATGAAGTTCTTCGTCTTAAACAGGAAGTTTATGCCAAGGAGAACGAATTGAAAGATCCTTCAAACAACAAGGAACTCATAAAGCCAAGGTTGATGAATCTTTATTTCTGGCTGATTGACTATTATGTTTTGGCAAAGGAAAGTGTGTCAAAAATCAATGAAGTTCTGCTCAAGATGAAAATTCTTGATCCGGAAATTCACAAACTATATATAAATTAATTTAGGAGCAACGGTTATGGCAGAAGAACTTGAAAATTCCGTTAGAGAGATGCTTAAAGCTGAGACCTGGACACGTGCAGGCATTACAAATTTCACAAAGAACAATCTTATTGAGCTTGCCGTGATTTTGGAAAACGCACATACACAGAATTGTGAATATGCCATCAAGGATATCTGTGATGAACAGCTTTCACACTCAAGGGACAGTATCGTGGCCCTTTATCTTTCAGGAATGATTGCGCTCAGGACTGGTTCTGTTGATTTAAGCTCTCTTGTTACACTCTTTGAGATTTTCGGAAAGAATCATAAGGAATTGCTTGTTGAGTATCTTTGCGAGACTATTCTTGGATACGATCCTCAGAATAAGCTTGCTCTTAGAAAACTTGCAGAATTCTACAAGGCTTCAAATGACGATAAGATTTGGGATGTCTATGAGAAAATCGTAAAGCTTGATTTTGAGGAAGCCGACATTGCAAAGCTTCTTGCAGACCGTTATGAAGCCCAGGGAAACAGGGAGCTTGCCGTAAACTATTACAAGAAGGCAATCCTCCGTTATGTCGGTGCAAAAAACATGAATTCCGTAAAGACCGTATGGTCTATTCTCGTGGACAATGTTCCTGAAGAAATTGACTTTTTCATGCTTGTCCAGCGAAAGGTTGCAAAGACAATCAGTGAGGACAAGTCCGCTCTTCTCCTTCAGGAGCTTTATTCATATTACAAGGATACGTCCAAGTGGGATATTGCCATAACAATCTTGAAGACAATCCTTGAGATAGACAATAAGGATGCTTGGGCCAGAAAGGAAATCATTGAATGCTTCAGGGGAAAATATTCTGATCATACTCATCTCGAAGACTATATTCGCGCATCAAACCTGAATCAGTCGTTCAGAAATGTCTTTGAGGCAATCAGTGATTTTGAAAAGCACATTGCGTTTGACGTAAAGAATTATGTTTACCACAGGACATGGGGTGTCGGAATCATTTCAAAGGTTGAGGGTGACATGCTTACAATCAATTTCGGAAAAAAGACCGGCGTTCACTCAATGTCACTCAAGATGGCTGTAAGTGCCCTTCTTCCTCTTGCAAAAGATCACATTTGGGTTTACAAGAAAACCGTAAAGCATGATGAGCTTGCAAAGAAAGTAAAGGAAAATGTCGCATGGACATTGAAGACAATCATCAGGAGCTTCAACAACAATTGTGACGAAAAACACATCAAGGCAGAAATCGTGCCTTCAATCCTTACTGCAGGTGAATGGACAAGCTGGCATTCAAAGGCACAGAAAGTGCTTGAAAGCGATCCGACGTTTGGCGTAAATCCTAACGACATCAACCTCTATACAGTACGCGACAAGGAAATCAGCAAGAGTGAGCGCCTTGCAAACGAATTCAAGGCAGACAAGTCATTCTTCTCTCGCATTGACATCATGGTCCGCTACCTTTCTGAATTTGACGATCCTTCAGACGAGCAGTTTGGCGACATGTTCAATTATTTCGCAGGATACCTCAAGGCTTTCACGTCGGTAAACGAGCAGATTGTGGCATCTTATCTTGTAGTTCAGGAAATTACGAAGCGTGTTCCTTCTCTTGAAAATCCTGTAAAGTTTACGTTCGCTGAGCTTTATGGAGATATTGAAAATCCAAGGGAAATGTATGTTCTCTTAAAGGACAGCAAAAACACGCACCTCAAGGAAGCTTATCTCAGAAACATCAAGATGCTTCCTGATTGGGATGACCAGTTCATTTTGCTTTTCCCTACGGTTTTGGACAAGAGCCTCATTGCGGAGCTTATTGCCGCAGAAAAAGGCGAGAAAGTTACGCGTCTCGTTCAGGACTGTTTCAATGAATACAGGAATTACAGGAATGCGGTCAACTATCTTGTTTCCGATTGTAGCGGAGAGGAATGGTTTGCCGGTGCATCAATTCCTGAAGAAAAGCAGCTTGTGACTCTTGTAAACGTGATTTCACTCTGTTACAGGGAAATCAACAATCATGTAAATACTGTTGAGAACAAGAAGACCATAAAGAATGCAGTTTCACTTCTTTTTGCAAGAAAGAGCAGCGGTGGAAATGTAAATGCAATGCTCAACTACATGCTTTCAAATTCTGAAGACATCATTACCCGCATGTATACGATGGTAAATGATGTTTCTGATCTTGATGCAATATACAAGGCCCAGCTTAGAAACGGAATCCTTTCGAAGTATCCTGAGTTCAAGTTCCAGGAGGCAGAAGTCAAGACTGAAGCTCCAAAGGGACTCATGGTTACTGCAAAAAAACTTGAAGAGAAAAAGGCTTTGGCAGAGGATATCGAAAAGGTTCAGCTTCCTGCAATCGCAAAGGAAATCAGCGATGCAAAGGAAAAGGGAGACCTCAAGGAAAATGCCGAATACATTTCTGCAAAGGAAGCCCAGCATCGTCTCAACAAGCAGTTTGGCCAGCTTAAGGATGAACTTGCACGTGCCGTCGTATTCGATCCTGCAACTGCAACAACATCTGTCGTTTCATTTGGCAATGTCGTTGTTCTCCAGGACAATATCAAGAATGTTGAAGTCAAGTACACTATTCTCGGACCTTGGGAGTCAAATGTTGATGAGGGCATAATCTCTTATCTTTCTCCTCTCGGAAACAGTCTTCTTGACATGAAGAAGGGTGAGCAGAGAACGTTCACAATCAATGAGTTCAAGTATGACTTTACTTGCAAGTCTATTGCCATAGCAAAATGCTAGTACACGCTTGATTTGCTTTCCATGTCTTTTGTTTGGGGCATGGAATGCATTTTGTGCAGGATGGATGTCATGCATCCTTTCTGAATTAAAAAGACCCGGGGCAAGGTTTGTATGATTCTTACCGTCCGGGCCTTTTTTTTGTCTTTTTGTGAAAATGTCAGAAAACTGCAAAGCTTGCAGATTTTTATTTTTTGATGACAATCTTTTGCCAAAGGCAGCTTATTTCACCTTTTCCTGCAAAACCGTTTTCCTCGATGAGTTTTTCTATTCCACGAACCGTGTATCTTGAGGAAGGGTAAAGGACAACTGCAAGTTCGTCGTTTTGTCGAAGAAATGTTTCCTTTCCAAAATCCGTATACCTCGTGGCACCCACCGAAACAAGAATTTTTGAAGGGCATGAAGCCGATTTCAGGTAATCGAGCACGTTTTCCATGGGGCCTTCATCTTTCTGTGTGTTTATCGTCTCGATGAGCCATGATGTAAGTTTCTCGTATATGTAGGAGTAGTCCCTGACGAAACTGTCTTCTCCGTATTCGAATACCTTGCCGTTCCTGATTAGAAAGCTTGCGATTTTGTAGTCGTCAAGTGATGATTCGCTGGAAAAACTTTCAAGCGGTATGAAGTTTTCTGAAAGACCCTTTGAAAGCTTTCCCCAGTTCTTTTTTTCGCTGACCTTGCTTGAACCGCTTTTCCTTATGGAGCAGTCGTTTGATGCCGTAAATGCAACCGGCGAAAGTTCCTTTATCTTTCCGTTTTCGTATGATGCGTTGAACAGGACTGCACATTCCGGCTCCAGCTGAATCTTCTCTTCTCCTTCAGGATACATGATTTCGCTGCTGCTGAACGGGAAATCCCTTATGTGTTCGGGAACGTCTTTTTGGCATGGAATGTATGTCGGAAAAATTCCCTTTGGCGCATTTTCTTCCCTTGTCTTTATGAGCGCAAAGTCTTTCTCAACTCCGGCCTGTTCAAGGTGGCCCGTAAAATTTCCTGCAACTCCAAAAGTTGCGGCGTCCTAAGTCGGAGGCCAAGCGGTCTTAGGAAGACAAATCCTTGATGCAACTCCTTGGCTCACAGAACGACATGGCTAC
>JAZQMW010000119.1:0-11269 GCA_045627025.1 Treponema sp. | reverse complement strand
TTTATGGCAAAGATAAGTTCAAAACTGTAAAAGAAAAAATCGATTGGGTTTGCAGTAACTTTGAAAAAACTCAAAAGGAACTGGGTGAATAAAATGTAACAGGAAGCAAAAGATTTACAGAAAAGTGCCGTAAGTAAACTTGTACAGGTTTTATCATCAGGCAAAAAAGAAATTACTTTTAAAGCTCCAACTGGCAGCGGCAAAACTTACATGATGGCAGATTTTATGAACAGAGTTCTTGCCGCAAACCAAAATGCAGTGTTCATAGTTTCAACACTTTCAAAAAGTAACCTTGCTGAGCAAAATTATAATTCATTTATTAATCTTGCAGAAAACAGTACTTTTGCAAATATAAATCCATTTCTCATAAACTCGGATTCCAGCGGAGAAGGAAGCCTTTATATTCCAACAGATTACAATGTGTATGTTCTTCCCCGGGATTTGTACAAGGATTCAAGCAAGCTTAAAAAAGAAGGTACTTTCCTCAATTTCTTAAAATCTCTTACAGGCGACACTTTTATGAAGCAGGCAGATAAAACTGTTTACCTTATAAAAGATGAATGCCACATTGCCACCAGAAATCTTGATGAACTGAAAGAATACTTTGAGCAGATTATAAATTTTTCGGCAACACCAAAACTTTCACGCAAGCAGGAACCTGACGTTGAAATTTCTAATACTGATGCAGAAAATGCAAAACTTATAAAATCTGTAGAACAGTGCAAAGACACTGACAGCTTGAAGGAAGCGTTGGATAAGTTTGAAGAAATCAGAAAAGACTACATAAATCTTCTTGAAGTAAATCCCTGTTTTATAATTCAGATTTCCAACAAAGAAAAAGCAGAAGAAGAATTAAAAAACAACATTAAGCCGGCACTGGAAAATCATCAGGACTTGAAATGGGTTTACATAAACGACAAAGGCGGCGAAACGAACGACAGCGGATTGAAAAAACTTCCTATGGCAAAATGGAAAGACTACATGAAAGGAAAAGAATCCACAATTTCTGTAATCATTTTTAAAATGGTAATTTCAGAAGGTTGGGATATTCCTCGTGCATGTATGCTTTATCAGATTCGTGATTCAAAAAGCAAACAGCTGGACGAACAGGTAATGGGCCGAGTCCGAAGAAATCCCCGTCTTTTAGATTTTGAAAAATTAAGCGATGAAGCAAAACATCTTGCATCCACCGCATGGATTTGGGGAATCATTCCAAAAGATGAACATTCTCCAAAACAGGTAAATCTTTATGCAAATTATGAAATTGAAAAAAAATTCCGTGTAAAGCCTGTTAAACTTGAGATTATAAATTCTACAAAAACACATGACTTGAAAAATTTCGTAAGCAATTTACAGGATGACAAACTGACACATACTTCAATTTTTGATTTGTATCGAAATTTGCAAAAACAAGATAATGAGATTCAGAACATTTGTTATGATTACGCAAGTGATTTTAAAAAGTGGACAATTTTCACAGAACATCTTGATGATATAAAATCTTCCTACGAAAACTATATCTGTGATTACGAAAAAAGCATGGTTGTGTGTGAAGATGTTGGATTTCCGCTAGAAAGTTGTTTTATTGAAAATGCAAAAAATATTACTCTGGATGACTGGATTTGGTGCAGAAAAGATAAAAAAACTGATTTTTCTTTTGACAGTGATTCTGAAAAAAAGTGGGCAGAATTATTGAAAGACATTCGTTCAAGTTTTATTGAAAAAACTGAGCGCAAAGAAAAAGAATTGTTCGAGGATTCAAGATTTTTGTGGGGAAAGAATTTTCCGTTGAATTCTGAAATCAAGTATGAATATTATCTGGACGGAATTCATTCATCTTATCCTGATTTTGTAATGAAAGATAAAAATGGTCAGATTCATATTTTTGAAGTAAAAAGCGTGAATAAATCTACTTCGATTAACATTGATGAAGAAGAATATGAAAGAAAAGTAAAAGCTCTTAAATCATGTTATCAGGAAGCATCAAAAAAAACAGGCCACATTTTCTATTTGCCGATTTATGATAAAGATATATGGAAAATTTATCGTTATAAAAATGGTGTGGAAGATTCAATTGATAAATCAGAATTTGTCGCATCGTTAAAACTTTCTGACGAATGCAAAATCAATCAAAACTCTTCGACTGCATCAACTTGAATTTTCAAAGTGATTTCAAAAAAAAAAGAGATTGTCCTAAAAAGAACAATCTCATCCGTAAAACTTTATTACTTCCCATTTTCACTTAGATTGGTGTAAATGCAAGAATAGAGCCTAGATCCATAATAGAATCCCAATCAATAATGGAACCCAATGAAAAAAACATTTCTACTAAACAACTTGAAAATACCATAAGCACCTCCTGAAAATTGATGTTCTAAAACCGCTTTGATTTCAATTTACAATTTGTTACCACCACATACACGCCTCCTTAAAAATCGACACTACACAAACTCTTTTGTTTTTAGTTTACAATTCTCACCACCACATATAGGCCTCCTTTTTAAGTTGCATTTTTTTCTTTTTCCCTGCAACTCAATTTATGTCTTTATTATATAAAAGGGGTGTTGCCAAATGTAGGTCAGCTTTTAAGGAATTTATAAATCATTCAAAACGGTAAATGCTGTCTTCTCCCCAGGAATATTGATTCATGTATTCGCCTGCAAAACAGTCAGTTTCGTTCATTGGTTTTCCGTTAAGGTAATCAACGTAATCGCATCCAAATTTGTTAAAGTCTACGGAATAAGTTTCACCACTGTGAACAAATATTTCTGCAGCTCCGGCTTTTTCCAAAGAAGATTGCAAATCTGACAAAAGCTTTGTAAGGTAACTCTGCACGTTTCTGTCATACTGCTGGTCTTCAAAAACAACTGCGGCAAAATCTTTCCTTGTAAGGGCGGCTCCCTGACGGTCAATCAAGTATGCCAAAAGTTCCTTTGATTTCTTGCGACCAACTTTAAGCGGCTGACCGTCAACAAAAAATTCAAACGTTCCAAATGTCTTTGCATAAAAACGGGGTTTTTGAGAGTCTTCTGCAAATGCTGTCTGCTGCAATTTTTTGTAATTTTCAAGCTCACCGATAATTGCTTCTTTTTTAATCGGTTTTAAAAGATATCCGATTGCATGGGTTTTAAATGCATCGAGCGCAAACTGAGGATATCCTGTCGTAAAAATTATGGCGGTGGCAGGAGAAAGCTCGTGGATTTTTTTTGCGACATCAAGACCGTTCATCTCAGGCATATCTATATCAAGAAATGCAATTTGAATGGAATTTGTCTGGATAAACTCAAATGCTTCGGAAACATTTCTAAAACCTGTTGCCTCCACAATTTCAGGAATTTCTTTTATGGTTTCAAGCAAATCTGCAAGAACAAATTTTTCATCATCAACGCAAATTACTTTCATTAAGACTGTCCTCCTTTTGGAATTTTTATTGTGATTGTAACACCTTCGCCAGGAACGCTTTCTGTACTAAATTTTCCATTTACAAGTCGTTCCACACGGAGTCTTGTATTTAACAAACCGATATGAGTTCTGCTTCCATTGAATTGTGCATGGTCAAAACCTTTTCCGTTGTCTTTAATTACAACTACATGATAATTTTCATCGGCATAAGTGTGGATTAAAATGTGTGCATCCGGCTTGCTTCTGACACCGTGACGGACTGCATTTTCCACCATAGGCTGAACGGTAAGAGCCGGAAGCTCAAAATCCTTGTCTTCAATGTTGAATTCAAATTTGATGTTGTCAAAACGAAGTGCTTCAATTTCTGTGTAAATGCGAGTATGGTTAAGTTCTTTTTCAAAAGGAATTGTAGTTTCAAGGCTTGCAAAATCCATGTTTCCGCGAAGATAATCTGCAAAGTTCGTGATTGTCTTGGCGGCCAAATCTGGTTCCACGCGGCAAAGTGCTTTTATTGTCGTAAGCGTATTGTACATGAAATGCGGCTGAATCTGCGAAATCATCACTTTATTTTTAAACTCTTCGATTCTGCGGCCCATGTCAACCTGAATGTTTATGTAAAGGATGATTAATGCGACAAGAACAGAAATGTACATAAACGAAAGAGTGTAATGGAACTGCTGGATGAAGGAAACACAAAGCGGCAAAACGTTGATTGCGATAAACGGTGATTTTATTTTCATGTTTGTTTTTGTGGTAACTGCAAAATAAAGCGAAATGACAAAAATTATCATTGAATAAACATACTGAAAGTTTCCAGTTTTTTTATTCGTAATAAAATTTGCATTTTCAATCGTGTAAAAGTATCCGAAAAAAACATTGCCTATGATTACAATAATTTGGACAAGCGCAAGTATCTGAATTGAGACGAAAAACCAGTGCTTGGCCCGATTTTTAAGATTCATGATTTCAACCTGCGTATTCCAGAACAAAGTTATGATTTCCGTTCCAAGAATGAAAAAAAGGCAGTTTACGATTTTTAAAAGCGATGAATACTGAGTCTTGAACTGCATGAACCATGTAGTGCTATCCAAAAACAGAATAACGCATTCATGAAAAATCATGAAAAGGAACAAGTCTCGAAAGCGGGATTTTCTGTCATCTATCAAAACAGAAAAAAACAAAAATCCGCAAATTGCCATTCCAAACATTTCCATGATGATGTTTGCAGCTTTTTCAGTGCTTAAACTTAATAAATGATTTTTTATGCAAAGAAAAACATCCAGCGCAAACAAAACACACTGGATTAAAAAGAAAGTTATTTCACGTTTAGAAAACAAATGAGTTTTAAATGTATCCATTTCCATATTATAACACATTTTCAATTCCTTAAAAATAAAAAACCGGGCAGGGATTTTGCATCTCTGTCCGGCTAAACTTTTATGCTTTACAAAGCTTTCATGATATTTGGAACCAAGTATTTTGTACCAGAAACTTTGCTGTCATCATAGTACTTGATTCTGTTTATCTTAGTCTTGTCACCCTTTCGAGCAGCCATATCACCAAGAAGCAATTCATTTTTACACTCAACTGTATTTTCATTTCCCTTTACACAAGGAACTTTTACATTCCAGAAGTGCAAACCGTCAAAACATTTTCCAGGCTGCCATCTGAGGTTATGCCAAGAACCTTCCATTCCATAGTCTTCACGTTCATTTTCCAAAATAAAGCCCATTGATTCTTTTGCATTAAGACATGCAAACTTAGCATCTTTTGCTTCAACATTCTGGAAATCAAATCCTGCATCGTAAAGGAAGATGTTGTACAATGTTACATCCTTCTTGTTTCCGCCATTTTTCTTTGTGCGTCCAACAATATCACCACCTTCCTCAACGATATTGCAAAGTTTGCTGTCCGTTATTGCAAGATTGTGACTCTTGTAGAAATCCAAGATTTTTTCATAATCTGCAGCGCTAAGCATCCTTGCATAACCTTTTGACTCGTCAGTTGGAAGACATCCGGTTTTATAAAGTTTCAACCAGTTCTCTTCTGTTTTATTTGCTACAGATACTTCTGCAAGCTTTGAAAGTTTCTTTGCATAGTCAAACTGACTGATTTTCTGACTGAATGTGCATTTAATTCCCCTGATGTTGCATGTAATTTCATTTTCCTTATCAACAGGAATCTGAATTGCTTCGATTGTCTTTTCATACTGACTGAAAGCATTTACAAGACTGTTCCAAGAATCCATTGCTACATTGCATTCACGTACCAAAAGATTGCGACGAATTTTCTCTACATCATCAATTGCATTTTCATCATAAACTATATCATTTCCTACTTTATGATAAGTTGGTACAATTACCCAGTATTTTCCAAGAATCGACATGATTTCATCGAAGACTGCAGAATCCTGATTTTTTCCGGCAGTTACATTCGATTTTATAAGTTCTTCAAGATCCTTTGCACCTGCACTGTTTTTTACAGTTTCCTGAATCATCATGTCCAACATCATGTTCACGTTGTCATTTGGATCAAGCAAAAATTCTGCAAGAACAAAAAGTTTTGAAGAAAACTCGAGTTCCTGTGCAATCAATGTTTCCATAAATTCTGCTGTCTGATATCTCCAGGCAAACAATTCTTCTCCAATAAGTCTGTAAGATTCACCATAAGTTCTCGTTGCAACAGCATTGCCCTTATAGTAATCAGTAAAGAAATTCTGCATGGCCTGACGCATTTTATCTACAGAACCAAAAGATTTGACGGCTGCATCTCTAAGATAATAGTAATCTATAAGAGAAATTCCATTTTCATTCATGTCAATTTTTTTCAAGTAGTTGAACAGATTTTCAAAAGCAGTCTTCTGGCGTTCAATTTCCTGAATACGATTTGCTACTTTCTGACCGTCAAATTCGTATTTCAAATCATCGTTAATATTTGCAAGCTGGATTTTAATTCCGTCAACAGAATCCTGCAACATCTCTACGCTTTTCTGAATTTTCATAATTTCAGGATCTTTATTTTTTTCATCAGGGAAGAAAATACCTGAGGCAGCTTTATAAAATCCGAAAGTATAGTTGTCAAGCAAACCGTCTGTAAACTTCATCAAACCGCTTAAAACGTTTTCTGCAGATTCAATAAATGCAACACCAGCATCGCTTTCCATGTTTTCTGTAATTTTCTTTGCACCAATCATAGAAAGCTTTGTAAGAGCACCTTCAAAAGGAATAACTTTTGCCATTTTTGCTTTTTTGTTTGCATCACCATTATCTGCAGCTGGCATTTCAGCAGCACCAGCTCTTGCACCAGCTATCTCATCCTCTTCAACTTCATCCCAATTGTCACCATGAATAACTCTGGCATTTTCATTGTCATATTCTTCATCATTCATGCTTACTTCCATGTTGCAGCCCATAAAAAGAGTTGCTGCAGACAAACTGATTGCTTCAAAGGTTTTCTTCATATTTCTTTTCATAACAAACCTCCTGTAGTTACCGGCTTTGTAACTCACTGTATGACCTCATTATAGAAAACTTATGTTGCCAAATGTGGGACAATTGTCATCTCGCATTTTCTTTAGAGAACCTCTAAAATTTGAACATTTTAGAGACACACATTATAATTTCCAGCAAATTCCAATTGTTGGAATCACTTTTACGGAACTTTCCGTCTCAAAATAGTCTTCTGAATCAGCATATACATCACAGAATTCTGCTTTTACAAGGAAAATACCAGGTGTAACATAGTTTACGGAACATGATGCAAACAATGAAAAGCGTACACTTGGCGTATATACGGCTGTAACGTTTCCTCCAAGCATGTATCCAATCTGACCTTCGCTGTATTCTGAAGTAATGTTTTTTTGTGCCAAAGAATCATAAGATGTTGATTCTGAATAAAATGCTGATGCATCAAGTCCTATCATGCCAAACAAACCAAGCGTAAATTTTTCAGAATTTATTGGTGCATATCCAGCTCCTAACTGGCAGTTTAAGTTTACTCCAATAAATGGCGTATTGTTAATCTCATGGTTTATACCGGAATAGTTCAAATCAAATGCACCTTTTACGGCAAAACCATTTTCTCCAATGCCCATGTAAAAAAACTCAAGTCCAGTCTGATTTTCCAAAACTACATCTTCACCGTTATTGTAGTCGTCAGCTGAAAAAGTAAAATCCATAGGAAGATTCCATCCAAAACCAGCAGCGTTTGTCCATCCGTTAGCTGATAAAGCAGTCATACTTCCAAAAATTAATGAAGCAAATATCCCTAAAATCTTTTTCATAACTAACCTCCTCGTGCAGTTGCCGTGTCTTTGTCTTGGTAACTCACTGTATGACCTCATTATAGAAAATTGATGTTGCCAAATGTGGGTCACAATATAAATGTGCATAAATCAACCAAAAACTTGCATTTTGATAAAATAGTTAGTAAAAAATAGGAATATTATTTTATTTTAATAAAAGTAAATAAAATTTAACCACAGTTTAAGACGGGATTTAAGATTGAAAATTGAGTTTTAAATTTAACACGATGAATGGGGGGGAATTTGCAATTGGGTAGGTTTTGAGTGCAGATTTGTTGAAAGTTATACACTGGTATGCTTTGGGGGCGCCCCTTGCGGCGGTCTGCATTCTGATTCACGGTTCGCGTTTTGGACGGCATTTGCACCTGTAAGGTTTTCAATTGCAAATTTTCGTTAAATAAGCATCTGGAAGCATTTCAACTGTTTTGCGATAGAAAGGGTTTTGACTGCAAATTTGCCGTAAAATTATACATCGTCATGCATTTGAGGCTGTTTTGCAATTGGGTGGGTTTTGGTTGCAAATTTGCGTGAAGCTATACATCGGTATGCTTTTGGGGGGAATTTGCAATTGAAAAGGTTTTGAGTGCAGATTTGCCGTAAGGGTATACATCAGCATGCGTTTAAGCTCGAAATTGAACCTATAAGAAAAAAAATTGGAAAAAATAAAACCCGGAAAAATCTCCGGGCAAATTTTAAATTACTGCAATAATTATTTTGACGTTGAAGGATTGTTTCCTCTCTGACCGCCACTTGGGTTACCTGTAGTAGAAGGCATGCGACCACCTTCTCCATAATGTGAATTTCCTGGTAAAACTGTTGTTTTTGCCATATTAGGCCTCCTTTAAAATTTTATTTGATTCATTGTGACATTTTTTTTTTTAATGTCAATATAAATTTTCTTTACACTGATTGAATTTTACATGATTCTTATATATGTTTTAGTTATGGAAGAAATTATTCACGAAAAGGCGGAACGAATAAGAGACGTCATCCGCTACATCAAAAAATTCAAAAATGCACTCGTAATCATATATGTTGATGACAACCTGCTCGACAGTCCAAAATTCATGAACCATATAAAAGACATTTGCCTGATTCACGAAGCGGGCCTCAAGGTAATACTTGTTCCAGGCGCAAACAAGCGAATAAATGAAATTCTCACAACGGCAAACATTCAATGGACAATGCACAAAAATTGCAGGATTACGGGACCAGAAGCAATGCCCCTCATAAAAATGGCGGCTTTTGATGTTTCAAACCAGATAATGACATCTCTTGCAGGAGAAAGAAAAACTGCGGTCATAGGAAACTGGGTTCGCTCCAGAGGAAAAGGCGTTATTGACGGTGTAGATTATGGTACAAACGGAATGATTGACAAACTCCAGATTGATGCCATAAAAACCGTTCTCGACAATAATTTCATTCCGATATTTCCATGCATAGGATGGAGTGCAGCGGGCAAACCTTACAATATTTCTTCCATAGAGCTTGCTCAGCAAATAGCTATACATTTGAATGCTGATAAATTGTTTTATCTTGTTCCAGATGCAGAAATAAGTGAAAATTGTTTTAAAATTCCATCAAAAATAGGCATTTCTCCAGAAGGAAACATACCAGCCATGAATCTTGAAGAAGTTGACATGTTTCTCAAAGAAAATGAAAATCCCAAGAAATCCGAAAACACAGAGCTTTACAACAAGATTATTCAGCTATTGGATATTGCAAAAATCTCATGCAAAAACGGAGTCTCTCGTGTCCATATAATAAACGGTTCCCTTGACGGAACAATTCCATGCGAAGTATTCAGCGATCTTGGTTCAGGCACAATGATTTATAATAATGAATATGGAAAGATTCGCAACATGACGCATGAAGATATTTCTTCGGTTCTTACTGTAATGCAGCCGTTTGTAGACAAAGGAATTCTTCTTCCACGTACAAAGGAAATGCTTAATACTCAATATGTCAATTATATTGTATACGAACTTGATGGAGCTATAAGGGCATGTGCGTCACTTATTCCATATGAAGACAACCAAATGGAAATTGCAGGCGTTGCGGTAGAAAAAAACTGTTCCCACATTGGAATTGGGCCAAAGCTGATAGAGTTTCTCGTGAAACGTGCACAAGAACGTAATGCAAAAGGAATTTTCCTGCTTACGACACAAACAGCCGACTGGTTCGAGACATTGGGCTTTCATGAAGACAGTCTTGAATCCCTTCCGGAAGAAAGAAAAAAGATTTGGACCCCAAAACGAGGTTCCAAAGTGCTTAGAATTAAATAGATGCCGATATAAACGAATCCCTGAATGCCAGTCATTTAGGGACTTTTTTTTCCAAGACAAAAAACATGATCCATGCATATGAAAGTGCATCTGCACATGAGAGGATTTCGACTGCAAATTTGCGTAAAAGCATGCATCGGTTTGCTTTAGGGTCGACAATTTGCACTCGAAAGGGTTTTGGTTGCAAATTTACAGGAAGATATACACCGACATGCTTTTTGGGTCACACACTTCGACATATATAAAAAAAACACAATTACCACATGTATTTCAGAAAACGCAAACAAAAAAATTACAGGAAATAATCACCTCAAAACCAACAAATCCCCCTACCACAAACAGCCATGGATGGCGCTATACTCAAAAACAAACAAAATACCATCGAGTTTTCAAAGAAAACTCGAAACAAAAGAAATTACAGGAGGTAATCACCTAAAAAACAACAAATCCTCAATACCACAAACAGCCACGGATGGCGTTACTTTCTAAAACAACAAAATGCTGTCGAGTTTTCATCGAAAACTCGAAACAGGAGAAATTACAGGAGGTAATCACCTAAAAACCAACAAATCCCCCTACCACAAACAGCCACGGATGGCGTTACTTTCTAAAACAACAAAATGCTGTCGAGTTTTCATCGAAAACTCGAAACAAAAGAAATTACAGGAGGTAATTTCTTTTGTTGTTTCACGTGAAACTTTTTTTTGTTAATTTAAAACCTAAAATCCAAGCTTTCTGCATAAAAGAAAAACATATACAAACAACATCATATACAAAATAATTACAGCAAGTTTCCAAAGAAAATCTCAAAAAAGAAATTACAGGAAATGCCATCCTAAAAACAACGATGACGTTATATATTATATTCAATTTCGAGTTTCTAATTTTTTGCGAAAGAACTCTAATATTACGGCAATTAAGCCTTTCGACATTCGATATATTAAAGAAAACTCACAACCAGAGAAATCACAGGATATAGTCACCTCAAAACAACAAATCCCCAATACCACAAATAGCCCAAAATGGCATTACATACTAAAAGCAACAAAATGCCGTCGAGTTTTCAAAAAAAACTTCGCGACAAAAGAAATCTCAGGAGATATCAGTCTAAAACCAATAAATCTCCATATCATAAATAACCAAGAATAGCGTTACTTACTAAAAAGCAACAAAAAACATCGAGTTTTCAAAGAAAACTCGAAACAAAAGAAATTACAGGAGGTAATCACCTAAAAATCGACAAATTTCCCTACCGCAAATAGCCACGGATGGCGTTACT
>JAZQMW010000118.1:0-4189 GCA_045627025.1 Treponema sp. | reverse complement strand
TTCCGATGACGTTTCAGAAAGTTTCCTGATTTCATCCGCAACGACACTGAATCCCTTTCCGGCTTCTCCTGCATGTGCAGCCTCAATTGCGGCATTCATTGCAAGAAGGTTTGTCTGTTCGGCAATGCTTGATATGACGGCATTTGCTTCCTGAAGTGCTTCCGATTCATTTGCGATTACAAGAATTTTTGCGTTTACGTCTTCCTGTTTCAGAACTCCGTTTGATGCCCTTTGCTCAAGCTCGTCAAAAGAAAGTGCCATTTTTCCGACTGACGTATTTACCGAATTGATGTTGCCAATCATTTCTTCTACCGCTGCCGATGCCTGAGATACGCTGTCTCCCTGGCTTTCAATCATTCTGTTAAGCGATTCTATGTTTGAGGCTATCTGGTTCACGGCCCCTGCTGTCTGAGATACGCTGTCTGACTGGAGGCTTATGTTTTGCTCCATGTTCTGTATGTTTGAAATGATTTCTGAAATGGATGCTGCCGTATCTTCCGTACTTGCTTCAAGATCGCTTCCTGCCATTACAAGGTCTTCCTTTGAATTCGTGAGTGATTTCATGATTTCGTGAAGCTTTTCCGTAAACTGGTTGAATCCGTCTACAACACGGCCTATTTCATTGTTGCTTGCCTTGTCGAGTGTGATTCTGTGCGTAAGGTCTGCGTTTCCGGCTGCTATCTTGCGAATTGATTTTTCAACTTTTGTCAAAGGTATCATTTGCTTTGCAAAATAGAGTGTAATTACAAGTATGAGCGCGATCGTGATTATGATGCCTGAAATTATGGTTATTTTTGAAACCGAATATATGGTCTGGAATATTTCCTTTTCATCAATCATGAATGCCATGTCCCATCCCGATTTGTCGATTGGTGAGAAGAATGCGCTTTTCCTGTTGTTTGGCCTGTATTTGAGCCATATGAAGTCAGCATTTTCCTGTATTGCTTTCTGGAATTTTGTTGCGTCGGAAGATTTGGTTGTAATGTTTTCAATTTCTGCCTTGTTTCCTGAAGTTGCAATTAAGTTTCCTTCAGTGCTGAAAAGTGAGCCGTATCCAGTTTTTCCAAGCCTTGTGTTCTCTATGATTGAATTTATCTGGTCAAGTCCCATGTTTGCGACAAAGAATCCTATTGTCCTGCCGTTGACCTTTGCTGCCTTGCATACATGAATTACAAGTTTTCCTGAAACTTTTGACCTTACCGGGTTGTCGATGAAGTAATCTTTTCCCCCGTTCATTATGGCCTGGAAGTAATCCCTGTCTTTTACGACTGTGGTTGTGTTTGTGTCTGAATTGAAATTTCCGTTTTTGTCGACAAATGACACATAGTCAAAATTTTCGTTTCGAACCGATGCCTTTGTCTTTATCCATGCGATAATCTGTGCACTGTCTTCTGTTTTTACCACGTCTGATTTTGTATAAAGCTCAAGTGCCGATAGATATGATTCAAGTGTTGCGGAAATTTTGTCGGCATAAAGTTTTGCGATTTCCGTGTATTCCTGCCTTGTTGACTTAATCATCTTTGATTTTATGTTTGTGACAATCACCATGATTTGGCAAAATATCAGAATGCCGATTGTCAGTCCCACTTTCAATGCTAGATTTCTCGCAAGTTTTGATTCTCTCATTTGTATCCCTCTTTTTAATTGTTATAATTTATTGTAAATCGAAAATTTGCATGTTTCAAGTTGAAAATGTAATAATGTTACAAATGGTATATAAATATGGAAGAAAATGCTTGTTTTTTTGCAAAAGTGAATTAAAATTCACTGACTATATGATTATTTGATGATAAATCTTAAATTTTTCTTAATTTACCCTGAATTTATGAAAAAAATCGCAAATCCGAGATGCATTGGGAACCTCTAAAAAAAGAATTCTTAGAGATGCCCTATTGCACGGAAATGCATTTTCAGATGCTTTTTGTTTATCTGATTTTATATTGCGGAGTCTTTTTTGTGCGCTTTCCGATGAGCCAGTTAAGCGCTATTATTCCTGCCGCACCGATAATGAAAGGAACAAAAGGATTGTGTATGAATCCTGCAATTACATAACATGCAAATGAAACTGCCGCTACGATCATGACGTATGGAAGCTGCGTGTTTACGTGGTTTACGTGGTTGCAGTCAGCCCCTGCGCTTGCCATGATTGTTGTGTCGCTTATTGGAGAGCAGTGGTCTCCGCAAACGGCTCCTGCCATGCATGCGCTTATGGAAATGATTCTTGCAGGATCCGTTGCGTCAGGAAATGCCGCTATGCAGATCGGTATGAGGATTCCGAATGTACCCCATGACGTGCCTGTGGCAAATGCGAGTACACATGCTATGATGAATATGATTGCCGGGAGGAAGCCTTTGAATGCAGATGCACTTCCTTCTATCAGGTGTGCTACGTATGGAGCTGCATCAAGTGAATCCGTCATGCCTTTTAGCGTCCATGCAAGCGTGAGGATGAGTATTGCGGGAACCATTGACTTGAAGCCGAATGGAATGCATTCCATGAGCGACCTGAGCGTTAGAACCCGCCTTATCTCGTAGAAAATGAATGTGACTGTCATTGCTCCGAAAGAACCTATTACAAGCCCGACTGATGCATCGCTTCCTGCAAATGAGTTTATGAAATCATGATGGTTTTCTCCGTTTTTCGTAAAGAATCCGCCTGAATATATCATTCCGAGCGTGCAGAACGCGATTAGCACCATAATCGGGAATATGAGGTCTATGACTTGTCCCCTTGATGAGATTTGACTGTCGCTTTCACCGTTTTTTTCATCCATCATGTCCAATGCCTTTTCATACTTTCCCATCGGACCAAAGTCTGTCTTGAATGAAATGAGTGAAAAAAGCATTACGATTGTAAGGAGTGCATAAAAGTTGTATGGAATTGCCCTGCAGAATAATGCAAGCCCGTTTTCTCCTTTTGTGACGAATCCGCTTACAGCCGCTGCCCATGAGCTTATTGGCGCTATGATGCATATTGGAGCTGCTGTTGAATCTATGAGGTATGCAAGTTTTTCCCGTGACACCCTGTATTTGTCCGTGACGGGTTTCATTACGGAACCGACTGTAAGGCAGTTGAAATAGTCATCGATGAAAATCAGGATGCCGAGGCATACAGTTGCGACTTCTGCACCGAATTTTGTCTTTATGTGTTTTTTTGCCCAGTTTCCAAAAGCCCTGGAGCCGCCTGCCCTGTTCATGAGCGATACCATTATGCCAAGGACTACGAGAAAAATCAGGATGCCCACGTTGTATGAGTCAGAAAGCTGTTTTACAAGTCCGTCATTGAAAAGATGCTTGAGAAATGCATGGAAAGTGAATCCGCCGTCAAGACTTGCCGTGAAAAATGCAGCACCAATGAGAATGCCGACAAAAAGTGACGAATAGACTTCTTTTGTGATTAAAGCAAGCCCGATTGCCACCAGAGCCGGTACAAGAGACCAAAATGTTCCTGTCATTGTGAAAAACCCCTTATTCTAGATGTTTCTTTTTTAGAATCATCTTTTTTTGAAATGGAATGTGGACGTGAAAAATCAGGTGTCCGCATACATTATAAACTGGAAAATAAAAAATAGCACTAAAAATCGTGTTTTTCAGTATTTGCAGACATGCAGGTAAATTCTGACCTTCATCTGTAACTTGATTTTGAAGTTGTGACTTTCTGGATGTAAAGTTTTGTGTTTCAAGCCGTTGCAAGGGTGTGCAAGGTATTTTGTTGCAAACCGATGCCTGTTTTGAAAACCGTGAATCTTGACGCAGACCGTCAAACGACCGCCCCCAAATGCATTCCAATGTCTACTCTTACGACAAATTCGCAATCGAAACCAATCTATTTGCAATTTTTTGTCACACAAATGCATGCTGATGTTTACTCTTCCAGCAAATTTGCAAAAAAAAGCACAACAAAAATGCAATTTTTACCAAAAATACCCTCAAATTCATGACCGATTTGTTTTTTTCCACAAATAATATTAGTAGGTCAAAATTCGAGTTTTTAGTTTTTTATGAAAGAACTCTAATATTACGGTGATTGAGCATGTCGAAATCACAATGATTAATAAATTTGTCATTTTTACATGCTCAAGGACCATAAAATCATTATTTCTCAAAACTCGACATTCAACCTATTAGTACGTCACTAAAAAATTACGGAGGTCAAAATGAAGCCCATTGAGGAACTTGAGTTTACTGA
>JAZQMW010000117.1:0-27461 GCA_045627025.1 Treponema sp. | reverse complement strand
CTCCTTGGCTCACAGAACGACATGGCTAGGATCCGACTTCCCATGGAGTACCATACCATTCATATATCGGGTCATTTCTTGAAGGACTCACGTTCTCAAGATACGCACGGCACAAAGACCAGTTTGGACTTCCCTTTATGTACATGTACGGCTCCGTATACGTTCCCTCAAGCCAAAAATGAAGATATCCGTCTCCTGCAGGAACAAATGATTCCGCGCCAAGCTGATATCCAAGGGAACTTGGTGTCGTGTCATTTTCATCAGAAGACTCGTTTGGCATCTGAAACTGGTTCATCACGACAACACCATAAGTGCGAAGGCTCCTGCACGGCGTAAAATCAAATTTCAAGGCCATGTAATCGCACGTGTGGCTCTCACCGCCCTGAGTTTCATCATCGGTTCCGTAATCACGCCACGGAGAAAGGCCATGATATATTGAAAGCGGAACCATATACCTCAATTCCATTGAAGAATATGCGAGAAGAGATTCTCTTAAAGTAATCTGAAGTTTATCAAACAAAATGAAACCAAGTTCATGAGTATACATGAATTTGTCAACATTAAACTGATTTATTTTCATCTCATAGCGAAGATTTTTTGAGTAAAGGGCAAGAGAACCATATGCAGAACCTGTGAAATACTCACTTTCAGCAACACTTCCAGAAAGCGAGCGATTGAAATACCCCTCGCCCATTCCAAGCTTGAAAGTGATTCCCGTACCATCGGTAATCATTTTACCCGTACAAAGATATGCATTTGACGGAAAATTAAGATCAAAATCGTCCACTACAAGAGGAACATTGCAAAAATCATCATCCTCCATCATGCGTCCTTTATTCTGACCAATCTTCAAGTCCATCTGCACGGTGGCATAGTCATCAAGGGTAAGTGCAAAAGGAATGAAAAGCAAAGGTTTCCTTTCATATCTGTCATAAATCCAGTCAATGTCATCTTCGGATTTATAATAAGCTTCCGCATTCATTTCGTAATCGGCAGAAAGCTTCAATATGTCAGATCCAAATGACGATGCATGCTCTTCGCCAAAATATTTCTCAATTCTTGCAAGCTGCATTTTTCCGGCATCGCTTAATTCCTCATAATCAACATCGGAAAGATAAAGGGAAATTTCTTCAATGGAAAGAGGTGCCCTGAATGAAAAGTCAGTTTTACCACGCTCTATGCAAATGGATGCAAGCGCATCATAAACCCAGCTTCCCGCAGGAACCAAATCCTGCTTTCCCCTTGAGAACAAAAATGATTCAGCGGCACAAAGAACAGAAACAAACGCTATCAATGATTTTTTCATAAGTCGACCGACTTCCAAGTTTACTTAATTATTGCAAAAAAAACAAGTATACGATATCATGTAAGCGATATGAAAATTGCCATGTTCTCTGACACGTATTTCCCGCGAATAAACGGAGTTTCCGTGTCAGTCCACTCATATGCAGAAGCACTCACAAAAATGGGGCACGAAGTCTGTGTAATATGTCTAGACTATCCCGAAAAACAGCAGAAGGAGTCTTTTTTTGACATAAAGATGCGCGACAAAAAGGAAAAATTCCAGATTATAAGGATTTCCTCAGCAAGCGCATCATTAATTACAAAGGAAGACAGGCTTGCTCACGTCACCCAATGGCGATACCTAAAGAAAAAAATGGATGCCTTCAAGCCTGACATTATACATCTCAACACGGAATTTACGCTTGGATACTTTGGAATAATCTACAGCCGTCACAGGCACATTCCATGCGTATATACGCTGCACACGCTTTGGGAAGACTACATCGCAAACTACATAAGGCTGTTTCCCACACGGGGACTTAAAAAACTTGCGATAAACATAGTAAAGTTCTATTTGAAGAGGGCAGATTCAGTCATAACTCCAACGCACGAAATAGAAAACGTCGTACGGGAATATGGAATAACAAAACCCATTTTCATACAGCCGACAGGAATACCTGACTCAAAGCTGGTTTTCAATTTCCACAAGTCGAAGACCGTATATTTTCATCTGTTCAGGACATTTCCACAACTTCTCGGAAAAAAATCCATGCTGTTTGTGGGAAGGGTCGTAAAGGAAAAGAACATTGATTTTCTATATGAAGTGCTTGAAAAAGTGCATGAAACTCTGCCCAAAACAATGCTTGTAATTGCAGGAGGCGGTCCATATCTTGAAGATGCAATGGAACATGCAAAAGAACGTGGAATTGACAAATTCGTTTGCTTCACGGGCTATGTAGACGGAAACGACCTCATTTACCTTTATAAGATAGCAAGCGTATTTACGTTTCCAAGCAAAACAGAAACACAGGGTCTCGTAACCATAGAAGCAATGCTTGCAGGACTGCCGGTTGTGGCCATAGGCGAAAAAGGAACAGTCGACGTAATGCAGGGAGACAACGGAGGATTCATGGTAAAAGATGACATTAATGAATTCGCGTCAAAGACAGTTTCCCTTATAAAAGACAAAAAGCTTCATGAATTGAAATCAAAGGAAGCCGTTGCATGGGGCAGCAAATGGAAAATTTCATCGCTTGCGCCAAGACTTGTAGATTCTTATGAAAAGACAATCGAAATCCATAAGAAAAACGAAATGGAGTCGGAATGACATCAAGCGAAAAACAGGCCATATATGATTTTATGAAAGCCGCATCCTCAAGCATATGCGGATACAGTTCTCCGTCATTTGAAGAGCCGATTGAATTTCAGGATGATGATGAAATTGTCGCAATTGAAAAAGATTCGGACAAAGAAATTGTTGAATGCATGGAAAAAAGCGAAACTTGTGAAGAAAAAAAATCAGTTTCGGAAACAAAACAGCTTGCAATGCCTGTCATAGACGAAAA
The DNA here is from genome assembly GCA_045627025.1 of Treponema sp. Lineage (GTDB taxonomy): Bacteria > Spirochaetota > Spirochaetia > Treponematales > Treponemataceae > Treponema_D. The sequence continues at coordinate 24,612 of JAZQMW010000117.1, read as the reverse complement.
AAAGCTGCACATGCCCAAAAAAAGCGAATCAGGCATTTCTCTTGACGATGTATTTAATAAAGTAGGATCTTGCAGAAACTGCGTGCTTTGTGAAAAAAGAACAAACACGGTATTCGGAGAAGGTGTGGCCTACCCGCTTGTACTTGTTGTCGGGGAAGGACCCGGAGAAGAAGAGGACAAGACAGGAAAGCCTTTCGTAGGACCTGCAGGCCAGCTTTTGGACAAAATGCTCCAGGCAATCGATCTTTACCGTACGAAAAACGCATACATAGCAAATATCGTAAAATGTCGCCCGCCGATGAACAGGGCACCCATGGCGGATGAAATTTCAGCATGCTCAGGATATCTTCAGGCCCAGATTCACATACTGAAGCCGAAATACATACTTGCAATGGGAAGGACTGCGGCCCAGGCACTGCTTCAGACATCGTCAGGCATAAATGCGCTCAGGGGAAAATGGTTTGAATATAATGGAATCCCCCTCATATCGACATACCACCCAAGTGCGCTTCTAAGGGATGTGAATCTCAAGCGTCCTGCATGGGAAGACTTGAAGACGCTCAAGAGGCGCATGATTTCTGAAGGAAACATCATTTAGCAATTTTTGGAAAACATTTTTGATTTATGAAATACATAAACGTTGCCCTTAATGTCCCGATAAACCAGGTGTTTACATATCTTGAACCTGAACCGACAGAAAAAAAGCCTCTGAATTCATTTCCTGAAGATCCTTTCGGATATCGCGTAGAAGTCAGGTTCGGAAACAGGAAGCTTTTCGGCTATGTAGTTGAAAGCTTTGAAAAACTGCCAGAAACGTGCACCGTTCCAAAAGAAAAAATAAGGCATGCGGTACGATATGTAGATGACAGTCCTTTGCTTACAAGGGAATTGCACCACATGGCAGAATTCATGAGCTCGTACTATATAGCACCAATCGGAGAATGCATAGCAACAATGATACCGTCTGGCAAAAGGGAAGTTGAGTTTTCCATACTGCCTCTAGAGGAAGACGAACAGAGTTTCAGAAAAAAAACACTGAGCGAAGAACAGGAAAAGGCTGTAAGAGGAATTCTTTCAAACAACCGGTCATTCAACTATCTTTACGGCCTTACAGGAAGCGGTAAAACGGAAGTATTCCTTTCATGTGCTGAAAAAGTGCTGGAAAAAGGTCAAGGAGTCATATATCTTGTGCCAGAAATAGGGCTTACCCCACAGGTAATAAAATCGGCATCTGAACGTTTTGGAAAAATATGCGCAGTCATCCACAGCGAGCTTACGCCAAGCCAGAAACTTACGGAATGGAAAAGAATACTTTCAAGGGAAGCCCGCGTCGTAATAGGAGCAAGAAGCGCAATATTCGCACCCGTACCAGAACTTGGACTGATAATAATAGATGAAGAACACGACTCAAGCTACAAATCAAATTCCTCACCGAGATATCACGCAAGGCAGATAGCCATGATGAGGGCAAGAAAAAACAGGATACCGCTTGTAATGGGAAGCGCAACGCCAAGCGCAGAATCATATCATGCAATGGAAAGCGGACTTGTTGAACGGCATGTACTTACAAGGAGACTTGCAGGAGGCAGCATACCGGAAATAAAAAGCATTGACCTTACGAATGTCCAGAATGACGGTTCATGCATATCAGAAAAACTTAGGGAAGAAATTAAAAATACCATAAGGGACAAAAAACAGACGATACTTTTTCTGAACAGGCGCGGATTCAACCATTTTTTCAGATGTGCAAGCTGCGGATATGAGATGAAATGCAAAAACTGTTCAGTATCAATGACATATCACAAGGCAGAAAACCGGCTTCGATGCCATTACTGCGGATATTCTGCATCTCCACCGTCACAATGCCCGGAATGCGGATCTCTTGACATAGGATACTCTGGATTTGGAACGGAATTCATAGAGGCTGAGGTAAAGGCAAAATTTCCAAACGCAAGGACAGTCAGGATAGATACGGACTCCATCAGGCACAAGGGTGAACTTGCAGAAAAAATAGATGCGTTCAAAAATGGAGAATACGACATACTTCTTGGAACACAGATGGTCGCAAAAGGGCTCAATTTTCCAAATCTCAAGCTTGTAGGGGTCGTGCTTGCAGACACCGGCCTTCACATGCCTGATTTTCGGGCAAGCGAAAAAACATTCAGCCTCATAACGCAAGTTGCAGGAAGGGCTGGAAGATATTTTCCAGACGGCAAGGTCTTCGTACAGACGTACAACCCGTATGCAGACGCAATACAAATGAGCGTAAACGGCAAAATTGACGAATTCTACAAAAAAGAACTCGACATAAGGAAAATGCTAGGATTTCCACCATACACAAGACTTTTGCGGCTCGTGTTCAGGTCAAAAAATCAAAAGGCCGCAGCACTTGCATCAACATCAGGTGCAAACATATTGAGAAAATACGCATCAAGTGAAGTGGAGATTATGGGGCCTGCAGAATGCCCTATTGCACTTGTAAGCAACAGCTACAGATTCCAGATTCTCATGAGGGGCCTAAAGATTGCATCTCTTCAGGATGCCGCAAAAAAACTCGTCTGGGGTTTCAAATGCCCTACCGATGTCTACATAGAAGTTGACGTCGACCCGATAAGTCTTTTATAAAAAAAGGACAGCATCATAAGATACTGTCCCCAAAAGAGATTGTGAAACGGAAATGAAATCCACACTGAACTTCAAGACCGTTTCAAACCAAACATCCAAGCCTTTTACGACTTAGCAAGTAATCATGCCGAATACCATGCTGAACAAGGCGATTGTTTCACAAAGTCCGACAACCATGATGTACTGAGAGAATCCCTTTCCTGTTTCTGCAAGGGCATCAGAACCTGCAGCACCAGCCTTACCCTGAGCAATGGCAGACATGCACATAGAAAGACCACATGCAATTCCCAATCCAAGATAGAATGCAGGATTTGACTCAACCTTTGCCGATCCCAACATCTGCTGCATGAGCAAGAAACCATAGATTGTCTGAGTAAGAGGTGCACCGGCAAAAACAACAAGAAGGAACGGAGCCGGCTTATTGTTCAAATAACATCTTTTCCAAGCTCCGATTGCACCCTGACCTGCAATGCCAATACCAATTGCACTTCCCATAGCAGCAATACCCATTACAACACCAGCACCAATCATTCCCCAATTCATAAAAACTCCTTATACGCCAATTTGCGTTATCTTTTATTCTAAAGGCAGTACAAAAGACTGCCGTATATCATTTTTCAGAGAACGGACGATATTTTGTTCCGCTCCAGCTCATACCAAGATGCTGGCTGAATTCCAACGTATTCAGTCGAACACCGTGAACGATAACCGACAAGAGGTTCAAGATCATGTTTAGTCCGTGACCGAACACAAGGAGCACAACTCCGAATATGACCATGAAAAGCTTGCCGAACATCGGACCTGCCATTGAGTTTACAGTACCGCTGATTGCGGCACCAGCCAAGGCAACAGCCCAAAGACGGATATAGGAAACAATATCCGAGAACACATTTACAATTCCCAAAAGAACGGAAATAATGTTCTTGCAGCTCTCAAGAACTGAATCCTTTACGCTTCCCTCGTAATTTGCAAAGGTAAAATTGAGTGCAAAACCAACCCCCAAAACACCAAGCGCAACAAACGGCAAAGGAAGTGAACCTCCGACAAAAATCGTATTTTCCGTTATTCCAAGAGGATACTTTACGGCATCCACAACCATGCTCATGACAACATAGAACATACCCCAAATCTGGAGAAGAGCTCCCAAATCACCAAGGGCACGAAGTCCCTTGATATTGCGGAATATTCCCTTCACATGAGCAATACTCAACTGTATTATTGCAAGTACAAAGCAGAATACTTTCTGATTTGCATTTGCCACATCAGTTCCGACCTTTGCAGGCGAAATCGGTCCCACAGAAATATCAGTAAAGACCTGAGGAAGCCTGTCAGCAGGAATGCCGAACCATGTACAAGTTGCGGCACCCCAACCCATCGTACACACGCCAAGAAGCGTCACGAAAGTGCCAAGAGCCTTGTTGCTGCTTTTTCCAAGAAGGATGAAGCCAGAAAGGGCAATGAGTGCACCATATCCGCCGTCTCCGAAAATCATCGCGAAAAACAGGCAGAAGAACAACAGGAACCAGCCGGAAATATCATACTCATTATATCCTGGAGTAACATCAAGGAAGTCTGTAAGCGGATATATAAGGCTTACGACAGCATTATTCTTGAGCTTTGTAGGAACATTGTCATCATCAGAAGGATCCTTCATGATATATGCCCATTTGTTCTCAGAACATGCAGTCTTGAAAGCTGATATTGAATCAACAGGAATAAAACCTGAAACCCAGGAAAGCCTGTTTGGATTCTCATCATTTTCACCTTGCGGCTCAGAATTCATTCCGCTGCTGACATTTTCAAACTCAATGTCCTTTACAAGAACCTTCTTGTAATCAAGCAAAGCTTTCGCATATCTCTTTGAAAAAGATATTTTCTTTTCAATGCTTTCAATCTCCTGCTTCAGCTTTCTGACATCATCAAGAAGAACTTCCGTCGACTGTTCAGGAAGAGGAACTTCATAAGCCTCAGCTGGAAGATTTTCCGGTCTTGATTCAAGAGCCGTTTCAGAAACAAGCACAAATCTTGTAACCTTGTTTGCAGAATTCAATGCTATGGTTTTGAAATCTGCACTGATAAGACCATACTTATCAGAAGGAATCTCATACAAGTAGATGAATATCCCTTTTTCAGCAAGAGATGCAAGCTGACTTGGATCAACAGTTCCCCACAATGAAAGTCTAGAATACTCATTGGAATTCTGATTAATAAGCTCAAAAAGGCTTTTTTTCCTTTCCGTAAGGGCAACAATTTCCTTGGCTTTTTCAGCAGCTTCTTCGTCATGCAAAGAAACCTGCTCCACCTTTTGGTTCTTGTCAAGCTTTACTTCATCCAGAATTGAAACAGCCTTATCAATATCATTGACAGTTTCCTTGAATTTGGAAAGAAGCTCACTGCTTCCCTCCAAAGCCTCGAGATGAAGCACGCCCAACTTTCGAAGCTTCTTCAAGGACTCTTTCTTTTCTGAATCCAAAATAACCAAAGAGACTTTCTTCATCTGTACAATTGCCATTATTCAGCCTCCTTGTCTTTATCAATTTCAGCGGCAGCCTGCAACTTCTTCTTGGAAATCTTTGATCTTACAACGGCACTTACCTGTTCATCACCAAGGAAAATACCTATTTTCTTGATATTTGCCTTAGTTTCAGGAATCTTTACCTTTTCAAAAAGGTTAACTCTCTGTGTCGTAGTCCTCAGCTCTTTTGAAAGAAGACGAACCTGCTCATCAAGCACTTCTGCCTCCAAATCAAGCTCCAAAGCTTTTTCCATACGGTCAGCAGCCATATCAATCCACAAAGGCGTTGAATAAAGGTCATAGTCCCCACGACCAAAATCAGCACCCTCATAAATCGGTATCTTCACACCTGCAATGTTTCCAAAGCCTTTCTTTATGTTCTTAACAGTAACCATGCCACTTTTGAATGCATCTTTTTCACCGAATACCGATATCCATTTCTGGAAATCTTCCTCAAGAACTTTCTTCTGCGCACGGACAGCCTTGGCTTTTTCATCTATGGTACGAATCTCAGACTGCAGCTGCTGCTTTTTGAGCGTAAGCGTCGGAAGATAGCGCTGATACATCTTAAGCGCATCTTTTTGAGTCTTCTGCTCATTTTTAGTCAGCTTTATCTTTGCCATATCTATTCCTTATAAAACAGTAATTATTTTGGCCAGAACTGCTCTATGAGTTCTGTCTTAAGTCCTGTCTCAGTCTTGTCAAAACACTTTGCAAGAATTTTCCAACCATTATCAAGTGCATCCTCAAGCTTGATGTTTACGGTAAGATCCATCATCTGATCCTCGAACATCTGTCCATACTTAAGAAGTTTTTCATCCCATGCACTCATGTTGAATCCCATCGATTTCTTTTCAAGTGTATCCTTATAAGATGCATAAAGACGAATCATGGCATCCATCAGAGAACGGTGATCCTTGCGAGTCTTTCCGTTAACCTGCTGCTTAAGTCGTGAAAGTGAACCGAACGGCTCAATGCGTCCACCCTTAAGGTAATACTGGCCTTCGGTAATATATCCAGTGTTATCAGGAACAGGATGAGTAACATCATCTCCTGGCATTGTTGTTACAGCAAGAACGGTAATTGAACCCTGGTCTGCAAAATCAACAGCCTTTTCATAACGGCTTGCAAGCTGAGAATAAAGGTCTCCCGGATATCCACGATTTGACGGAACCTGTTCCTGGGTAATTGCAATTTCCTTCATTGAATCGGCAAAGTTAGTCATGTCAGTAAGAAGAACAAGAACATCCTTTCCCTGAAGGGCAAACTGCTCAGCAACAGCAAGCGAAAGATCTGGAATCTTCATGCATTCTACAGTAGGGTCTGCCGCAGTATGAACAAACATTACAGTCTTTGAAAGGGCACCACCTTCCTCAAGAGTTTTCTTAAAGAAAAGATAGTCGTCATACTTCAAACCCATTCCACCAAGAACGATTACGTCAGCCTCAGCCTGCATGGCAATACGTGCAAGGAGCTGGTTATAAGGTTCACCAGAAATGGAGAAAATAGGAATTTTCTGAGAAACAACAAGCGTATTGAACACATCAATCATCGGAATGTTCGTACGCATCATGCGGTTAGGATTGATACGCTTGGATGGATTTACAGAAGGACCTCCGATTGGTACAAGATTTTCTGCAAGAGAAGGACCATGGTCTCTAGGTTCTGCAGAACCGTTGAAAATGCGTCCGAGAAGATTGTCGCTGAAAGAAACGCGCATATCGTGTCCAAGGTAACGAATCTGATCGTATGTTGCAACACCACGTCCACCTGCAAAAACCTGAAGTGAAACAGTCTCACCGTCAATCTTATTTACTTCGGCAAGAGACTTTCCGAAACGCGTAGTGATTTCAGCAAGCTCGTTGAGTTTCACACCCTTTGCCTTTACGGTGATGACACTACCGTTAATGCTTTCGATTTTACTGTATACTTTATTCATTACTCACCGTCCTTAAGAAGAGCTTTTACGTCTTCACTTACCTGAGCTTTCCTGGAAGCAAGAGTTGCATCTATGGTCTTTTCAGCCTTCTCAAAATCAAGACTCTTGAACTCCTTGTAGTTCATATCGATAAAGTTCTGACGAAGCGTATTGAAGAAGTTTCGTGCATCATCCTTTTCTTCAAACTCAAATGATGATCCCAATATGCCAATAATCTTGTTGAACACATAAATCTGACGATCGCTTGAAGATGCACCCTCAATCTCATCAAAGCTATCCTGTTGCATGTATACGGCATCAAGGAATTCGCTCTTAAGATAGAGGATAAAGTCATCAAGACTTGTTCCTTCTTCACCGACAACTTTCATCATCTGGTTGACTTCTGCACCACGCTTGTATACGGAACGTGCATATTCAACAAGACTTGAACGTATCGTAGACCTGTATTTTGACCAAGAATCAAGAGGGTCTATAGAAGGATAGCGACGTGCATCAGAACGTGCGCGAGAAAGACCATGGAAAGCTCCAACAACCTTGAGCGTTGCCTGGGTAACAGGTTCCTCAAAGTTACCGCCTGCAGGAGAAACAGTTCCACCAATGGTAACCGATCCTGTAGAACCATCACGAAGTTTTACAATGCCTGCGCGCTCATAGAATGATGCAATAGTGGATTCAAGATATGCAGGGAATGCTTCCTCTCCAGGAATTTCCTCAAGACGACCTGACATTTCACGCATGGCCTGTGCCCAGCGCGATGTAGAATCTGCAAGAAGGAGAACATTGAGACCCATCTGGCGGTAATATTCGGCAAGTGTAACACCTGTATAGCAAGATGCCTCTCGTGAAGCAACCGGCATTGAAGACGTGTTACAGATGATGATGGTCCTTTCCATAAGAGAACGACCTGTTCTTGGATCCTTCAATTCAGGGAATTCCGTAAGTGTTTCAACAACTTCTCCCGCTCGCTCTCCACAAGCAGCAATGATAACGATGTCTACGTTTGCATTGCGGGATGTTGTGTGCTGGAGAACAGTCTTACCTGCACCAAATGGACCCGGTATACAATACGTACCTCCACGGGCCACAGGGAAGAACGTATCGATAAGGCGAACCTTTGTCTCCATCGGCTCATCAGGTCTGAGACGCTCAGCATAGCAGCTTACGGCACGCTTTACAGGCCACTTGAAGCTCATGCAGATGTTTACGGCTTTACCCTTCTCATCAACAAGAGTTGCTATTGTATCATGAATCTTGTATTCACCTTCTTCACAAATCTTCTTAACAGTATATGTTCCCAAGAAACCGAAAGGAACAAGGATTTTATGTGTAAAAGGACCTTCCGGAACAGTACCTACGCTGTCACCTGCAAAAACCTTGTCGCCTTCTTTTGCAGTAGGCGTAAATTTCCATGTCTTTTCCTCATCAAGGGCTGGAAGATAAACACCACGCTCCAAGAAATATCCCGATTTCTCGGCAAGCAAAGGCAACGGATTCTGCAAACCGTCATAAACCTGTCCCAAAAGACCAGGTCCAACTTCAACACTCAAAAGGTCTCCCGTAAATTCAACAGTACAGTCTGTAGAGATTCCGTTTGTCATCTCATAAATCTGCATCTGTGCCGTATTGCCACGAATACGGATTACCTCACCCTTCAAGCTCTTACCGTCAACTTTAACATAGGCAACTTCGTTAAGCGAAACTTTTCCGTCAAACTCAACAGAAACCATGTTACCATTGACACCAACTACTTTTCCTTTTGTATCTGTCATTTATCTTCTCCAAGAATCTCATCATAAATTTTATGGTAAGAAGCCAATCCCTCATCTTTATTGAATTTTCTCATACGCTCACAAAGCATAAGCTTCAATCCATAATTAAATACTGCGTCAACAGAGAACATATCCATTGGAGCAAGCCTTTCAAGCACGCTTAACCTGTACTGGTTCAGATATTGCTCAGCAGCAAGAGGATTGTCCATGCCGGTTGCAGTACGTGCAACTTGAATCATTTCACCGTCTGTTGCGGTAGGAAGGTCCTTTAAATCCTTCTTCATCCTCAAGGCACGAATCTGAGCCAGTGCAAGACGCAATCCGCGTTCCCTGTCATACCATTTATCAAGAAATTCTGACCCTGTTTCTTCCATTTCCAGCGGAGGCTCCAAAGAAAGATCCTGTGCCAAAAAAGCTTTTTCTGGGCTCATAAATCTGGCACACAAATCTTTATAATACTCAACTGTAATCGGCAACTTCTGAGTGCTGTCCTCACTCACCGAAAAAGACGGAAGCTGGGCCACTAAATAATAGAGATGTTCCACTATTTCTTTCCCTTGGCTGCAGTCGTCTTCTTTTCCTTAGTTTCTTTTGACGCAGCTGTTTTTCTTGTAGTCTTTTTTGCAGTCGTTGCCTTTACTGCTTCTGGTTCAGCTTCCTCTTCATCTTCCTCAATAGGGAAACTTTTTTCAGGCTCGATTCCAAGAGCTGCATTTTTCATAAGTTCCGTAGTTTTTGGATTCAAATATGCACTGAACAGTCCTGCAACTTCCTCTGCGCTAAAATCATAGAAAGCAGAACCATTTTTTGCCCCAATCCTGAAGCCGTAAGACAAAGTTGAATCAGGCTTTATCTCAAGTCCTTTTGCAAGCTTTCCCTTGAAAGCAGTCTTTACGGCAGACTCAAGAGCTTTCAAATCTTTTGCAGGGAGAAGAACCGATACGTCAGAAGCATCGATGTTGTCTGCCCATGCCTTGACAGTTTCAGGAATAAGCTTTTTGAGAACATCCTTGTCCATTGCTTTTTCCGTCTCTGAAAGAACAAGGGCAGATATCTCCTTCTTGATGCCATCCCTGAATGAAATAATCAAATTTCTACCAGCCTGTGCAATGGCATCTTCACTGGCTTTTTCCATGCGTTCAGTCTCAGATTTTGCATTCTTTATAATGCCTTCAGCCTTAGATTCCGCCTCACTTACAATAAAAGCTGCTTTTTTTTCTGCTTCTGCAATGATTCTCTGAGCATTTGTTTCAGCACTAGCAACTCCGTCCCGTTTGATTTTGTCAATCAATTCTTGTAATTGAATATCCATTACAACCTCTCTATAGTTTTATTGTATCCAAATATAATATCTATCATGAATTATAAAACTACTTTAAGCAGATTTCAAGGTAATTGCATTTTTTTATAATAAAAACATGACTTTTTCATAAAACGGGCAAAAAAAAGGCTCCCCCACAAAACATGAGGGAACCTTTGCATAAAATCCGATGTGATTCTGGAAAACTGTTTCCTTAAAACCGAAAGAGTCAGAAAGCCAAGCAGCAATCTGTTTCCACAACTTCAGTTTCCCTGGAACAAGCATTTAGCAAAAACTGAACTTGTATACGGTAAGCGAATGATGTGGCTTATCCTGAGTTGCTATGCAGTCAGGAAATTCTGGATGATTGGGAGCATCCGGATAAAATTCCGTTTCAAGGCATATTGCGTCATGAGCCTTGTGCACAAATCCATTTTTCCCGACATTTCCCTCGCAATAGTTTCCTGTATAAACCTGACATGCAGGCAGTGTCGTGAGGACTTCCATTGAAACACCGTTCTTTTTGTCAGAAAGGGTTCCAAAGCTCTTCAAAGATCCATCGTATCCGTCAACGCAGAATGCATGATCATAGCCCCTGCCGACTTTTCCAATATCCTTTCCGATATCCTTTCCTGCCGTAAAGTCAAAAGCAGGAGCATCATGCACGGAAACAATTTTTCCCGTAGGAATCGTGTCACTTCCGACTTCAACATAACTTGACGAATTAAGTTTCAGCTCAAGATCGTATATCTTTCCGCCATCATACCCCTTGAGGTTAAAATACGCATGGTTCGTAAGGTTTATCGGTGTCGGCTCATCGGTTTCCGCAAAATATTCCAATGCCAATTCATTTTCAGAATTCAGAGTATAGATGACGCGAAGCTTTACGTTTCCAGGGAACCCCTGTTCTCCAGAAGGACTCATTCTCGAAAATTCAATTCCTTTCCCTCTCTCGGTCTCTACGATTTTTGCGTCATAAACTTTCTTTTCATAACGGTCAAATCCTCCATGAAGGCAATTCTCACCGTCATTCTTGTCAAGACTGTATGTCTTCCCGTTCAGAGAAAATTTTGCACCGCCGATTCTGTTTGCAAAACGGCCTACAATCGTACCGTAGCTTGACATGCTTGATGCACAATCTGAAAATGTCGAGCAGCCCATAAGGATGTCAACTTTTTTTCCAGAAGATGGAACCGTAATATTTGTGATTGTGCAGCCATAATTGGAACATGAAAAACTCATGATTCCATTGCTGATTGTGTAAAGGCTTACTTCCGTACCGTCACACAACGTACCGAATTTGGTTTCTTTTACTGTAATATTATTCATGAAGGACATTATATCATACTTTGTGCAAAAAGAAAACGACATAAGACTTGCTTCAAGTGCCAAAATTTCCAGGTTTCCTATGCAAACTGCAGTATAAGCTTTATCTCAGGAACGCTTTTTCCTGTTTGCCGGGCAATTTCTTCCACAGAGACACCGTTGGCATTAAGCTTTTTTACTTCAGTCGGCAAATCCTTTTTGATGTCAAGTTTTTTTTCAGCAATGCTTATCCTTGGCTGATTCAGGATTTTCTGAACCTCATCAGAAGAAACACTCTCATCTTCACTTTCACTTTCAGAATTTCCCATTATCTGGTCAAATAAATCACCCTGAAGGGAATTATAGGGCGAATATTTCAAGGCCTGTTTTTTATCCATGTTTTTTTTCTGCATGCTCACCTTTGCAAGCTGCTCCTGAAACGTATTGGAATTTTCAACAAGAGCCAACTCATTTCTAAGAATTGCAACACGGCGTTCAGATTCCGCAGAAACAGCCTTCAGTTCGGCAATTTTTTCATCCAGCAACTGGATGTTTCTTGAAGCATGCCTGTCAACATTTGAGACAATTTCATCAGATGCACCCCGAATCTTTTCAAGAGTTTTCTCAACACCTATCAAGTTTCTGAATTTCGCAAAAAGAATAACCCAAAGAATAAGGTTTATCAAAATAAGAACAACAGCACAAACTGCAATACCAAACATTTTTTTCAACCAATAATGTCAAGCCTGTTACCAAGACGAGGATCCTTTATCTCATACAACTTCGGCTTATCAGAAGATGAATCATCCTTTTCAGTGTTTTTTCTATTAGTCTTTTTCTCGGCCTGAACCATATCCTGACCGGAACCACCACCCTGACTGACATCAGCCTGAATTGTGGAAGAATCCTTATCTTTTGCAGTTTCCTGAACAGACTGTGATTTTTCAGTCTGCACTTCCGCAGCCCTGTCAAGATACTGCCTGTTTGAAAACTGCATCGCTTGCGTTTGAGAAGCATTCAATTGTCCCATCTTGTCCATCTGGGAATATACGGTTGAAAGATCAACTGGCTGAATAGCCACTTGGCGCCTCCGGTTCATCAGCAGACTGTGCAGGGTCGAATTTGCCACGCTTTACAAAGCCTGAATCATAGAAGAAAGTAACGGTCTTGCAATCAGACCTAATCTCATCAACTTCATCACGAACAACAATCTTTGTGCCGGCATATACGGTTCCGCTTGCATTGACACAACCAACAACCTTAAGTTCACGAAGCCTTTCCTGAATTTCGTTAATTTCTTTTGTCATGACTTCGCTGTTTTCCATGATTTCCGCACGCTGAGTCCTCAAAGCAACGAGATTTTCCTCTTTTTCTTTAGGAAGAGAACGGCGCACCTTTTTCTGGTTTTCAAGAGTTGCAATATTAAGGTCAACCTCATCAAGCTCCTTTACGAGATTCGACTGCATCTCCTGAAGCTCGAGAAGCCTCTGCTTTGCCTTAGGATCGTAGCCTACCTCGAGGATTGTTTCTATGCCTCCACCGGAAGAACCGATGTTTTTAGCGGTAATTTCCTCTGTTGCAAACAAGTGTCCTCCGATTATGGCGGCACGCTTTCCTTTCAGCAATATCCTCTTCATGGCAGTAACTTCACTGTTCATGATATTGTCATTAACAACAACATATTCACCGGCAGAAACCTTAACATTCTGCAAGAACCTTGCCCAAATTGATTTTTGAGTGATAATCTCGCCTTCATCACGACCCATGACGCCCTGGGAAATTACGATATCACCGTCAGCCTCAATATGGCAGTTTCCGACGGATCCATATATTTCGATGTTTCCCGTTGCCTTGATGCTGAATCCATCTTCGACGTTTCCACGACAAACAACCGTACCCATATACGTAATGTTTCCGCTCTTGATGTTGACACCCTGAACTTCGTAAACTTCCTCAACAGTAATTTTGTCGCCAACCAGAGTTACGTGTCCATTTTTTTCTGCGAGGATAGTCCTTCCGTCAGCGTCAAGTTTTGTATTCAATCCAAGAGGAATAGGTATGTCCTTGCCATTTCTTGCCTCAAGATATCGGCCCATTATCGTCTTGCCGCCTTTTCCACGCAAAGGAAGAATCTTTACGGCAAGAGGCTGACCTGCAACAACATTTTGAATGAGATTAAGCTCCTTGAAATCGACCTGACCGTTTTCAGTTTCCTTAAGCTTGAGCTTCGTGCTGTCCGTCTCAAATTTGTACTCAATATAGGCATCCGCACCATGAATCGGCTGTATGGCCTCTGCAACAACATAAGGAATGTTATATACGGGATTGTCAACAAACTGCTCTATTTTTTCTTCATTTATGCCGGCAACAACACCCTGCGTGCGGAGTGCGGAAATTATTTTCTCAGAAGAAAGGTCAGAACCACCGGCAGACGGAGGAGCTACAGTAATGGAAGCCTGCATCTCGTCCTTTGCAACATCAACAGCCATTATTGCATCACCTGCACTTATGTGGTTGTAAGATCCTACCTCAACATAATCATTATCAGTCCCTGAAACGGCAATTTTTTTCAAAAGCTCTTCATCAAGATATGTATTGTCAGGACGTCGTGCTTCGTTTATCAGGTCATTTTCTGATACAGGATTTCCTGAACCTACTGGAAGAACAACCTTTACATAGAGTCTCGTACCAAAATGACGAATATAAAACATTCCGTCTGCATCAACAATCTTCTGCTCTTCAACGACACCTTCTTCTGAAAGTCTCTTTTCTTCCGCTATTTTCTTCTTTTTCTGAACAATGACAGGATTTTCATAAACCTTGATTTTCCATGGCTTCTTCATGAGACCTACGATACCAGGATACCCTTTTTCCATGACCTCATACTCAAGATTCTGAAGTTTTGTGGCAAGCTGAACGCTTGCATCCTGAAGACACTCCTCCACAGATTCTCCACATACTTCAACAGCATGCAAATCCCTGTCGATGGAGAGAAACTTTTCCATATCCAATCTAAGTTTATCTAATGTTACCATCTTGCTTAAAAAATTCCTTTCCTTGTACTTGTCAACTTTGCCCTCAATCTTAAGTTTGCTTTTGAATGAAGCTGGCTTATTCGGCTTTCGCTTACATTCAAAACTTGACCTATTTCCTTAAAGGACAAGTCCTCATGATAATAAAGGACAATAACCATTTTCTCGTTCTTTGGAAGCTCATTTATTGCCTGAATGATTACGCGCCGCACTTCCTCCCTTTCAACCTGAACATCAGGATTCAGGCTATTCGGTGACTCAATGCTGTCTTCAATGGATATATGCTCACTATCATCTCCTGAATACCAGACATCATTCAATGAAAGAATGCTTGTTCCGCTAACCTTCATTATGGCTGACTGATATTCAGCCTCCGTCATATTCATGGATTTTGCAATCTCAGAATCTGTTGCCGTGCGACCAAGCTTTGCCTCAAGCTCCACAATGGCCTCTTCTATTTCCTTTGACTTCTGCCTGACAGAACGAGGAACCCAATCAAGTTCCCGAAGCTCATCAAAAATCGCTCCATGGATTCTCGTTGTGGCATAAGTCTTGAATTTCACTCCTTTATCTATATCAAATTTATTTATTGCATCAAGAAGACCAAACTGACCAAAACCCACAAGGTCGTCAAACTCAACATTATCAGGCATTCCTGTGGAAATGCGTCCCGCAACCCACTTTACAAGAGGCATGTACTGTCTGATAAAATCATCCCTTATTGCGACAGATTTTGTTCTCTTATACTCCCGCCAAAGTTCTGCTTCTTCCTTTTCATCTAAAACTTGAGTTCCCATTATCCCACACCCTTTTTACTTTTTATCTGCCTATTCATCCCTTTTCAGCAACGTTCTTATTGCGCTCGCAATTGTTGCAGAATCATGATTCAACGCATCTGATGCATCAACAAGAGGTTTTGATATCTCTTTCTCAGATCCAGCCTGTGAAAAATCAGTATTAGAAATCAGTTCATTATTCTGTGACTCCGAATCATCCCCAAAAGATCCAATATCTGGAAGAGCGTCTATTTCCTGCGACTGGGCATTACGCTCTACCTCAGGTGCATGAGCCCTTTCCTTGGCATGAGAAGGCACATTTGCCGCATTTTCCTTTTTTGGCATATCCATGACAGGTTTTGGCGATTCAACCTCTTTCTGCACGGAAGGAGAATTCTCTTTCTTGACTTCGTCAACGACCTCTGCAGAAGCAGGTGCATCCTTTACGACCGGGGACTGCTTAAGATCACTTATGTCAGCAACCTTTGAAAGACCACTTGCCTTTTTGGCAATGTCAAAATCCGGAGAATTGTCATCATCAGTCAAACCTTCATCATCAATGGTAATGTTTACGGTGCTACCTGCTTTTTTGCCCCCCTTTGAAGAAGATGGCTCAACGACAGGAGTGCTCATGTTCAAAAACGACCTGCATACAAAATCTATGGCAAAACCCAAAGCCGCAAATATCAATGCAAAAATGATGGAATAAACAAAAGATGTTCCAAATTTATGAGTCGAAATAATGCGTATTAAAAAAGACAGTACAAATCCAAACCCAGAAGATGCTGATATTAGTTTTATGTTGAACATGTACTTTCCTCCATATTATATAAGTTTAAGGTATAAAACAGCCAAGGTCAAGATTTTTCTATCACTTGCCCTTCTTATTGGCAAGGAACTTTTTCAGGAAGGTAGAAACTCCAGCATCCGAACTGTCGTCTGTTTTTTCAATTCTTCCGACAATATGCTTGAGGCACACGGCTGGCTTTGATGTCGGACTTACAGACATGAACGGTTTCTGCCTGATGACCGAAGCCTGAACTACAGGGTCATCATACATAAAACCAAGATATTCCACCTTATAGTTCAGGAACTGCCCTGCAATATTGATTATAAGATCAGAAATCCTCTTGCCCTCATCAGCAGAATGAACCCTGTTTACCAAAAGCTTTATGTTTATCTGACGGTTCATAAGTTCCGTCGTAATTATTTTTATGATTCCATACGCATCCGTAATCGATGTCGGCTCAGGAGTCGTAACAACAACAACTTCATCTGACGCTGCAAGGAAACGGAGTACATTTTCCGTAATTCCGGCACCGGTATCTATTATTATTATGTCTGCATTTCCAAGAGACGCAAACTCATTTGCAAAATACTCAAGCTCATCTTTCGACAGATTTGCTATTTTTGAAAATCCATTTGCACCGGCAATAAATTTGGGACCAAAACCAGTATCAAGTATGATTTCCTGCATTGCCTTCTTATGCTGAATGACATGCATGAGGTTGTACTGAGGAACGATATTCAGCAGGACATTTACATTTGCCATGCCAAGATCGCCATCTATCAAGATAACTTTTTTGCCAAGCTCTGAATATGCAATGGCCATGTTGACGGCTATGTTTGTCTTTCCGACACCACCCTTTCCGCTTGTAATTGCTATTATCCTGGTTTTATGGTTACTTTTTTTTATATTATCTTCATTCATCAAGGCACGTAATTCTTTTGCCTGCTCTTCCATATAGTAATTCTCCTGTTGCTCTACGGCTCATAAAAAAACTCAACTATCCAGTTCCTTATCGGCATTTTTCAGGCATTCTTCAACTACTTCTTTGCTAAAACCTGTAAGATTTTTCAAAAACCACGCTGCATCAGCACGTTGAATCATATCAGTAAAATACTGTCCTGTCGTAAGCCATGACACCGGCTTCTTTTTTTCAGAAAGAACGCTTATCACCCTTCCAAAAGAAGTTGTCTCATCACACTTTGTAATTATAACGCTCTTGAAATTAAAAACCTCGTAATTCCTTATGATGTTGTCAAGGTCCTTCGCACTTACACCGGCCGTTACTGCAAGAAAAATATTTTCATTTGAATTCTTGACATTCAACACCTGCCTCATCCGCCCGATATTTTCATAGTCATTTGGACTGTATCCACTCGTATCCACAAAAATGTAATCGGAATTTGAAGAATAGCTGTCGCACAATGTCTTGAAATCATCATATGACTCAGCCTTGTCCACACGCACTCCCAAAATCTCGGCACAGCTTGAAAGCTGTTCAACGGCGGCAACACGCATTGCATCTGTCGTTATCATGCGTACGCGAGGCTTGCTGTTGTATTTTTCCCTGTTATGCTTGAAATCTATCATTATACGGGATGCCATTTTTGATACCGTAGTAGTTTTGCCGACTCCCGTAGGTCCTACGATTATCACAAAACTTGGAGGCGTCATGTCATCTCCATCATAAAAAGGAATGCTTTCTGCAATCCATGTCACGACCTTTTTCTGCACGAACGCAAAATCGTCAAGCTCATCAAGGCTGAACTCATTTTTCATTCTTGAAGATATTTTCTTTATGTAACTTTTTGTAAAATCATTTTCCTCAAGGATTTCCTGAATTCTTACAATATTCTTATGGACGGAAGGAGTTCCCGAAGATTGGGCAATACTCTGCATCTGCTCCTTCATTTCTTTCTGAAACTGTTCGAGCTGTTTTGAAAGATTTCCAATCTGCTGGCTGCTTGAAACCGACGTACCTGCATTTTTCAAAAGCTCATCGCGATTTTTCAGGAACAACTCCTGGGGATTTGACTTCGACTGCTGCAATTCCTGGAGTATGTTCGAAATCTGATATTGGGAAAGATTCTGCTGAGCACCTACCGGCTGCACAACCCGATTCATTCCAGTAACATTTCCAATGCCGGAAGCATATTGAGGCTGGATATTCTGTGCATACGACTGCATGCCGGGCATCTGAGGCTGATTCATTGACCTGTTGGTAACCTGATACTGAAGAACGACATATTCTTTCTGAAAGAACCCAAGAAATCCAGGCTTTAGCTTTGTGGAACAGTTCACAGTCTGGAAATTCGTGCCATACATGTCATACAGTTTTGCCATGCAGGCATCTCGTGTCGGTCCTTCAACCGACTGAACATCATTACTTTTTGCGCTGTTACTAGCCATTTATCTCTCCAAGTGATTCAAGCTTCAAATTTGACGATGCCGTCAGGAACTCATTGATAGAAAGCACGACAAGCCCCGGCATTGCTTCTTCCGTAAAAGATTTTACGAGACGTCGTACTTCAGGCGGACAAAGAATTATAGGGAAATAGTTTCTTTCCCTGACAGCGGCAACCGCATTGCTTATAGCCGTCATGCATTCCCTTGCATCAACAGGATCAAAAGCAACAAATGGTCCCCTTCCAGGATAATCAACCCTATGCTCAAGAATTTTCTGTGACAATGACTGAGAAAGGTTCAAGACATGCACTGTCTTTTCCGTATCTGCATACTGCTGGCATATCTGTGCACCAAGAGCTTCTCGAACTTTTTCCGTAAGCGTCCATGGATCTCTCGAAATCTTTCCATAGTCGCCAAGAGTTTCAAGAATCGTAACCATGTTGCGGATGCTTACCTGCTCGACAAGGAGATTCTTAAGAACGGCTTCGATTTCACCAACCGTAAACCTGTGTTCGCCTGACAAAACTTCTTCAACGACAACTGAATTCGTCTTCTTTATTTCCTCAAGCATAGCGTTTACATTCTGGCGGCTCAAGATGTCAGATGCATTTCTCCTGATGAGTTCCGTAAGATGTGTCGCTATGATTGTAGGTGCGTCAATTACCGCATAACCTGCTTTTTCTGCTCCCACCCGTTTAGTCTCAGGAAGCCATATTGCATCCATGCCAAACGCAGGATCCTTTGTCCTTTCTCCGACAAGCTCCCTGTCTTTTGGAACATTTCCCGTATTCAGGCACATGAAGTGACCGATTTTCAGCAAACTTCTTCCAACTTCAATTCCTCGTATCTTGAACGAATATTCCTCTGGAGCAAGCTCCATCTGATCCATGATGTGGATTGGAGGAATTACAAGACCAAGGTCAAGGGCAGACTCACGGCGGATTCTCTTTACGCGGCTCATAAGCTCAGCACCCTTTTCTGCATCTACAAGAGGAATGAGAGCGTAACCGATTTCAAGTGAAAGCTCATCAAGCTTTGCAATAGGTGAAACTTCCTCTGTACCGGATCCCTGAGACTCCGTATTTTTTGAGTGTTCTTTTTTCTCAAGTTCAAGCTCGGCATCCTTTTTCTTTGTCTTTGCAAGGCGTGCACCTATGATGACGAAAAGAATTCCTACAGGAATAAGGACTGCAGAAGAACCATTATGGAATGCAATTCCCAAAACTATAAGTGTCGCACCGACAATCTCATACACGATGCCGCTTGTGGCAAACTGTTTCTTGAACTGATCGGTAAGGAGTTCTTCATCATTGCTTGCGGTAATAAGCATACCTGTTGCAAAAGAAAGGAGAAGAGCCGGAACCTGTGACATGAGGCCGTCTCCGATTGTAAGGCGCGAATAAGACCTGAAAGCATCACTTACGCTGGCTCCCGCAAGACACCCCGTAATCACGCCTCCAATTATGTTTACCGCAGTTACGAATATTCCGAATTTTACGTTTCCGCTGACAAATTTCGAAGATCCGTCCATTGCGGAATAGAAATCAATTTCCTGCCTGAGCTGCTTGATTTTGAGCTCGGCCTCATCTTCTGTTATGGCACCTGAATTAAGCTGATTCTGGATGACAAACATCTTGTTGTTCATGCTGTCGAGCGTAAACCTGGCAGTAACTTCAGAAACACGGTCAGCACCCTTCGTAATTACGAGAACCTGGAGAATCGTTATGATGAGGAACGAAATTACGCCAACAACAATATTGTTTCCGGCGACAATGTTCGCAAACGCCTGCACCATCTCACTTTGTTCCGTCATGTGGGAAACATCACCTATTACAGGATGAATGAGAATGTTTCTTGTGGATGATATGTTTATTGCTGCCCCGAAAAGCGTCACAAGAAGGACAAGACGCGGGAATGAAGAAAAATCTGCAGCCCGCTTCATGTATACGACAGTCAGAAGAATGACAAAAGAAAGTGCAAGATTCAGCACCATTGCAATGTCTATCGCTGTCTTTCCAAGAGGAATAAATATGAACAACGCTATGAGAATAATCATCACAGCGACAAAATTACCCTGAATAACCGAAAATACAGCATTACCGGTATTACGTTTTTCCATCATGAGACCCCACCCCGACTTTTAAACATGCATCAAGTATAACATACAACACCATATTTGACAACAAAAAGTTTTTAATACAAGAGAATATTGCTTTTTACGCAGATTTAAGATTTTTTTTAGAGGTTATTTAATTTTTTAAGCTAATTTACAGCAAGTTAAGAAGATTCCAGCAGCTCCATTATTTCCCTATAAGCATCGACAATCTCACGGGTTTTCTTTACCGCAATGTTTCGCAAGACATCATTGTTCTGATACCTGTCTGGATGAAATTTCAAAAGCTTGCTTCTGTATGATTTCTTGATTTTTTCCCTTGGATCGTTTTCCGATACGCCCAAAAGCCTGAAAGCCCTTTTTTGGGAAGGAGTCAGCTCCCGGACACACTTGTATATGGTACCCGTAGCCCCCAAACTGCCAAAATGAATTTTCCTGCCTTTTTTTTCAGTCCCAGATGGATGAATTTTCTCAGTTTTTTCCTCCCCCAAAGACATTGAAGCCTTATTTTCAGGAATTTCACTGTGTTTTACGAATTTAATCTCGCCTGACTCAAGGGATTCGTTTAAAAGCTCCCCGAGCCTGTCATACATGGATTCACTCATCAGTCTCAACACCCCATTCAGAAAGCTTTCTCTGCAGTGTCTTTCTGCCGATTCCAAGGACATCCGACGTCTTCGACTTGTTGTTCCTGTTCACGGCAAGATTTTTCAATATGACCATCTTCTCAGCCTTGTCAAGGCTAATGCCAAGGGGAATTTTTATGAAACCGTCATCAACCGAGCAATTCCTGAGGCTTGACGGAAGATCGTCAACTGTAATTTCATCTGAGCCGCACATGACGACAGCACTTTCTATGCAGTTCTTGAGTTCTCGAATGTTTCCGGGCCAATCATATCCCATTATTGCCGATTTCGCCTTTGAATCAAATCCCCTTATGTTTTTTCCGTTTTCCCTGTTGAACTCATCCAGGAAATCCGCAACAAGAAGAGGAAGATCCTCCCTTCTTTCCCTTAACGGAGGCACTTCAATATGAACTACATTCAGCCTGTAAAAAAGGTCTTCGCGAAAAGCCCCCTTCTTTATCTCATCCTCAAGATTCCTGTTGGTGGCGGCAATAATCCTGACGTCGACATCAATTGTCTCTTCCCCGCCAACGCGTTCAAATGTCTTTTCCTGAAGTACGCGAAGAATCTTTACCTGGACGTTTCTGTTGATTTCTCCAATCTCATCAAGAAAAATGGTACTCCCGTGAGCAAGTTCGAACCTGCCTTTCATCATCTTTTCAGCACCTGTGAAAGCTCCCTTTTCATGGCCGAAAAGTTCAGACTCAAGAAGAGTTTCACTCAGCGACGCACAATGAACATTTATCATTTTCCTGTCACTACGAGGAGAAAGTGCATGAATTGCATTTGCAACGACTTCCTTTCCGACTCCGCTTTCTCCAGTTATTAGCACGCTCGCCCTGGAAGATGCAGCTTTCCTGATTATTTCCTGAACATGCTGCATTGCTTTTGATTTTCCAATCATTCTGGAAAATGCATCTTTTTCCTCCACCTGTTTCTGAAGCTCATCATGCTCAAGCCTTATCCGGTGCCCTTCAAGAGCCCGTTTGACTATCATGTTCAGCTGATCAAGATTCAGAGGCTTTGTGAGGAAATCATATGCCCCATGCCTCATGGCATCAACAGCAGAATCAATGCTTCCATGCCCGGTAAGCACTATAACTGGTATACCCGGAGTTTCTATTGCAACTTTCTGCAAAACTTCCTCACCAGTCATTCCCGGCATCCTCAAATCCGTTATGACAAGGTCTACATCACCCTTTGCTATAAGAGCAAGACCTTCCATTCCATTGGATGCAGTCTTTACCTTGTAGTCTTCAAGTTCAAAATTTGCGGCAAGTCCGTCTCGGATGTTTTTTTCATCGTCGATTATGAGAATCGTGTACTTCATGATTTGTCCCCCGACGAAGCAAGAAGCATCGTGTCCTTTTGCGGTACGGGAATCGATATCGTGAATATAGTTCCCCTGTCCTTCTCTGACGAAACGCTTATGTCTCCGGAAAATTCCTTGACAATCTTGTATACCGCAGTAAGACCAAGTCCGGTACCGTCTGCCTTTGTCGTGTAATATGGCTCAAATACCCTCGAAACTTCATCACTTTCCATTCCGCAGCCATTATCCGCAACGGTCAATATGTAATTCTCATTCCTTATAATGGAAGAAACCGCAATCTGACGGTCTGAAACATCGCCTTTCGAAAGGACGGCAGATTTTGCATTCTGTATAAGATTCACGAGAACCTCACGAAAAAGCTTTTGGTCAATCATCAACCTGACATTGTCATCGGCAAGGTTCATCTTGACATCTATTCCGTTTTCCTCAAGCTCAATCCTGAAAAACTCCATCGTCCTGAAAATGACATCCTTCACATCAACAAGTTCTATCGTTGCCTGAACGGGTCTTACTGCAAAAAGAAAATCCATGACAATCTTGTTCAGGTTGTCAATTTCTTCGCTGACGATGCCGAGATAATTTTCGAGGAATTTCTCATCAGGAAGCATTCCGTCTCCATCACGGCATTTTTTAACGGCACGCTGCATAAGCTGTATATGGATGCTTATGGCTCCAAGAGGATTTTTTATCTCATGGGCAACCGATGCTGCGAGGCTTGTGAGGCTTTTTAGATTTTCCATCCTGTGCATGAGGATTTCCTGCTGTTTTTTTGCCGTCACATCCTCTATGAATATTATGTTGCCCGAAATTTTCTTTTTTCTTACAAGAGGAAGTATCGACACTATGATGAACATTATCTTGCCGTCAGATTTTGTAATTGAGAATTCTCCGCTTGTATTCGTCTTGTTGTCTTCTGCAGTTTGCCTTACAAAATCAGAAATGTTTTTGTCTTCAATGTAATTCCATATTTTCTGCTTTTTGTCCCGGCTTGAATAGCTCATCGGTATGAACCTTTTGGCAGCCCGATTTATCTTCAGTACGCAAAAATCATTGTCAACGATAATGAGTCCCGACGGAACGCATTGAATTATGGAATCAAAGATTTCATTGTCCTCGTTCACCCTGTTAAAAAGAAGTTCCACCTGTTCATCCGTGAGTTTCTTGATTTTTCCAGATGCCTTTCCCACAAAATCTGCCATAAAACCGCCTAAAATTCAATCTGCCTTAAAAAACATCCGTTAAGGTAATTTATCTGCATGAGGGTTCTTGTAAGCTCCTCAAGCGCACCAAGAGGATTCTGATTGTATATGGATACATTTTGATATGCATTTCTCACAGCTTCAACAATCTGTCCAGAACACTCTGCCCCACAAGGAGATTCAAGAAGTTTTCTCTGAAAGCCAATTATCCCCTGCAAAAAAATCCTGAAAAGAACCCTTGGTTCAAAACCGGAACAGCTTGAGACAATGGATGCAATGTCAGGAACATGTCCTTCGCATATGGACTTAAAATACTGCAACGAATAGCTTTTGACAAAATCAGGCTTAACAGGAAGATATGACTCAATGAAATCATTTATGTCGTCAAACACAATTCCCCTGTTGAAGCTTGGGTCATAATGAAACACGCGGTCTATGATGTTTCGGTTCTGCAATACGGTCCTGTTCCTAAAATTATACGTACGGACGCGGGAAAGAATCGTAGGAAGAATCGCTCCCCGTCTTGACGTCGTAAGTATGAACTCGACACCCACAGGAGGTTCCTCAAGAATCTTCAAAAGCGCATTTCTGCTTGATTCTGCCATAAGGTCAGCATTTTCTATGACGAGAACTTTTTTTCCGCTGTTTGATGCAAGATGTGCCCATGAAGAAAAATTCCTGATTTGTGAAACTGGAATGGAATCGTAAAGAAACGACGTCTCAAGTTTTGCGGAATTTTTCTCTATTTCATCAAGTATTTTCTGAAGCTCATCACCATCCGGCAAAGTCCTTCCCGGCTGAATCTGCTCAAGACCTTCATCTATTGCCTGGACGAGAGGAGAAAACTTTGCAAGCTTGTACTCACCTTCCCAAAGAACCGTACTGAA
>JAZQMW010000116.1:0-13758 GCA_045627025.1 Treponema sp. | reverse complement strand
TCGCCTTCTGCGTCACCGTCACCGAAATAATAAACATATTTGGTCTTAGCCATTAATGTCCTCCATATATATATGTAAAATAAAATTATACAAATATTTGTATACATGGTCAATAATCGGAATCTCTAAAAAGCTTAGTTTTTGGGGATTCCAGCAACTCAATCCCAAAAATTAAAAAAATTATACCACTGGTATGGAAATTTTTTTGAATAGAATTCAAGAAGCGAAATATATTTTTCAAGAAGCATCTCCATTCTTTCATTTCTGACTTTTCTCGAACAATTGCAAAAATCTATTTCTGACTTATGAAGATGAACCGAATACTTTGGAAAAAAAGAAAATGATTTTGTACGAAGTCCAAACAAAAAATATGTCGGCGATTCAAGAAGTGATGCCAAAAGAAAAACTCCATAAGGAAACTTTGCCTTCTTTCCAAAAAAATCTTTTTCAACTACACGATTTTGTGCGCGAACAGAAGTTCTGTCTCCGGTAATGACAACAATTTCTCCATGTTCAATTTTTTCCTGAAGCAAAAATATTGTCTCCGGATTTATTGATGCAGGATCAAGTGCAGTCAAAGAATATTTCGGATTGATTTTTTTTAAGGCCGCATTAAATTTTTCCGACGAATTAATTTCCATTATGACGGTTACCGGAATTTCATTTTCAATTCCAAGTCTTGCAAAAGTTGAAAGACTTCTTAAAAGATCCATGTTTCCAAGATGGGAACCTATTATGAAAGCACCTTTTCCGTTTCTGAGATTTTCAAGATATTCTTTCACATCATCGTCATTAAACAGGATGGATTTTTCCTTTATCTTACCAAGCCATCCAGACATTCTCTCCACAAGACACAGACTGAATGAAAGTATTGTCCTGTAAACAGATTTTCGCTTGCCGATGGCATTTTCCTGAAACCTGAAAATTTCAGCACGTACTTTTCCGCATCCTGCATAAAAGAAAAAGGCAACAAAAAGCGCAATGAAATTCACGACAAACATCGGCAGAATTTGAATCAGCCGCAACGTGACGTAAATGAAAAAATTCGTTTTTACAACTTCCTTATTTTCAGACCAATGGGATGACATTATCTTTTACCCTTCAACATTTTTCTTACAAGAAGAACAGGCCATATTATGATAAGAGCGCAGCAAAGTCTTGCATAAGTGAGTGAGATATGAACATTGTCCCTGAACATCCTGAAATTTGAAACCCCGTCTTTTGGATAAAACACATTGACAGGACTTGATATGACTTTTGCACCAGCCCATACAAGATGAACAAGTATATCGATATCAAATCCCATATGGCTGTCTATGAAAGAATGTGCCATTACCTTATTGTATGATTTTACAGGATACACGCGAAACCCTATCATGGCATCAACAATGCTTCCAGAAAGCGTTACGACACGAATCCAGAAATTTGCAATTTTCCTTCCTTTAAGTCTCTTCACGGGAACACTTTCATCATATTCAGGATAGCCTGCAATAACATCATCAGGATTTTTTTCTGAAAGTTCCACAAATTTTTCAACGGCACCCACATCATGCTGACCGTCAGAATCAATTTGAAGTGCATGCGTAAATCCCAAAGAATATGCCATCTTCATTCCGTCATTCATGGCTTTTCCTTTTCCGCCATTTTTTTTCCTTTCCACAAGAATGACATTTTCATGCTTTTCCCTGACAGCAAGAATAAACTTTCGGTCTTCATCACCATTGCCGTCATCCACGACAATTATCGGAAAACCGTATTTTTCAAGAGACGAAACGACATGTTCAAGCGTAGAACCATGCCTATAAACGGGAATTACAAAACAATATTTATTCACTCCACACCTCAAAACTTCCGGAAGAATACGTTTTTGTTTTTTCATTAAAATCATGAATTGAAAAGCAAACTGTCCTTTCTGTTTTTCTTCTGATTGAAACAACAATCATTGTATCAGGAAGAATCGGTTTAGAAAATTTCATCCTTTTAATTTTGGATACGGTAGCAGGCAGCGAAAAAAATTCGCTAAAGGCTGAAACGACAATATCAATTTGTGCGACAGCAGGCAAAAGATGAAAATCAGGAAAATGACCGTCAAAATAATCGCTTGACCGAGGTATGAAAACCTTAAATTCCAAAAAATCATCTTTTTTTTCAAGAATCTCTTTATCTTCTATATTATGGCAATTCATGACAAACCTTATTCTGCAAACATGGCGACAATATCGTTCTTGTGAATCTTACCCTGAATATCACACGGCATTTTTTCTATGAAGCGCCATTTTTTTGGAATAACGACATTTTCAAAATACTGCATTAAAAAATCATGAAAATATTTGTTTACAAGAAATTTTTCCATGTTCTGAAATTTGATTTTGCCTTCCGAATTAAAGACAATGGCAGCAGCAAGATACTGGCGAACATCATTTGAGAGGGCTACGACTTTCACCTCAGAAATAAGTTTTGTTTCCATCAACCTGTTTTCAATTTCCGTCAAAGAAATTCTTTTTTCCTCAATCTTTACTATAGAATCTGCGCGACCTTTCAAAAGGAAATGCTTTCCGCCATCTATAAATTCCACAAGATCTGCCGTAGCAAAACCTTCAGGATTTTTTATATAAGGCGATATGATTCTAAGGCATCCGTCATCACCTTTCCAGACCTTTGCATTATCAAACGGAGTCCATGCAAGATTATTCCTGTTTTGCTGACGATATGCAATTCCGCTTGTTTCTGTGGAACCATAAACTTCAAGAGGATAGAAACCGAAAACTTTTTTCACGGAAACTGCAAGTTCTGGCGATACAGCACCTCCACTTGTAAAAATCCAAGGAGTATGAATAGGAACTTCATCAAGCACATCTACAGAACGCTTTAAAAA
The DNA here is from genome assembly GCA_045627025.1 of Treponema sp. GTDB lineage: Bacteria > Spirochaetota > Spirochaetia > Treponematales > Treponemataceae > Treponema_D. The sequence continues at coordinate 10,883 of JAZQMW010000116.1, read as the reverse complement.
TGCAGGTGTTGTTATCACGATATAAGAATCATCCGAAAAAATACCGAATTCCTCAGGGAACTCTATTCGCTTTCTCCTAAAAGGCGTTCCAATCGCAAAAGGCAATGATATTCCAAACAAAAAACCATAAATGTGATGCTGGCTTACAGTTGACACAAGCTTTCGAGACTTTATTTCCTTTCCCCACTTTGACATGATAAAGGCATTGTCTTCCTCAAATTCCTTCATTCTTTGTGGCACAGCTTTTGGTTTTCCCGTACTTCCAGACGTATACATGAAGATCTCAGTTTTCAGAGAATCAATTTCCACATCTTCCCTATAATCTTTTTCTGAAAGGCATGCAATATTTTCTGCAATAGAAGGAATGAAATATGATTTCACAGAATCTTTATCCGTAAGAAACGCAAATCCAGGCTTCATGATTTCATTCATAAAACTTGGCGCAATATTCTGCGTAAGATAAACACGCTTTCCGCACTGAAGAAGAGCCACAAACGTAATTAGAAAATACCAGTAATCCTCGCAATGCAAAATCCAGTCGTCTTCATTTTTTGACATTATGAATTTTCTCATGGCTTTTGTAGATTTCAAAAAATCAAGCCACGTCTTGTACTTTTTTGCAGACCAGTAATCTTCATAGCATATGATGAAATCATCTTTTCTAGAATCATTTTTAAACTTTGTTATCGGAAACGCCTTAATCATATTTTTATCCACTTTTCTTCTTATAATATATTCAATGGCAAAAACAAGCCCAGTAACTACATATGAAATACATCCGTTATACAATGCCCATATTCCATCTCCTGCACAAAAAACAGTATAAAATGATACAAAACCATTTAAAATGAAATACACACACCATACATACGTAACTTTTCTGCAATAAGATTGCACCTGATGTTCAAACGAAGAATTCAAGATGCTTTTATCCATCAATGTGGCAAATCTAAAAATTATGTTTTGCGGAGTAAACAGCGAAAAAGCAAAAATAAACAGAAAAACAAAATTAATAATTACAGAATACAGTTTAAGGAACAAAACTTTTTTCGTAAAAAAACATGCAAGTCCCGCAACAATCAGAATCAGCGATGAAAAAAAAGGTTTTATGCTAAAACTGATTTTTCTGTTCCTTCCAGTATATGACATGCCGAAAAAAAATGCAAATGCAAGTGCTATCACACAAAGAGACAGAACACGTACCGGCAGATGAAAGACAAACAAAAATGCAAACACAAGCACCGGATACAATACGGCAAGAATACTGAACAGGATTCTCAAAACGGTTTACTTCCAGATTTCAAACAATGCATCGGCCACATCCTGAACAGTCTTCACAGACTTAAATACAGAAGGCTCAATATTTGGCTTTCCCTCAGGAGTAAATTCCTTCATTTTTACAATCAAGTCAATTGCATCAATTGAATCAAGATCCAAAACATCACCAAGAAGAGCTTCTGGAGTAACAGACGACTCATCAAGCTCAAATTCCTTTACAAGGATATTTTTTATCTTCTCATAAAGTTCTTCTTTTGACATCTCAGTTCACCCCGGATTTTGAACGATTTTTTTCAATATACTCGGCAAGCGCATTTACAGACGCAAACACAGCCCTGTTATCCTGTCCCTCTGTTGAAAACTTAACGCCGAATTTCTTTTTGAGTGCAACGCCAAGCTCAAGCGCATCAATGGAATCAAGACCAAGACCTTCCCCAAAAAGAGGTTCTGAATCATTTATGTTTTCAGGTTTTATATCCTCAAGCTGGAGAGAACTAATAATTACTTCCTTAACCTGCTGCTTTAATTCTTCCATATTTTACTCCTAATCCTTATAAAGGCTCTTTTAAAAACTTCAGTTTCAAATGTAAAAACGAACTTTTTAGGGAACCTCTAAAAACCTATTTTTAGAGATGCCCTTTATTTTTCCTTATGTCTTCTGTCAAGTTCATCATAAACATCTTTCCAAGAAACGCCTTCCTTATACATCAAGACGCTTACAAAGTACAAAAGATCGGCAGCTTCCCAGACAACATCTTCTTTTGTTTCAGCTTCATCTGTAAGCTCTTCAGCTTCTTCCATAACCTTTTCACGAACACGTTTGTCGTTAAGGGTTGCAGTATAGCTTCCAGGACGAGGATTTGCAAAACGCTCGCTAATTACTTCATAAAGGCGTTCCATGTTGCTCTTTGCAATTGCTTCGCTTCCAAAACAATTCCAGCTTCCTGTATGACAAGTTGGGCCAGATGGAATTACGGTTGCAAGAATCGTATCTCTGTCACAGTCGGCACGCAGACGAACCACTTTCAAAAAATTACCGCTCGTCTCACCTTTTGTCCAAAGAGTATTTCTTGTGCGGCTGAAGAATGTAAGCTTTCCAGACTCAAATGTCTTATAAAGGGCATCCTTGTTTGAATATCCCATCATAAGCACTTCACCGGACGTGCTCTGTGCAATTACAGGAACCATTCCAGACACCTTGTCCCAGTCAAGACAATTTACAAACGCATCGGCAAGCTTTACGACACCCTTATAAAGAGCCATGCCAAGCTGCACGTCACAACCCATCTTTTCAAGTTCAACAATCTGCTCAAGAGAGTTTACGCCACCTGCTGCAACAACACGGCATTTTACAGCATCACGCAATGCTTTAACCTGAACCATGTCAGTTCCCTGCATGCAGCCTTCTTTTTCAACACATGTAAACAAAAGCTCACTTGCATATTTTTCTGCTTCTTTTGCGCCTTCCACAAGACCTATGTTGCAAGTCTCAGTCCATCCCTTGAGTGCAATTTTTCCATTGATTGCATCAACAGAAATTATAACACGCTGCTTTCCGATTGTCTTTACAAGCTCTTCAAGGAACTCAACATTGAGAACAGGATCACTTTCTGTCTTTCTGTCTTTATTCCATGCGGCACTTCCAATGATGACTTTTTCAGCACCAAGCGAAATAAGTTCACGAGCCTTTTTTACATCCCGAATTCCGCCACCAACACGAACATTTGCCTTTCTGAGGAGAGATTTAAGAAGTTTTGTATTTTTTGTATTTCCTTTCTCATCTGTATTGCGAAGTGCCTGATCCAAATCAATGACCGCAACTTCACCAAACCTGTCAAATTCCTGAATCAAAGAATCCGCATCATCACGAGCCAAAACAAGATCTTTGCCATTTTTCAACTGGACTACCTGTCCGTCTTTTAAATCTATAGAAGAAATTACCATAATGGATTGATTATAGAAAAAAAAATGAAACTTTACAACATATTGAATCTCTAAACTTTCAGCCATTTCTAAAAATCAATGAATTTGGACTCATTTTGCACTTAAAAATTTTTCTTTCGGATGCAAAAAGATTTTTGTAAAAAAACAAGCAGGAACCTCTAAAAATTGTATTTTTCATGGATTCCAATAAATAAATTAGTTATCAAATGTTTTTTTCTTAAATCTGTGTTAAAATGAATAGGGAGCTGAATATGAATTTAGAAGAGTTCTACACAACAATTGATGGAAATTACGAAAAAATTATCGCGTTATTCAAGGATGAAAGCCGGGTAAAAAAGTTTCTCAAAATGCTTCTTGATGATGACAATTTTGAGCAACTCACAAAGGCAATAGAATCGAAAGATGCAGAAACAGCATTTCGGGCATCACATACGCTAAAAGGAGTAGCACTGAATCTCTGCCTTACAAGATTTCAGGAAACCATTTCTGAACTTACGGAAAACCTTCGCGACAGAACCTTCAAAACGGACACTCAAGAATTGTATGAGAACGTAAAAAGAGAAAATTCAATATTAATTGAATCTTTGAAACAATTGGAGTAGAAAAAAATCGGGGGATAAGCGTGTTTGATAACAAAATTCTCATTGTCGATGATTCGAAAATGAATCATGAAATCTTGAAAGACATCATTAAAGACAAATATGAAATCATCTCTGCATTTGATGGTACAGAAGCCATGAACATAATAGACAAAAGCAAGGATGACATTTCACTTGTGCTTCTTGATCTTGTAATGCCAAACGTCAATGGATTTGAAGTACTTAATTACATGTATAGAAATTCCATTACAGATGACTTACCGGTAATCGTTATCTCCTCAGAAACAGATCCTGGACAAATAGAAGAAGCATATGACAAGGGTGTCATTGATTTCATTCAAAGGCCTTTTGATGAGAAAATCGTATTGCGAAGAATCAAAAACACAATTGCCCTTTATGGAAAAAAACGTAATCTCGAACAGCTTGTGGTAAAACAATTCTTTGAAAAAGAAAAGAACAACCAGACAATGATTGAAGTTCTCTCAAATATTGTCGAATTCCGAAACGGAGAAAGCGGACAGCACGTCCTGCACATCAGGGCATTTACAAGCATTCTATTGCATACTCTGAAAAATCTTGTGCCTCAATACAATCTGACGTCAGAAAAAATCACATGCATCGCCAACGCATCCGCACTTCATGACATAGGAAAAATTTCAATTCCTTCAGAAATTCTCAACAAGCCGGGAAAACTTGAAGAAGAAGAATTCGAAATAATGAAAAACCATTCGGCATACGGAGCAAATATCCTTCTCCAGTCTGAATGCTACAAGGAATCCAAATTCATACAAATTGCACATGACATTTGCAGATGGCACCATGAACGATGGAATGGAAAGGGATATCCAGATGGACTTTGCGGAGAAGAAATTCCAATCAGCGCACAGGTAGTGGCACTTGCCGATGTCTATGACGCACTCATAAGCGAGCGCTGTTACAAAGCTGCATATTCACACGAAAAAGCAATCAACATGATACTTGCAGGTGAATGTGGCCAGTTTAATCCTCTTTTGATGGAATGTCTCAAGATTCTTGCACCAAAACTGAAAAACGGATTCAACAAAGAATATCTTTCTCAAATCGAATCCAATGAAATTTCATCTATGGCAGGAGAATTGATGACAAGCATCAATCAAGTTACATCCATCTTGAACATGGACTAGCAGGATTTCATGCATGCAAAAAAATCTTGAAAATGATTGTTGGTAAAACTGATTTACAATTATTGACCATAAATCATTTATCATGCAAAATATATATGCCGTAAAGATTCTTTCAAATCTTTAAATGCAAATTTTAGAGGTAACCTAAAAAAAAGCGATTCATAACTTTACGGCATGAGAACACAAAATGGAAAAAATATCTAATTTTCACACACACACGCGTTTATGTCACCATGCATTAGATTTGCCTGTTGATTATGCAGTTCAGGCAGAAAAAGAAGGATGCTCGGCACTGGGATTCAGCGACCACTGTCCTTTCCCGGAATCAGTTTCCGACTATTGGCCGGAAATCAGGATGACGATAAAAGAATCTGAATTTTACAGAAATGAAATTGAAAAAGCAAAGAAAAAAGTTTCCTTTCCAATATACACAGGGTATGAATGCGAATGGGAAAAATCATGCTCATCCTGGTATGATGAATTAAAGTCCTCATACGGTGCAGAATATCTTGTACTCGGCTCTCACTGGGTAACATCAGGCACATCACATATATATGTGCGCGAAATAGATACGCCAAAACTTCTCAACAAATATATAGACCAAACAATAGACGGCATGCGCTCCGGAAAATTTGCATATCTTGCACACCCAGATCTTTTTATGCTGACGGGTCGAGAATGGAATGAACAGACAATAGCTTGCAGCCAGGCACTCATAAATGCTGCGGTTGACCTTGGGCTTCCGATTGAAATAAACGGAACAGGAATATCAAGAGCACCCAACAGCACAAACAAAGGCATGAGATATCAATATCCGTATTTAGAATTCTGGGAACTTGCGGCACAAACAAAAGTAAAAGTCATATGCAATTCAGATGCACATAATCCGGAAGATGTCATTTTCAACGCATGGAAAACACGCGATTTTGCAAAAAGACTTAATTTCACGCCTATTGAAACAATTTTCTGATTTCACAAAACGCATTGCAAACAAATGCATGAAACATCGGTTTCCTAACTCTCGTCTGGAATGCAAAACGGTATATCGTAATGCAAACCGTCACAAAGGCTAGCCGTCATCGGTTTCCAAACCGACAAATCAAAAAGGCAACCGTGAATCGGTTTCCTGACCGTCAAAAGGGGGCGGCAAAACATCCTGCCGAAAACTGTCGCACACTCTGGCAACCATGGATTGGAATCCTGACCGCCAAATGGGGCGCCCCAAATGCATGCCGGTGTTTATCTTCACGCAAATTCGCAGTCAAGCCCCACACTTTTGCAAATCCACGCTCCAAAACGCATCCCGATGCTTAGCTACATGTGAATTTGCAATTTAAAACCCCACTGTTGCAAAAGGGTCTCGAAAACTTTAGACTTTCAAGCTCCTTCATTTTACAAAAACGCTTTTTTGTGATATACTTTTCTTATGCAGATTATCCCAGTGGCAAGTGGCAAAGGTGGCGTCGGTAAAAGTTTGCTCAGTGCAAATTTGGCCATCGCTTTAGGAAATGCCGGTAAAAAAGTTCTTCTCATAGATTTGGATTTAGGTTCTTCAAATTTACATTTGGTAATTGGACAGTCAGCTCCAAAAGTAGGTATAGGAACATTTCTTACAGGACAGACTGAATTCAAAGACATCATCTTTCCAACAGATTACGAAAATGTTTTCTTTATTGCAGGAGATTCAGAAATTCCAGGCCTGACATCTCTTAGGCTGAGTCAGAAAAACGATCTCATAAAAAATTTTTCTTCCATGGAAGATAAATATGATTATCTGATTCTTGACCTTGGAGCAGGAACTCATCTTGCAATACTCGACATGTTCCTTCTTTCACCGCAAGGAATAATTGTAACGGCACCGACTGTTACTGCAACGCTCAACGGTTACCTTTTCTTAAAAAGCGTAATTTTCAGAATGATGTACAACACATATAAAAAAGGTTCACCTGGTCATGCATATCTTGAAACCATAAGAAAGAATGCAGAACAGCTTCAAAAAATGTACATTCCAAAACTTATAGATACGCTGTATTCAAAGGATCCTGAATCCACAGAAGTTTTCAAGGCAAGATTAAAGGAATTCAGACCTCGCCTCATACTCAACATGATAGATGATCCAAAGGATGCAGACAGAGCGCTTAGGATAAGACGTTCATGCATGCAATATCTCGGACTTGAACTTGAGCATCTTGGAGTCATATATCGTGATACATTCCAGGACAAGGCACTTTCATCAAGACTTCCTGTAATCGTATATAAACCACAGTCAATAATCGGTCAGGCAATTTTCCGTATTGCAGAAAAAATCATACAGACAGAAACACGAGTATTTGATGATGACTATGATTTGACGCAGGCAAGCGAAACATCTTTTGAAACAGCATCAGAAGAAGCAGAAGATGATTTCACGGCAAAAATGGCATATGTGGAAGAACTTGCAGGAACAGGTGCACTTACCCCAGGAGAACTTGCAGAAACAATACGTCAGCAGCAGTATGAAATAAAATCCCTGAAAACGGAAAACAATTTCTTAAAGAAAAAATTGCTTGATGCGGCAGCAAAAGGATATAAACTATAATGAATTTACTACTTTATGCAAATTATCCGGATTGGATTCATCCAGAGATTTTTCCAGGATTGCCTTTCTTGAGTCTTCTTCGCTGGTATGGACTCATGTACATTTTTGCATTTACGACAGCATTTTTCTTATTGAAAAAAGAATATAAAGAAGGCCTTTTTGACAGTCCAGGAAAAACAACAACAGAAGACGACATATTCAATTTTATTTCATTCGGAATCATTTTTCTTTTAATAGGTGCCCGAGTGTTTTCTGCACTTGTATATGATACTTCAGGATTGTATTGGAAAAAACCATGGCTTATTTTCTGGCCATTTGACACAGTGACAAAAAAGTTTACAGGTCTTGCAGGCATGAGCTATCACGGCGGTTTCATAGGCGGCTTCATAGGAATGATTATCTGGTGCAAGAGACACAACAAGCCTTTCTGGAAATGGAGCGACGCAATGGGTGTTGCCATACCTCTAGGATATACATTTGGAAGACTCGGAAACTTTATGAACGGTGAGCTTTATGGAAGAATTACAACATCCCCAATCGGAATTGTTTTTCCACGGGCCGAAAGATTCAGTTCAAGTCTTGACTGGGTACAAAGTTTTGCGTCACAAATAGGAATGAACATAGACGGAATAAAACTTGTAAATCTCCCAAGGCATCCAAGCCAGCTTTACGAAGCTTTTTTTGAAGGCATCGTACTGTTTTCCGTATTGTGGTTCATGCGGAAAAGAAAACCCTTTGACGGTTTCATAAGCGTATTGTACACATTCGGATATGGATTCGTACGCTTTTTCATAGAATATTTCAGGGAACCTGATGCCGACATCGGATATCGTTTTGCGGTAGACAGCAATGCATCGCTCTATACAAACACATCACTTCTTAATATAAGTACGGGTCAAATTTTATGCACCCTGATGATGATTGCATCTATAATCGTCGGAATCATACTTTGGAAAAAAGATAAAAAAGCAAAAAACAAATAAAATCTTTATCCCTTTTAATTTAGAAAGGCCGCTTCCGTAAAAGCGACCTTTTTTTTATCATTAAAAAATAAAATCCTGCTTATATGTTTTATGATGACTTATATTTCAAAATGGCCAGACTTAAACGGCGCATCACAGAAACAGCATCTATATTCCCTCTTTTCAGGATTTGTAAGCCTGAATGATGGCATGACATATTTTTCAGTAGAAGTAATGCAACGAGGATTCTTGCAATGAATGACCCCTTCAACTTTCTGAGGAAGAGACATTTTAATTTTCCTTACGATTTTTCCGTCAGAAATAACATTCACGCTAATGTTTGAATCAATAAATCCCAAGACGCTATAATCTATATTAATCATGTTGTCTATCTTGATCATATCCTTTTTGCCAGTCTTTTGAGAAGATGCATTCACAATAAGAGCAGTTGTAAACGATGCATTATCAAGACCAAGCCATTTGAATACTTTCCAGCCAAGTCCTGCCTGAATATGGTCAATAACAAGTCCATTCTTTATTTCTGCAATATTCAACATTATAATGCTCCTGTCACTTTTGCAATCAATGCCATACGGGCATACATTCCATATTTTACCTGCTTAAAATAAGCAGCACGAGGATCTGAGTCAACTTCTGGCGCAATCTCATTTACTCGAGGAAGAGGATGAAGTACAATCATGTCTTTTCTTGCCATCTTCATTTTTTCCCTGTCCAAAATATAGCTGTCCTTGAGGCGAATATAATCCTGTTCATTGAAAAATCTTTCCTTCTGAACACGTGTCATGTACAAAATGTCCAAGTCTCCAATTACGTCTTCAAGCCTTTCTGCTGTTGTAAACTCAATTCCTGCAGGTTTTAGCAAATCTTCAGTAATATATTCAGGAACTTTGAGTTCATCTGGACTTATGAATACAAACTTATTGTTCTTGTAACGGCTCATTGCCTGTGTAAGAGAATGCACTGTTCTTCCAAACTTCAAGTCACCACAGAAACCTATTGTATGATTTTCAAAACCACCTTGAAGAGCACGTATTGTAAGAAGATCCGTAAGAGTTTGTGTTGGGTGAGAATGACCACCGTCACCTGCATTAATGACAGGAACAGGACTGTACTGTGATGCCAAAAGTGCAGCACCTTCTTTCGGACTTCTCATTGCAATGACATCAACATAAGAACTTACTACACGAATCGTATCGGCAAGAGTTTCTCCCTTTGTTGACGATGTATAGCTTGCATCTGCAAAACCCTCTACGGTTCCACCAAGATGAAGCATTGCGGCCTCAAAAGAAAGACGAGTTCTTGTACTTGGTTCAAAAAAAAGTGTCGCAAGAATTTTCCCACGACACACATCCTGAAATGAAGATGGATCCAATAAAATCTGCTCTGCGAGCTTGCAAATTTCCTCGATTTCACCGACAGACAAATTTCCCGGTTCAATTACATGACGACCTTTTAGCATACATACCCCTGAAATCTTTATGAAGTCTCCAGATACTAAATTTAGAGACACAACGTTTAACCACGGACACAATATCCGGGCATCTTTTTACCAGACAACTAAAAAAAAAGACCCTCTTTAAAAAAGAGAGCCTTTCAAGAAAACTACCAGCGATAATGTGCAAAAGCCTTGTTTGCTTCTGCCATCTTGTGTGTGTCTTCCTTCTTCTTATATGCTGAACCTGTATTGTTGAATGCATCAAAAATTTCAGCAGCAAGTGTCTCAGCCATTCCATGACCATTGCGAGCACGTGCAGCAGTAATCATCCAGCGCATACCAAGAGCTTCACGGCGGCTGTCGCGAATCTCAATAGGTACCTGATATGTTGCTCCACCAACGCGGCGAGACTTAACTTCTACAACAGGTTTTACATTATCAAGAGCTTTCAAGAATACTTCGAGAGGATCCTTGTCTGTCTTTGCCTTAAGCTTGTCCAAAGCTTCATAAATGATCTTCTGACAAGTCTGTTTTTTTCCGTCTAACATCATGCGTGAAACGAACTTTGAAATTACCACGCTGTTATACTTTTCATCAGGCATAACTGGACGGTTAACTGATTTCTTATGTCTTCCCATAGTTAAACTCCTTTAAAAATTATGCCTTTGGCCTTTTTGCACCGTACTTAGAACGTGCACGTTTGCGACCGTCTACACCGAGTGTATCCTTTGTACCGCGAATAATGTGGTAGCGAACACCAGGAAGATCCTTAACACGTCCACCACGAACTAATACTACTGAGTGTTCCTGCAAGTTGTGTCCAATACCTGGAATGTATGCAGTAACTTCAGTTCCACTGCTCAAACGAACACAAGTCGGATCGTAGCCATGTCGTTCTGTGAG
>JAZQMW010000115.1:0-12992 GCA_045627025.1 Treponema sp. | reverse complement strand
TGCGACAGTTTTCATTCCGATTTACAGCATCCAAATCACACATCTGTTTGTTGCAGGATGTTTTGCAAGCCCCATTTGTCGGTCTGCATGCGAATTCACGGTTAGCATTCATTGCATCATTAAATTCCGCATCAAAACTCAATCATCAAATTCCATTTGCAAAAAAAATGCATTATACTAAAGGGCATCTCTAAATGCAGATGAATGTAAATTCTGCGTGAGGAGTTCAAAATCATGCTTTTATGCAAGGTGAAAATAAATGAATGGAAAAAAAAGTTTCCCGATATTGATGCTTGTCATATTCTCGATTTTTTTATGTAGTTGTGACAGCTGGTTCAAGTTTGACGACAATGAAGGCATTTCTCCTGACACAGACATGGAAATTGCAGACTGCTTCAATCAAGTGAATGCATTTAGAACTGGAAATGAAGCTTGGTACTGGAATTCGGATAATTCAACAAAGACTGATCTTTCGGGAAAGCTTAAAAAACTTGTGCTTGATGAAGAACTTTGCAAGGCGGCCCAAATAAGGGCTAATGAAATAATAAGCAACTTTTCCCACACACGTCCAGACGGTTCGTCATGTTTTACGGTTTTAAAAGAATGCTCAATTTCATGCTCAAGCTGCGGAGAAAATATTGCATCAGGAAGAAAAACTGGAATTGCGACATTCAATCAATGGAAAGAAGATGATTATAAGTATGACGGACAGGGGCACAGACGGAACATGCTTGGTGGTTTTACGAAAATCGGGATTGCATATGCCGTTGACTCAAATGGTTCGAACAGATATTACTGGGCAATGATTTTGACAAAATGAATTTTTACATCAATTCGGAAGTGAAAATTTTAATTGTTGATTTTGATGCAGTTGATTCAGTCAATGAAAGTTTAGAATCACTTTAATCAATTTGGAATATGAGGTTCAAGCCTTGAAATTACAAGTCCTGGAACCTCGCATTTTTAATGTCATTTCTAAAAATTGCCTAAGCGCATTGGGCAGACTGTACGGCATTTGTTGCACTCAACAGTCGGAAATCCTCGGCTTGTTTCTCCATATGCATTGTTTCTGCAAAGCTTTTGATTTACATGCATATCTTCAATTGCATGCACGCTGCATTCTTCAATGCATTTTTTGCAGTTTGGAAGGCATATTTCCTTGCTTAAGGGATCTGATTCCAAAGAAAGATTTGTAAGTACAAGACCGAGCGTCAATCTGTTGCCGTATTTTTCGTTTAAGAAAAGCGTACTTTTGCCTAATGTTCCAATACCAGCCATAACGGCAGCATGTTTCATGGAAATGGTTCCCCGTCCTGTAAGCGTTTCTTTTTCCCAATACTCATACGGACTGTCACTGGGAACAGGAATTGCAATTCCTCCGCAAGTTTCTTCTATATATCTTGCAATCTTAAATGAAATGTCATCAACTTTCTGTATTGAAAGTGCATTGAAATGAGTGTAAAGAATTCTTGAAGGCACATCGTAAAGTCCTTTTGGAAGTGCTATCCCAAATGAAATCATGCTTTTGCATTCTTTATATACATCAATAGGGCAAAATCCAGAAGGAAAATCTGAAAATCTTTCGCAAGATGCAAAACCACAAACATCTGCTCCAAATGAAATCACCGCGTTTCTTATTTCTTCTTTCATGAAAACATTATACAGGTTAATGTTTGTTTATTCAATTTGCCATGAAAAAATCATCTTGAACTAATTTTTCCCATGTGGCAATATTTTTTTTTAAGTTTCATTATCCTTGTAAAACTTTCATCTATTCGCTTTTCAGAAATTCTACCTGTTTCCACGGCATGTACTACATCATCAAAAACTTTTTCAAAATCTTTTGGCATGAGAATAATGTCTGCTCCTGCATCCAATGCCATAAAAACTGCTTCCGTATTTGGAAAATGTGATGATATGGCTTTCATGTCCATGGCATCCGTTATGATTATGCCCTTAAATCCAAGCTCGTTTCTGAGTCTTTCTGTAATCCATGTATGTGAAAGTGTTGCAGGAAGACTGTCTTTTGTTGCATTCGGAGTGCTTATGTGCGCAACCATCACCATGTCGGTGCCTGCATCTATTCCCTTTTTAAAAGGAATCGCTTCCATTTTTCGCATCTCTTTCCATGTCTTGTAACTTACAGCCGTTCCTGTATGCGTGTCATCTTTTGTGTCTCCATGACCTGGAAAATGTTTTATGACAGTCATGATTCCGGCTTCATGCAATCCATCAATGGCATCTTTTACTTTTTTGCCTGCAATTTCTGGATTTTTGGAAAAAGCACGGTTTCCAATTACTGAATTTTCAGGATTTGTCCAAACATCAGCAACCGGTGCAAAATCAACATTGAAACCAAGATTTAAAAGATATGTTCCAATCGATTTGTACTGTTCGTATGAATTTGCAACTTCAAGCGCACTTGGAAAATTTTTTATGCCGAATTTTTTGTTTGATGCAATTCTTGAAACTCTTCCGCCTTCTTCATCAATTCCAATGAAAAGAGGGATTTTTGATTCTTCCTGCAAATTTGCAATCAATTTTCCCAACTGTTCAGGATTTCGGATATTTCTCGAAAAAAATACTATGCCTCCTGCAGGATATGATTTCATGTTTCGTTTCATTTCTTCAGACAATTCATAAAATGATTTTCTGTCTTCTTTGTATCTGTCTTTTTTATCAAGCATAAAATCATAATCTTCCGGCACGATAAAAAAAAGCTGACCTATTTTTTCACGCAGGGAAATTTTATCTTTTTGAGGCTGCACGATTTCTGTAAAGTCAGCGGAAATTTGTTTTTCAATTGTTGTACAGCTCCATACTGAGATTGCCAGAATAAAGAGAATTATACGTTTCATTTTATATATTTTAGCATAGTATTGCTCTTTATCCCAATAGTAAATTTCATTTTGATGCAAAACACTTTGTAAAGTAAATTGATAAAATGCATGGAAAATATTTCAATTCAGAATATTTCTATTGAGAGAAACGAAATTGTGGTTTATACTTACTGGGTTAAATAAATGGAGAAAAAAAATGAGTGACAAACCTAGAGAAACCCTTGGAAGCAGACTTGGATTCATACTTCTTTCTGCAGGATGTGCAATTGGTCTTGGAAACGTTTGGCGTTTTCCTTATATCACTGGAAAATATGGTGGTGCGGCTTTTGTAATCATGTATTTAGTTTTTCTTGTGCTTTTTGGACTTCCGATTATGGTGTGCGAGTTCGCAGTTGGACGTGCTTCAAAAAAATCTGTTGCAGGCGCATTCAAGCTACTTGAACCGGAACATACGCACTGGCATTGGTACAGCAGTCTTGCCGTATGCGGAAATTATCTCCTCATGATGTTCTACACTGTTGTTGCGGGCTGGATGTTGAATTTCTTTTTCAAGGAAATTGGTGGAACTTTCGTTGGTAAAAGTCCTGATGAAATTACAAATGTATTTCTTTCGATGATTGGAAATCCTTGTGAGCTTCTTATATGGATGGCTGTCGTAATCATTCTTGGTTTTGGAATCTGCGTCTTGGGCCTCCAGAATGGTGTTGAGCGAATTACAAAAGTCATGATGTCCGGTCTTCTCGTAATCATGGTTGGACTTGCAATTTTTGTTGCATTCATTCCGGGTGCATCAAAAGGATATGCGTTTTATTTAAAGCCTGATTTCAATGCCCTTGTAAAAGATGGATTTTGGGAAACTGCATATGCGGCTCTCGGACAGTCATTTTTCACATTAAGCCTTGGAATCGGTTCCATGGAAATATTCGGTTCTTACATAGAAAAAGATCATTCTCTTACAGGTGAATCCATAAGGATTATTGCACTTGACACATTTGTTGCCCTTGGAGCAGGACTTATAATTTTCCCTGCATGTCTTGCATTCAATCAGGAACCAGGAAGCGGTGCAGGCCTTGTAATGATGACACTCCCAAATATTTTCAATGCAATGGGACCTTTGGCAAGCAGGATTGTCGGAAGCCTTTTCTTCCTTTTCATGAGTTTTGCAGCCCTTACGACTGTTGTGGCCGTATTTGAAAATATTGTTGCATTCCCTATGGATGCCCTCGGATGGTCACGCAAGAAATCAGTAATTGTAAACTTCTTTGCACTTTTGATTCTTTCTTCTCCGGCAGCACTCGGCATGAATGTCTGGAGCAATGTAAAGCTTTTCGGAAAATTCTCCATTGACGGTTTTGAAGATTTCATAGTCTCAAACAATCTTCTTCCGATCGGTTCACTTATTTTCCTCATGTTCTGTACTCATAAAGCTTCCATAAACGGTTGGGGATGGAATGAGTTCATGGGTGAAGCCGATGCCGGTGACGGAATAAAATTCCCAAAACACAATGTCATGAAGGTTTACCTCAGGTATGTCGTGCCTGTCATAATCATGGTGATATTTATTGCGGGATATATTGATATCTTCAAGAAATAATCCTATAATTCAGCAGGAAAAGTGCGGTGTGTATTTTTCTTGCTGAAATTTTGCGTTTTAAAACTTTCTTATTTTACTTTCCGTCATTGGAATGCATCTGGGCATTTCTATTCCCGTCAGAAGAATTCCGTAAGACCAAGTATTTCCTGAGTTAAAGTGCAGCAGGAAAAACATTTGCTTTTAAAGTTTCTGCACGGGAGAAAATCGTGGAAAATCAAGCTGGCCAGAATATAACAAAAGGCATTTTCTGCATTGTATGTTCATCATTTTGTTTTGCTCTGATGGGCATGTTTGTACATCTTTCAGGTGACATACCTTTCATTCAAAAGGCATTTTTCAGGAATATTGTCGCTTTTTTCATTGCACTTTCAGTTCTGCTTAAAAACAGAAAATCCATAAACATTCCAAAAGGTTCCCTAAAATACGTCCTCATCCGATCAATTGCAGGTGGCACGGGCGTGTTTGGAAACTTCTACGCACTTGACAGAATTCCAATTGCCGATGCAGGTATCCTCAACAAGATGTCTCCGTTTTTTGCAGTGATTTTCAGTTTTTTCCTCATCGGTGAAAAAATAAAGCTCATCCCGTTCCTTGGCGTCATGGGTGCATTTGTGGGGGCCGCATTTGTTATAAAACCTTCCGCAAACATAATGCAGTCTTTTCCTGCAATAGTTGCATTTGTTGGAGGACTTGGTGCAGGTCTTGCATATGCGTGTGTCAGAAAACTAAGTTCCATGAAACTTACAGGCGCGTTCATTGTCGTATTTTTTTCAGCATTCACGTCACTTTTTTCCGTACCGTTCATGATTTTGGATTTCACGCCAATGACACTCAATCAAACCCTCACGCTGATTGCTACAGGAATAGCGGCGGCTGGCGGACAGTTTGGAGTCACCGCGGCATATTATAATGCACCTGCAAGGGACATAAGCATATACGACTATTCTCAGATAATTTTTGCGGCAATAATGGGCTACATTGCGTTTGGCCAGATTCCTGATTTTTACAGCTTCATAGGTTATGGAATAATCATTTCCATGGCAATAATCGTATTCATATATAACAGACGAAATCATCCTTGAAAACTCATGATAAAAAATGCGTTTTGAGGAGCAGATATGACAGCTGAATCAAATTATAAAAAATTTACGGAAAAACCTCTCATCCCTTTGATAGCATCTCTTTCCGTGCCTACGATAATCAGCATGCTTGTTACAAACATTTACAATCTTGCAGACACTGCATTTGTCGGAACTTTGGGAAATTCTGCAAGCGGTGCGGTAGGTGTTGTTTTCGGTTTCATGTCCATACTTCAGGCCGTGGGATTTTTGTTTGGTCAGGGTGCAGGCAGCTCCATGTCAAGAAAACTTGGAGAGAAAAAAAAGGATGAGGCAGAAATATATGCATCGACAGGATTTTTTCTTTCATTCTTTTTTGCACTTGTGATATCAATTCTTTGCATGATTTTCATAAATCCACTCATAAAAATTCTTGGAAGTACGGATACGATAGCTCCATATGCCAAATCATATATTTTTTTCATATTGATATCAGCTCCGTTTTGTTCATCAAGTTTTACGCTCAACAATCTTTTGAGGTACGAAGGCAAGGCAAAACTTGGCATGATAGGCATGATGACGGGTGCCGTTTTAAATATTGCAGGTGATGCGCTTTTCATATTCGTGTTCCACATGGGCATAAAAGGTGCGGGGCTTTCTACTGCAATTTCTCAAGTTGTCGGATTTACGGTTCTTCTTTCAATGTATCTTTTTAAAAGAACGGAATGCATCATATCCATAAAAAAACTCACGCTTGATTTTAAAATTTCGGGCAGCATATTTGCAATAGGATTTCCGAGTCTTTTGAGGCAGGCACTTGGAAGCGTTACTGCAATGCTTTTGAATCAAAAATCTGGAGTGTACGGAGATGCCGCGGTTGCTGCAATGAGCATTGTCTCAAGAATAAGCTTTTTCATTTTTTCAATTGCACTTGGAATAGGTCAGGGATTTCAGCCGGTAAGCGCATTTAATTACGGGGCAAAAAAAATTGAGCGCGTTAAAAAAGGTTTTGTCGCAACACTTATAATGGCAGATGCCGCATCTATAATTCTTGCAATTGTCACTCTTTTTTTCACAGAAGACATCATAAAAATTTTTCGTGATGACATTGATGTAATAGAAATTGCAAGCCGTGCACTTCGCCTTCAATGCTATACGGTATTTTTTCTTCCAGTCAGCATGATTACTGAAATGCTTTATCAGAGTACAGGAAAAAAACTTGGTGCCTCTGTTCTTTCATCTTTTCGCGGTGGATTCATTTTCATTCCGCTTCTCTTTATTCTTTCTGTAAAAAGAGGACTTGAAGGAGTTCAGGAATCTCAGCCGTTATCTTTTGTGCTTACAGGCTTCATTTCAATTTTCTTTATAAAAAGATATTTCGCAAAACACTTGGAAAATGGCAAATCATTTTGACATGAATGCAAAAGGAGACAAACATGAAAATCAGACAGGCAGAAATTGATGACTTAAAAAGCATTTCAAATCTTTTCAATGCTTATAGAATTTTTTATGGTGAAAAGTCTGATATTGATGGTGCAGAAAAATTTATCTTTGAGCGTTTTAAAAATCTTGATTCCATAATTTTCATTGCTGAAACTGATGAAGGAAATGCAATTGGATTTGCCCAGCTTTATCCTTCATTCTCTTCAGTTGCCATGAAAAAAGTTTATATTCTGAACGATCTTTTTGTGAATGAAAAATTTAGAAAACAAGGTGCGGGTTTCATGCTCTTGAAAAATGTTTTGTCTTATGTAGAAAAATTTAATTGCGCAAGAGTTACACTTACAACCGAAGTTTCAAACAAAAATGCACAGTCTCTTTATGAAAAAGTTGGTTTTAAGTTTGATGAAGAAAATAAGGTATATCACTTTTTTGTAAAATAAGTTGATGTAAAAGGAAAAATCTTCCCCTGTGCACCGTGATTTTCTGAAAAAATCAGTAGCGAGCGATAGCGAACGGACTTTCTTTTCTAGCGAGGATTCCTGCAATGTCCCGTTGTTTTTTTACATTTGGATTCAAAAAGAAAAAAGTTCTTTTCTTGATAATCTAACAATGTTAGAAAATAAGGTTGTGTATTCGTGTCAGTGACGAGTCTTTCAAAAAAATCCAGGTGTTTTTGAAGTCATGCATTTGGTGTGGCAGTTTGCGATTTATAAGGTCTTGTTTGCAAATTTGCGTAACGTATACATCGGCATGCATTTGGGTCGGCAGTTTGCAATCCAAAAGGTTTCAAATGTTTTTTGCGAAAAAATATACACCGGCATGTTTCTGGGCGTCCCTTGTGGCAGTTTGCGTCAAGATTCACGTTTTCCGAACAGAGCACCTTTTTGTGACAAAATGTTTTGCCGCCCCTTGCGACGGTTTGCAATTCAAACTTTTTTTGTTTGCAAATTTGCTGAAAGAATATGCATCGTCATGCATTTAAGGCCGAAAAAATCTTATTTCAGTTGAACATAAAATTGAACCTTGTACATTTTTAATTTTTGTATTAAATTAGGGGGAATAAAAAAAGTTAAAAAAACATAACATGTGTAATAAAAGGATCACATGCATTGTGATGTAGCGGTCATTGGAGTCAAAAAGAATTGATGCTTAGAGAAAAGATGGATGAAAATACCATAAAGACAGAAAGGCTGGTTCTTCGCCCTGTTCAGAAAACTGATTTGGAAGCTGTCCATGAATATGCAGGTGACAAGGAAATTACAATGATGATGTTCCTTCCAAATGAAACAAAGGAAGAGACAGAAAACTTCATTTGCAATTCGATTGCCGACTGGAAAAATGAAAGGCCCCATAATCTTGAATTTGTGATTGTCCATGAAAACAAAGTAGTCGGTGGAATTGACCTTGAAGACTTGGGCGAAAATGTTTTTGAAATCGGCTGGATTGTAAACAAAAAATATCGCGGTTTAGGAATTGCTCCAGAAGCTGCAAGAGCACTTGTTGATTACGGTTTTAAAAAAATTAATGCAAGAAAAATAATCGCTCACTGTGATTCAAAAAACAAGGCAAGCGAAAAAGTCATGATAAAAATCGGCATGAAGCTGAAAGATGACAAGGGAACCCGAACATATCCAAAGACTGGCATTGTTTCCGGAGAGTATCTGTACGAGATTGAAAAATAGTTTTCGAAAGGAAACTTACTGAAAAAAATTGCCGAAGACATTGAATATGAATGAATGGGAGAATAATTTATGAAGTCATATAAATACAAAAAAGTCGATGCTTTTACAAGTGATGTTTCCAAGGGAAACCCTGCGGCATTCATGCTTCTTAAAACTGAAAAATTTACTGATACTCAGTTTCTGGCTGTTGTAAAAGAACATGCTGGTTTTATCTGTGAATTTGTTTTTGTAAATGATTCAGAAGATGCAGATTTTAAGCTTACGTATTATTCTTCCGAATGTGAAGTTGATTTTTGCGGACACGGAACAATTGCGACTGTTTACGAACTGATTCGCGGTAATAAAAATCTTTCAGAAAAAAAAGAAATAAAATTTGAAACGAATAAAAAGGGTGTTCTTACAGCTTATAATTATATAAAGGAAGAAAATGCAGTTTATGTAAGTGCGCCGGAACCTGTTTTTTATGAAAATAAAATCGGACGTGAAGAAATTGCTGTGGCTTTAGGAATTTGTCCTTGCGAGATTTCAGATGATTATCCAGTTTCAATCATTGATGCAGGATTAAAGACTTTGATTATTCCGATTAAAAATTTCGAGTCTGAAATTTCTGTATATCCTGATATTGAAGTTTTGAAAAATTTTGCAATAGACAAGGATGTTGACATTTTCCTTATCTGGAATAAAGAAACATCGGAGGAAGGATTCTTTGCTCACACTCGTGTTTTTTCTCCAAAGTATGGTTATCTTGAAGATCCTGCAACTGGGTCTGGAAACAGTGCCTTTGCAAACTATCTTTTGAAAAACAAAATGTGGAATGGCGAGCCGATTGCAGTTGAACAGGGCGGAAAAAAGATTGCCTTCAATAAAGTGAATCTGCGTGTTCAGGATGGAAAAGTTCTTTTTGGCGGAAGTGCAACTGTAAAGATTGAAGGTGAGTATTTCATTTAGAGGAGTCACCGTAATGGCATCGAGTAAAGAATATCTTGAATTCATTTTGGAACAGCTTTCTGGACTTGAAGAAATTTCCTACAGACAGATGATGGGGGAATTCATCATATATTACAAAGGAAAAATTGCAGGTGGAATCTACGATGACCGGTTTCTTGTGAAGACTGTTGAGTCTGCACGCCGCCTCATGCCGGAAGCAGGTTTTGAAATTCCTTACGAAGGGGCAAAGGAAATGCTTCTTGTGGACAACGTTGACAGCCGGGAATTTCTGACAGAGCTTTTTGAAGCTATGTATGATGAACTGCCAGCGCCAAAGGCAAAGAAAAAGATTTGAAAATTTTGAGGAGGAGAAAATTATGGAAAAGAAATTACCACCAATATTAGAAACAGAACGACTGATTTTGCGTCCTCTCACAATGAATGACAAGGATGAAATTTTTAAATGGACAGGAGACCCGCGCGTTGCAAAGTTCATGCTTTATTCAACTTACAAATCTCCAGACGATGCAGATTTCTGGCTTGATTACATTTACAGTAATGAGGGTGAACTGGACTATGGTTTTGTGTGGAAAGAAACCGGCGAGCTCATAGGTTCCGGCGGCTTGAATTATGATTCAAAAAGCGGAAACTGGAAGCTGGGATACAATTTGCACTTTGACATGTGGGGAAGGGGAATTGCAACTGAAGCTTCAAGAAAGGTAATCGAGTATGCACGTGCTCATCACAAGGGAAACAAAATCATCGGGACTTTTGCCTTGGAAAATCCTGCAAGCCGTCATGTGATGGAAAAACTTGGAATGAAGTTTTTGCGGGATTGTGAATATTCTAAATTTGACGGAAGTGAGACATTCAAAGCTCAGGACTGGGAAATGGATTTTTAAGAGGAGAAAAAAAATGAATGAATTTATTGCTTATTGCGGACTTGACTGCGAAAAATGTGAGGCACGAATTGCTACTGTTAACAACGACAATGAACTTAGAAAAAAAGTTGCCGCTGAATGGACAGAACTGAATCATGTGGAAATTACACCGGAAATGATTAACTGTGCTGGATGCCGTGTTGATGGAGTAAAAACACCTTTCTGTGATTCACTCTGCGAAATCCGTCAATGCGGTTTGTCAAAGAAATTTGAAACCTGCGGCAGTTGCAAAGAGCTGATGTCGTGTGAAAAAGTGAAAATGATTATCGGGAACAACAAAGACGCTTTGAAAAATCTTAAGAGCATTTGATTAACGGACAGGCAATCTGGAGTTGTTTACATCGGGAAGGAGAAAAAATGAAAACAATCGGTTTAATTGGCGGAATGAGCTGGGAAAGCACAATTCCTTATTACTCAATCATAAACGAATATGTAAAGAATCATCTTGGCGGATTGCACAGTGCAAGAATTGTTTTGTACAGCGTGGAGTTTGACGAGATTGAAAAATGTCAGTCCAGCGGTCAATGGGAAAAGAGCGGTCAAATTCTTGGAGATGCTGCTCAGAAACTGGAAGCTGCCGGTGCCGATTTGATTCTGATATGCACCAACACAATGCACAAGGTTTTTGATCAGGTACAGAAAATGGTGAAGGTTCCCCTTCTCCACATTGCAGAAGCCACAGCAGATGAACTTAAAAAAGCAGGCGTAAAAAAGACAGCCCTTCTTGGAACCCGCTATACGATGAAAGAAGATTTTTATAAATCAAAACTTGTGGAGCGTGGTCTTGAAGTTGTGATTCCAAATGAAGAGGACATGGCTTTAATCAATCATGTGATTTTTGACGAGCTTTGTCTTGGAAAAATCAATGAGAAATCCCAGAAGGAATTTAGCCGCATCATTTCTGACTTGAAGGACAAGGGAGCAGAGGCTGTCATTTTTGGCTGTACTGAAATCGGGCTTTTAGTAAAGCAGGAAATGTCAGCTCTTCCGGTTTTTGACACCACAGTAATTCATGCAACAAAAGCTGCGGAAATTGCACTGGAGGCGGGAATATGAAATACAGAGGAACTTTATTAGTGGTAAAAGACTGTAAAAAGGCATTGGAATTTTATTCCCAGATGTTTGGTCTTGAACTGATTCAGGACAATGACGGCAACATGGAACTTTCAGGTGGAATATTTTTGCAGGAAAAAAATTATTGGGAAAAGTTCACCGAAAGAAAAGTCATTACAAGGAACAACTGTACAGAATTGTATTTTGAGGAATCTGACTTAGAAGCCTTTGTAAAAAAACTTGAAGAAAAATATCCTGACACTGAATATGTGAACCGCCTTATGACTCACAGCTGGGGACAGAAAGTTGTGCGATTTTATGATTCTGATGGAAATTTAATTGAAGTGGGAACGCCGGTATAAAGTTTAAGGAAATAATAAAGATGCTTTAGAAAATCCAGGGGGTAGTTTAATTTTATGACATCGAAAATCAGGAATTATGTAATTGCATCGTATCTTGTGTTCTGGATAATGGTGCTTGGAATTTGCGGAACTGCAAGTATGGTTTTTCATTGCAGTCCCTTTGTTATGAGAACTCTTTCAAACATCTGCGCATGGTCTCCCACTCTTGTGCTGCTGCTGGGATTCAGATACTGGTGCAAGGGGCAGTCTTTAAAGGATTTTTTCGCCCAGGCATTTTCTGGAAAAATAAAATTGGGCTGGCTTTTTGGAGTTGCAGGAGTTACTGCCATGGCTACGGTTATAACAGTGATGATTACAGGGGCTGTTCAGCACAGGGATTTTTCTTCGTACTGGCAGCTTGGAAACTGGTCATTTCTGGCCTCGCTGATTTTTTCTATAACGACTGGACCTACAGGAGAAGAAGCAGGCTGGCGTGGATTTTTGCGTCCTCTTCTCAATGAAAAATACGGCTTTATAAAATCTTGTGTGGTTCAGGGAGTAATCTGGGCTTTCTGGCATACGGTTCTGTGGTTTGTGGATTCTGACTTTGACGGATTGCAACTGATACCTTACATCATTTCCAATGTTGTTGTAATGACAGGACTTTGTTTTATGATGAATCTTGTAATGAATCGATACAACAATCTTTTTTATGGTATCGTGATTCATTTTTGCTTTAACTTTCTTTACTGCTTTTTGAAAGTTGATATTTTATTTTATGTAATTTTATCTACCGTGTATATTTGCATTTCAGCAGGTTGCATTACAGTAAACAGATGGATGACACTAAAAAATGGAGAAATAAAAAATGAACAAAGAATGGTCAGAAAAGAATAAAGAATTTCAGAAATTGATTTCAAAACAAGATACATTTAAAGACGGAATTAAAATTCTTCTTGAACTGCGAGCTTGTGTTTTTGAACAGATTACTCAGATTGTGAACGGTTATCCAACGAAGGCTTTTTATGAAATGCCATTTGCCGGAGCCGATGGTTATCACAGCAAGACTCTGGCTTATTCAATCTGGCACATTTTTAGAATTGAAGACATTGT
>JAZQMW010000114.1:0-10543 GCA_045627025.1 Treponema sp. | reverse complement strand
GAAATCAAGTCCATAGGACACGATGATGACTCTACGGTTTTCTTAGATTCATAATCATAGAGCACGACTTTCATGCTCTGAGTTCCCAAATCAATGCCACAAACAGTTTTCATTCCAATCCCCCATATTTCGATTGTACATATATTTTGCAACCGATTGCCAAAAAAAACAATACTGAAAATTGATTTATTATATCCAAAATTGACTTTTTTTGATAAAATGAAGACATGAAAGTAATCGAACCGCTCTACATTTACAAACTAAACGCAGGCGAAAAACTTGCATGGCACGGAAGATACCATTCACATGACGAGCATCAGTTTGAAATACACTTCTTTACGGGTGGCACGGGAACATTTTGTTCAAACGATACGGTCTATGCAATAGGAGAACGGAGGATGGTGCTTTGCCTGCCGCACGAATTCCATTCGATAATGCCTGAAACGCCCCTTTCATACTATGCGGTTCTCTTTTCAATCGATGACGACGAGAATGAACTATACCAATTATTGATGAATGCAGGAAATCACGAAAAACTCTTAAAGATAGAAGAAAACGACATCATGACCACAAAACTGATTCTTGACGACATTCTTCATCTTTCCGGACAAAAAAGCCCAGACTTGCAAAAATCATGCGAATATCTGCTCAAAAGCAGCATATACAGATGGTTCGGCACAAGAAACTCCTCATCAAGCCACAGAAACGATTCCATTTCATCCAAAATGCACATGGAAAAAGCAATAAAAATCATGAAGGAAAACACAAGAAAAAACAGGAGCATAGATTTTTTCGCAGACAGCATATATCTTTCAAAGGAACACTTCATAAGGATGTTCAAGAAAAACATGAACATGACGCCCCACCAATATTTCCTGAGGCTGAGAATCCAGGAAGCGGCATCAGAACTGACAGCCACGGGGAAGAAAATATCTGTCATAGCGGAAGAATTTGAATTCGAAAACCAGTTTCATTTCGCGCGCGTGTTCAAAAAGTGCACGGGACTTTCACCCACCGATTACAAAAACGCATTTTCCCAGGGTGATGAAATCTGAAATTGACCTTAAAATAAATTTAATTCCATATGAATCACTTCAAACTGCATCTCCCAAGAAACAAGAACATGAAGTTTGACTGAAAATTTATACATACCAGTTGTCTTATCCCAAAAATGCGTTATAATTGTTATGAATTAAGTTTTTTTCCATAAAAGAATACATATAGATTTCGGAGGAACATAATATGAAAGAGCTGGACCGATTTGACACTACTGCAAAAAGGGATATAAGTCTTACGGCAAAACTACTTGGAGTCATTGGACTGGGAGTATTCGTAAGCTGCATAAGCATCGCGATCATATCAATAAAGACGTTTGAAAAGAATTTCAGCCAAAACCTGAATTCAAGCCTTGACTTTGACCAGGAAACGCTCAACAGCATCATAGAGTCGGTTACAAGATCCACATGGCTCATGGTCATTCCATGCATTATCGTCATTGCGATCCTTTTGTTTGCAATTGGATTTTATGTAACGAAATCAATAATGAAAAGAATCGGCAACGTCACAAACTTTCTGCAGGACATTGCATCGGGAGAGGGAGACCTCAGAAAACGCGTAAAGCTTCTCAGAAGGGATGAAATCGGAGACCTTGTCATAAACTTTGACATATTCTGCGACCAGCTTCAGGAACTGGTGAAGGAAATAAAGGGTGGAGAAACGGAGCTGAAAAAATCAGGAGATGACCTCTGTGCATCTGCGGAAGATACTTCAAGCGCCATCACCCAGATGCTTTCAAGCATTGAGACTGTAAGCAACCAGGCCGTAAACCAGAAATCAAGCGTAAACCAGACGGCATCTTCACTGGAAGGACTTTCCGGTACGATAAACTCACTTGGAGACATGATTGAAAACCAGTCGTCATGTGTTACCGAGGCATCAGCCGCAGTAGAGCAGATGATCGGAAACATATCATCGGTAAACGTTTCCGTAGAAAAGATGGTAAGCTCGTTCGACATGCTCACGGACAATGCGCATATCGGATTTTCAAAGCAGCAGGACGTAAATGAGAAAATCAAGCAGATTGAAACGCAGTCACAGATGCTGCAGGAAGCAAACCTCGCAATCAGCACGATTGCAAGCCAGACAAACCTCCTTGCCATGAATGCAGCCATAGAAGCCGCTCATGCAGGTGAAGCAGGAAAAGGATTCTCTGTTGTCGCTGACGAAATCAGAAAACTTTCCGAAACATCATCTTCACAGTCAAAGACAATCGGAGAGCAGCTTGGAATCATAAAGGAATCCATCAATGAAGTCGTATCGGCATCAAATGAATCAAGCACGGCATTGAATATGGTTTCTGAAAAAATCAAGGAAACCGACCAGCTTGTAATGCAGATCAAATCAGCAATGGAAGAACAGAATGAAGGCAGCAAGCAAATCGGCCAGGCTTTGAAGACAATGAACAACAGTACCATCGACGTAAAGAATGCGTCAAAAAACATGTCCACACAAAACTCGGCAATCATTTCGGAAGTCAGAAACCTAAGGCACGAGACAGACAGCATGATTGAAGGCATCAACGGAATGTCAGACGACGCAAGGAAAATCAACGAAACAGGAAAAGCCCTTAACGGAATCACAACAGAAGTAAAGGATTCCATATCCACAATCAGTACCCAGATAAACAAATTCAAGGTATAAAACGGAATAAAAGGCCGCAAGCAAGCATGAAAATCATGAGTTCAGTAACAAACTGGATTCATGATTTTTTTATTCTATTTTTTGACGGGCATAAAAAAAGCGCTGCAAGAAGCAGCGCGTCATACTGGGGAGTGAAGGATTCGGACCTACGAAGGAAAAACCAACAGATTTACAGTCTGCCCCCTTTGACCACTCGGGAAACTCCCCATTTCTCTACTTAGGAAGTTTCCTTTTCAAGAAGAGCTGCTTGTAGGACTTGGACCCACGACCCCGAGATTACAAATCACGTGCTCTACCAACTGAGCTAAAGCAGCTTGTTTTTTCACCAACTTTTTTTGTTGATGCCTGTATATTATATTAAAGCGTTATTTTTGTCAATAGCACAAAGACTTTTTTGTAAAAAAAAATCATTTTCTTTTCTTATCCATGAATCCAACCTGTGAATATACGGTTGCAATTGCACGGAAATATGCAACAGGAATAATGTTGCCAACTTCAGTATCATTGTAAAGACCTCGGGCCAAAGATCGATTCTCTACTACAGGAACGTCATTTTCGCGAGCAATTTTCTTAATCTGAAGAGCGGTGTTGTCAGTACCTTTTGCGGTAATCTGAGGTGCATCATAAGAATCCCTCTTCCATTGCAGGGAAACGGCATAATGCGTAGGGTTTGTGATTACGACATCAGATTCACGGACAGCCTTTGCCATATTCTGGGTCAGAAGGGTTTTCTGTGCATTCTCAAGCCTGCCCTTCACTTCTGGATCACCTTCGCTTTCCTTGAATTCTTCCTTAACTTCCTGCTTGGTCATCTTCATCTGCCTTTTAAAGTCGCGTCGCTGCATCACATAGTCCAAAACGCCTATGACAACAAGAACTATGGATGAAACAATAAGAAGCTTTGCCACCATGCCAGCAACCTGAACCATGGCAAGATAAGGCTCGCCGTTATGAAGAAATCCGAGCGTTGTCCTAACATCCACGCTTATAAGCGTAAAAGCAATTATTGAAATCACTATGACCTTGACAATTGACTTGACGGTATTGAACACGCCCATCATGGAAAAAAAGTTCTTCTTGAAATACTCACCGAATTTTGGAATCAACTTGGAAAAATTCGGCTTGATTGTTTTTGTAGTAAAAATAAATCCCCTGTTCTGCACGAGATTCGAAATGACACCGGCTATAATTCCTATGGAACATAAGGGAACTACGATTATCAAAAGTTCACGCACGCAAAGATTGTAAAAGCTTGCATCATCCACCTTGTCGGCAGTAGAATGCGTAAAGTAATAATACATGAGCTGCATTATCCTCTTGAAGATGAACTTTGCCATAAAAATAAGGGTAACGGAAACAAAAAGGAATACCACAGTGCCGCACAGTTCCTGGCTCTTTGCAATTCGACCCTCCTCACGGGCCTTGCGGAGTTTTGTTTCTGTTGCTTCTTCAGTCTTGCCCTCTTCTTCAGGACCAAACCACTGGAGGTCAATCTGACTCATAATGCACCACCTTTTGAAAACTTAAGGAAAACTACATACAGAAGCCTGAAAGCGTCAGTAAAACACTTGTTGAAAAATTCGTTAAAAGACGGAATCAAAATCCATATGAGGACGAAAGATGTCAAAAGCAGTACAGGAAATCCCTCTGACAGAAGATTCATCTGAGGTGCGGCCTTGGAAAGGATTCCCACGGTCACGTTTATGAGAAAAAGGGACCCCATGAGAGGAAGGGCAACAACAAGAGCTATCTTGAAAAGCTCTGAAAGCCCTGAAAGCATGAATTTTG
Organism: Treponema sp.; assembly: GCA_045627025.1. Classification (GTDB taxonomy): domain Bacteria; phylum Spirochaetota; class Spirochaetia; order Treponematales; family Treponemataceae; genus Treponema_D. The sequence continues at coordinate 6,055 of JAZQMW010000114.1, read as the reverse complement.
CAAAAAATTCAGTATTCGCAACAATTGAAAATACATTCATCACCTTGAAGCTTTCAAAAAGACCGTTTACAAAAATAAGCTGAAACCATTTTGACTGCAGGAACACAAGCATTGCAAGAAAATTAAAAAACTGTCCCATGAGGGGATTTTCCACCTGGCTCAGCGAATCATAAACTTCACTTGCGGAAAGTCCCATCTGGAAAGCAAAAAACTGTCCAGCCGTACTGAAAGCCGAAAAAACCATCTGTATGAAAAAACCGATAATCATGCCGATGAGGCCTTCACCAAGAACAAGGAATATGTAGTCCAGATTAAAATTTCCAGTAGGAGAAATGTATGAACCGTATTGTCCATAGACACCTTTGAAACCTGAAATTTGCGGAAAAATATAGTATGCAAGATATCCTGCAAGAGCAATCTTCGCAGCTCTGGGAACAGTCTTCGCAGAAAGAAGAGGAAGAGTCATTATCATTGCAAAACATCTGACTGCGACAAGAAAAAAAACAGGGGCGTCAGACACAATTCTTTCAAGCACTTTCAACCTACATTCGGGCAATCATTTTCATCACCTTCACAAGATACTCGCCTGTGGAAGTGAACATCCAGCTTCCAAGAAGATAGATGACAAGAAGAATAGTCATGAATTTCGGCAAAAATGTAAGGGTCTGCTCCTGAATTGAAGTTGTAGCCTGGAAAATTGCAATAACAAGTCCCACAACAAGCGCAGCTCCAAGAACCGGACCGCACATCAAGAGTACATGACCAATTGCCTCCTGCACAATTCTCGTAATATCATTCAAAGACATAAAGCACCTCGCATCTCTACTTTATTACCGACAGGAAAAGCTGCTGCGTCAAAAGACCCCATCCATCCACAAGCACGAACAGCATCAGCTTGAAAGGCATGGAGATTTGAACCGGTGGAAGCATCATCATGCCCATGCTCATGAGTATGCTCGAAACAACCATGTCAATGACTATGAAAGGTATGTAAAGGAGCACGCCAATCTTGAAGGCAACTGTCAGTTCATGCAGGATATAGGCAGGAATGACAACATATGTCGGAACATCTTCCAGTGTTTCAGGCTTTGGAAGATCCGTCATGCCCATAAAAAGCTTAAGATATGATTCATCCCTGTTCATCTGGGAAAACATGAAGATTCTCAAAGGAGATTCTGCCCTCTTATATGCAGTTTCCATGGAAATTTCGTTATTTGAAAGAGGCTTGAACGATTCATTGTAGATTTTATTGAAAGTAGGCCACATGCAAAAAAGCGTCATGAAAAGCGCAATGCCATTGAGGACTGCCGTAGGCGGTACCTGCTGGAGTGAAAGTGCCCTTTTTATGAAATCAAGAACAATGCTGAACCTCAGGAAGCATGTCATCAATATGAAAAGGCTCGGTGCAAGGGTAAGAAGAGTGAGAAGCAGAAGAAGCTGAACGCTAAAAGCCACTTCATGCCCAGACTTGGGTGCAGTCGCGGTAAATGAAAGATTTGGAAAGTCAACACCAGTCATGTCCTTCGACATCTCTGTCCTGCCTCGTGATTCTTCCCTGGAAAACGATCCGGAATTCTGAGAGGATACAGGGAATATGCATGCAAAACACAGAAATCCCAATGCAAGAGCCTTGGCAATTCTTTTTCTAATGAAAATCCTAAACTTCATCTCAGTCCTCGCTTTGCATATGTTTTTTCTTAAGGGATGCAATAAGGTCATCCGTCGAAACAGAAGAGTTTTCCTCATTTGTCGCATTTTTCTTTTCCTTGTTGAGATTCGGCATAAAAATCTCAAGAATTTCCTCAAAGGATTTTGGACGCGAGACCTTGTCCGTCTTGTCGGCATAAAGATTCATGGCATTTATGAGTTCCTTGTCTTCAAGCTCCTTTATGAGATTTACATTATTGTCAGACACGCCAACCAAATACGCCTTGTCCCACAACGTAACTATCTGCACAGATTTTCCAGGACCTACAGAAACGCTTGCAACCCTGCGTAAAAACTTTTCATCCCGGGAAAGCTCCGGAGAAACAGATTTTTTCATAAACCTGAAAAGAAGATATATAAGAATGACGATGAATGCAAGAACCAGAATCATCCTGAGAAAAATCAAAAAACCATTCGGACCCTTGACATTTTCAGCATCTTCATCAGAATAACCATCAAAATTAAGCTTAAAATCAGACTCGGAACGTTCAACTTTATTTTCAGCAACCGAAAGCTCAGCATTTGCAGAAGAATTCACATTATTTATTTCTGTCTCAGCAAAACAAAAAAAGACAGACACAAAAAACATGGACAGAACAACTGCCATGCGCTTAGGAGAAAAAAACATTTACCCACCCCAAACCAACATGAAGCACCCACTGCACTCCACGAAAAAAAAAGCCGCATGTTGATTTTAAAACTAAAAATTTCCCAGAAAAAATTCTGGGAAACATACAAGCCGATTACATGCTTGAAGTAACATGCTCCAAAGCAGGAAGAATTTCTGTAACACGAACACCAAAGTTTTCATCAATGACAACGACTTCACCCTTGGCTATAGGCTTATGATTAACAAGAATGTCAACAGGCTCACCAGCAAGCTTGTCAAGCTCAATGATAGTTCCTTCTCCAAGGCCAAGAATATCCTTGATGGTCTTCTTAGTTCTACCGAGCTCTACAGTCATCTCCATGAAAACATCCATGATAAGACTGATATTTCCCTGCTCTCCACCACCCATAGACTGAGCAAAGTTAGGGAACTGCAAAGACTGCACATTTGGAGGAGTCTGCATTGGCATACTGCCCATTCCTCCCATTGGCATACCCATCTGTGGTTGCATACCACCCATCATATTGCCTCCCATTGGCATACCCATCTGAGGTTGCATGCCCATCATATTTCCAGCCATTCCGTTCATCATATTTCCAGCATTAGGAACTGAAGCAAGTGTCTCAAGACCACCCATTGCAGCATTCATGCCAGAACCACTCATTGCAGGGGCTGCCTGTGCACCGCCACCGAGAGCTTTAGCCATGCCGTCAGCAACAGAATTGTTTACAGCCTCCCATAATGTATATGATTCGCCAGCAACTGTTATCGGATATGTAAAAAGACAGAAAGTTCCCTCAGGCATCCTAATCATGGCCTTAGCCTGATTTACTGCCTCAGGAGGATTTGTTGCAAGACCAGGAAGCTTTCCTGTTGCGCTCAAATCCGTAATTTCTGCTCCTGAATGGGATGCAATTACTTCTGAAATCGCAGAAAGTCCCATGTCATCAAGAGCAGCATTCTCGTCCTTATTAATCAAAGTCACGAGTTTTGTCGCAAATTCCGGAGCCATAAGGAAAAGATGATCTCCGCTCAATCCTGCAGAATAATCATCCATAACTCCGATACATACTTCAGGAATTTTTGCGAGAAGCTGATCCCTCTCCGAAGACTCGACAACAGGATCCCCTACGGTAATGTCATCCTGCCCGGTCATTCCTTTCAATACGTCAGCAAGTTTATCTTTAATCCCATTTGCAAAATTCTGCAAAGTTGGAACATCAATTGCAACATCTGCACCAGACGAAAACGAACCGCCGGCACCAATTCCTCCAACATCAACGCCTGACAGCAATGCGTCAATTTCTTCCTGAGATATAGATCCTTCACTCATAGGTCATCTCCTTCCGGTGTTAATTCCTCAAATTCTTCTTCTTGTTCTTCTATTTTTTCTATAATCTGAACAGCCATCTTCTTGCCAACAACACCCGGCTGACAATAAAACTTAGGCTTGCTACCAACATTCAACGTCAAAGGATCACCAACCTTAACTGTATTAAGCCTGATGACATCACCTTTCCTAAGTCCAAGAACATCCCTGATAGGAACATTTATGGAACCTATATCAGCAACAAGCTCCATCTCAACATCTGAAAGTTTTTCCTTCAAGGTACCAAGGTACTGTGTGGTAGAGCTTCTTCTGACACTTGAGAACCAGAACGATGACGAAAGTTTAGAAACAATAGGTTCAATCGTAATGTATGGAATACAGATATTCATCATACCTGCTTCTTCTCCAATCTTGATCTCAAGAGTTACAAGAATAACCATTTCGCTTGGCGGAACAATCTGCGCAAACTGCGGATTTGTCTCTATCTGCTGCAAACGAGGTCGAAGGTCTATAACCTGCGTCCAAGCCTCACGCATGTTTGCAAGAATTCGGACAATGATTCCTTCCATTACGGACTGTTCAATATCAGTTAAGTCACGGTTTACTTTACCACCAGTATCTCCCGAGCCACCAAACAAACGGTCAATAATAATAAATGTAATTTCCGGAGCAATCTCCAAAACGGCATTTCCCTTGAGAGGATCCATGTTGATGACAGCCAAAGTTGTTGGTGTCGGAATCGAACGGATAAACTCCTCGTAGGTAAGCTGATCAACAGAAGCAACATGAACATGAACCAATGTACGAAGCTGAGCCGAAAGACTTGTTGTAGTCAGACGGGCAAAAGTTTCATGCATGTTTGATACAGTTCGAATCTGTTCCTTTGAAAACTTATCAGGTCTGCGGAAATCATAGATTTTTATACGACGGGTGTCAGTGACCGGCTTAAACTCATCTTGCTCACTTTCGCCAGTACTAATAGCCTGTAAAAGCTGGTCAATTTCATCCTGTGACAGAACTTCATTCATTGTTGAATAACATCCTTTCCAGTGAATCTAACATCACGAATTCTTGAATTGCTAAGAATATCGTCATTGATTTGATCACGAATCTGCTGGCGAAGAACCTCTTCATTCTGAGGCTTAAGATCCTCTACTGACTGCTCACTGAAGAAACGGCGAAGGAAATCGATGATTTCAATGCGGCGCTCAGTAATCTCTGTAGAAGCAACCTTATCTTCTTTTTTATAACCCAATGCAATCGTAACGCTTACGCTTGCAGGAACAACATCATTTGTTGATGTTCGAATCTGATCAAGAGACGTATACCAGTCGTAAGACTCCCTCTTGACAGTATATTCTTCGCTGACAGGGACAGGAACAGAATTAGAGTTACCACCCTTGCCAATGATGTTCACAGTGATAACAACTATTGTTACAATGAAAATCACAGCAGCAATACCAATCAAAATGAACTTCAGCAGGTGAAGTATCGATCCTGCCGCACCTTTTGACTTACCGGCAGGTGCTTCTCCTGCATCATCACCCAAGTCATTTGCTTCATCTTCGTCTGCCATAATATCCTCCCATTATATACTTGTTTTCTACTTTTTTATCGGTAAATTGCTTTTTATTATTAGCAAATTTTACTTATCTTCTACAGAAACACAGGATGAACGGTAAAAAATGTCCTTTTCATCCTGTTTCTGCCGATTCAGGCATGCTCAACACTGCCCAAATCCACAAACACCCGGCGGCAAAAATGCCCCTAGAAATGCCCATCATCAACTATTATGACGTCAACACGCCTGTTATATGCCCTGCCTTCCTCCGTATCATTGGAGTATACGGAACGGGTATCTGCATAACCTGCAATGGAAAACTGCTGCTCGTCAACGCCAAAATCAGAAAGGTAATGGAGAACATTAACGGCACGTGCTGCAGAAAGCTCCCAATTGCTCGGAAACTTGCTGTCCTCGGAAACCGGTATGTTGTCAGTATGACCTTCAATCCTCCACTTTTTTCCTGCAACTTCAGGAGCCTGAAAAAAACGTGAAAGACGCAGAAGAGTCTCACGAGTCGATTCTATGTTAAGCTCTGCACTTCCCTGCTCAAAAAACGAGTCGGCGGCAAGCGATATTACGATGCCCCTTTCGTCACTTGTAATTGTTACCTTATTGGATTTTATCTCCGGAGCAAAACTCGAGATTGCCTTTTTCATGGCAGGTCCCATGGCCTTTCCCTTTTCAAGAGACGGAAGCGAACTTACGACATTACCAAGGTCGGCAAGGCTTCCAGGACTAAGGGAAACACCTCCACCAGGATTATTGTTGGAAAGAGAAGCCTGCATGGCCGCCATCTGAATGGCATCAGTCTCAGAAGGGTCATAAAGCATAACGAAGAAGCAGA
>JAZQMW010000113.1:0-17712 GCA_045627025.1 Treponema sp. | reverse complement strand
GAATGTTTCCAAGTTAAAATATATTGATTTTGATTTTTCCAAAAATCTTTTTCATTTATTTGTCCAAGATTTAAGGCTTTCAAAAGAGCAGCATCAATTATTGGTCTAAAAGGCTCTTCTAAATCGCAAACTAATGATTTTCGTTGAAAAAACTCTGTATGAAGAATACCTACATAAACATCAAAACCATACATTTCTAAAAGAGCATTTATAAGATTAAAAAGAATCGTATATCCAACATCCATAAGGCAATTTATAATATCGTGCTTAACTCTAGGTCGTCTGGCAGTCCAGTTATGTTTTGAAAAAAGGCTTTCAAAATAAAGTCTTGCAGATATTCCTTCAATTCCCATAATTTCTTGTCCAGAGAGATTTTCCTGTAAAACATCTTTCTCAAACTGCTCAAGTTTTTTTATAGTTTCTTTTTCTTCTTCAGTTTTGCCCCGTTTTTTCTTTAAAAGATAATTCTGATTATGAATTTTATTAGCAATTATATGAGAAGCAATTTCTTTTTTGTCATAAGCATATTGTTTTCGTCTTAAAAGTACATTTCCCTCAGCTTTTGTTGGAAGAATCGTTCTAATTCTAAGATTTGAACTCATAAAAACAATACTAAATCCAAACTTTTTAGAACGCTCTAAAAGTCCAGAAGTTAAACAGGCATCTCCACAAATAAACAGCAAAAACAAACGATAACAAGTTGATTGATGTTTTATTTTTCCTTCTGAATCCGTAATTATCAAGTTATCATTTTTAAAGCTTATCTTCTCACCTTTTTCTGTAAAAACAAAAGCAAATTGTTTTTGTTCAAAATCTCTTGTACTCATCATTTTTAGAAACCTCCACAATATGCTTTGGGAACTAAAGGTCTATCGCAAAAATCGTTATAGATACAATGTCTACACTTTTCTTCGTTTTGAGGCTCATAACTATTTACATCAAAATTTTGCATTTTTTCATTTGTAGCTTTGAATTTCTCAAACATTTCAGGATTTTCTTCGGGCAAAGGAATCTCATAAACTTTATTATCATCGCTAGAATAGAAACGAATTTTATTTACGATATATCCCATTTCCCTAAGACAAATACACTGTGCATAAAGTTGAAAAACATATCCATCATAAATATTTTCAATATGCTTTTTTCTTTCTGTGAGAAGTCCTTTTGATGTATCAAAAATATCGATTTTTCCGCAAAGCTTGTATTCATCAGAATAAATATCAATACTTTGCAGAATATCCTTGTGCGTTGAATATCGTTTTTCATCAACAGCAGAATGGCAAGCTTTTCCGTCAAGTTGTGCTGAACCATAGTACAACCTTTCAGAAAGCTCACCATAAAGCTGATGATAATAAATCGAAAGCGGACAAAAGATAAAATCGTTCAAAAAACTGATTTTAAGATATTGTTCCATTTCTCTAGTTCAAGTAATCTTTTTCCTGAGCGAATTTGAACCAGTCGGCGTTGGAAGCTGATATTTTTATTTTTCCATTTGAATCCAATGTCTCCAATGCCATTAAACCTTTTAATGCAATATGGTAGGCACCGTTGGCATCGGCATCTACAGGAAGTTTCGAAATCCAATTACCATTTTCATCTTTTCCAAGTTTCAACTGTTCACGACTATCAAAGAAAGTACCGTCTTCTGCCATAGCAGGAGAAATGAGGTAGTCATCTTCCGCTTTTGAAGAATTTGGCACGGAATTACGCATCTGAAGAGTATCTTTAAAGCATTTATAAAATGAATCCCAGAAATATTCTTTTTTACCTGATTCTGCATCAAAAGTTTTTCTTTCTTCGATATTTTTTAAATCTTCCATAAGATTTCTTGCCGACTTATATTCAAGCTCTATTGAAGAAAACATAGTTTTTATCTGATTGCTTGGATAATAAACTTTTTGCTTCTTGGTTTTTGAATCAAAAACAATTCTTTCTCCATGAGTATAAACTGTCCAATCCTTATTAAAATCAGAATTATTTCCATCGTATATAAATTCAAATGCAAATGCATCTAATTTTTTATCATAGTGAATAGATTTGAAAACAGATTTTTCACCTACAAAAAAAGCTTTCTTTTTTTCAAAATTAGTTAATCCATTCAATTTGAAAAGATTTGCAAATCCTGTTTTGGGATCGATTTTTGAAGTATAAGCTGCCGGAACATAAAAAAGCCATCCGCACTGTTTTCCAATTTCACCGACTTTATCAAATTTATCAGTTAATTGATAAGCGTTCAAAACTCCACCTGCTTCTGTAACAGCACTATCTTTGAAAACAAGATAATTAAGTTTTTCAATAAGCATATTTTCAAACTTTTGATAAACTTGTCTTTCAACAGCAAAACGTCCACGCTTAAAGCCAAAATTCAAATCTTCCATAACAACAATAGCATTGTTTTCAACCATCATTTTTGCAATTTCGTGAACAATATTTGAAAGATAACCTTCCTTGAGTTCCTTAATGTTGCCGATTGTCTGCCAATTCTTACGAGCTTTATCACGATTTCCTTCTTTCAGAACAAGTTTTTCTTGATAATTTACTTTTACTGTTTTATCATTGCGAACCTGCTCTACAAGATTCAAAGTTTTTTGAAGCTCAATCTCCCCTTTCTGATTTATGAGAGAAAGATAAATCAAATGTCTTTCTCCTCTATCAAGTCCAATAACTTTTACATCTGGATTTTCACGAAGATAACCAAGAACTTTTTCATTAAATTTTTTACCAGTAATTTCAGGAGCTTTAAAGTTCATTGTAATTGGACAATGGAAAAGATAAGAATCTTGTTTGAAATGTTTATCTTTTGTAAGTTCAAACTTTGCTTCTTTACAAACGACAGTTCCACTATCAAGCAATTTTCTTGCTTCATCAGAAATTGAATCACTCATTTTATTTTTGAATTGATAGATTTCCTGATAAATTTCTTCTTGAATAGATTTTCCGTCAGTTGTAGTTCTATTTACAAGAATTGAACCTTTTTCGTGTTTTATATTTTTAAGATTTTCATTCTTTGGTCGCCAGAAAAGTTCTGCTTCACCATTCAATTTCAAACAAATATCTTTGAGATTTTCTTCACTGAAAAGATTTTCCCAGTAAAGTGTATGAAGATTTTTCTTTCCCGTAGAATTCTCAGCAAAATCTTTATTGTAAATTTGGAAAAGATAAAGTTTACCGTCATCTACAAGAGAATTGATTTTTGATTCAGAAACATTTTCAAAATAAATTTTATAACAAATTAAATTCAAATAATTATAAAACTCATCAAGACTTTCATATTCATCTGAATTTTTAAAGTCATAATCATAGATTGCAGAACTTTTGTAAGAGCGTAGAAAATCCTTACAAAAATCAATCCATTTAGATAATGCTTCTTTATATCCATCAAAATCACCTGATTCTTTGTAATAACCTATTTGAAATTTCTTAAATCTTTTATCATCTTTACTCTTTTTTTCTATAAATTTTTCGCCATCCCAAACAGAATTATTCATAAACCAAATTTCTTTAGTAATAATTAAATCTTTTATAAATGATTTTTTATCATTTAATATCAAATCTTCATCAGAACCAGAAGAAAAATGTTGATTTACGAATTTTATTTGAGTTGAACACTTTGGAATCTGTTTCATAGCATCAAACTGTTTATAAATCATCTTTTCATAACAAGATTCATTTGAATTTCTTCATATTCAAACTTAGGTTTATTGTTTGGATTGAAAATTCCTAAAAAGTATTTTCCATTTTTACGAAGAATAATTGCATCATTTGAAGATTCTTTATTCAAATCCCATCCATTTGCTAAAGTTGGACAATCAAAATTCAACTTAATCTTCTTAACTTCACCAGGCTTTTTCGTAACAAAGTTTCTGACTTTATTGTACAAAGGAATAATTTCACCAAGCAGATTCAAGATTTCTGTCAATTTTGAATAGAACTCAGAATCCTTCTGCTCCTCGCCACGGTAATCAACAAGTTTTAGATAGTGATAAAGATTTTGAACTTCATCCAAGAAATTCTTAATCGGAGTTGCAGCTTCTTTTTCCTGCTGAAGATTTTCGCATTTTTCAAAATCAATATTTGCAAAAGAATTTTCAATTTCATCAAGAAGTTTTACAGTCTTTTTGTCTTTTGTTTTTTCATCAACTTTAGAATTCTGTAAAAGAAAATAACTTTTCGATGTTTTGTCGATTTTAACTTCGTATTCTTTTGCCCATCTTTCATAGGCTTTTTGCAATTCAATTAAAGAGTAATCTTGTTTTGAAATATCCTTACGAATTGTTTCAACCTGTTTTTCTGAAAGTTCTTTCTTAGACTTATCTTTTTCAAGTAAGAAAAGACCTTCATTCAAAATTGACCTGTTTCCAAAAATAGAAAGCGAAAATGCAGTTAATTCTTTTGAAGGAACATAAATTTGAGACAAGTCATATTCATTATTGATAAAAGTTTCATTTATGACTTTTTTTGCTTCATCATAAGATTTTTCTTTGAATTGTTTTACAGCTTCATAAACCTGTTCACTTCTTTCAAAACCAACAGGAATAAAAGAAGAAGTTTTTTTATCGCTCAAAATCTGTTTATATAAAACAGTCATTTTTTTACGAAGCTTGTTTTTTTCTTCAAATGGAAGCTGCTGACTTGCAAGATTAATTTTTACATTAAGCCCTTGAAGCTGTAATGTTTCTTCTTTTCCTGCAATTCCACCAATGATTGTGTTATAAAAATCAATTCCACTTTGAGCTAAAACAGAATTAAAGCCATCAGGATTAAATACTTCGGAAAGTTTCTTACCTTTCAAAAAGTCTTTTAAGGATTCTTCCGTATCTAAAATTATCTGTGGAAAATTTTCCTGCAAATATTCAAAAACTTTTACATTCGCATAAAACTTTGGGAAGTTTTCATTTACAATACGATTTGAAATTGCTGTTGCATTATCCTTTTCACTGTACATATTTTTTCTGTTGTCGTGGAAACCTTTGAAATATGTAGCAAAACCTTCAAACACCTCTAGTGCAGCCAGTTTATCTGAAATTTCATTTTCGGGTACTGACTTTACTATTTCAGGCAATAAATCTGATAAAAGTTCCTTTTTAAAAAGACTATCAAAACGTTCATCGTCTTTAAACTTTTCTACTATTTCTTTTCTCATTTTTTCTTGCTCAGACTGCAATGTTTTTTTATTTTTCACTTTCTGGGCTTTATCAGTTTCCTTCTGAAAGGAATCCAATTTTTCATACAAATCTTTCCAATTAAAGTTTTCTTTTGAAAGAACATCCTCAATAAAAAACCTGTGAAAATCATCAATAATTTTCTTTACTTCCACATAAGCCTTTGCTCTCGCAAAATCCTCTTCCAGCATATTCGCCTTTTCAAGATTTTCCTGAGTTTTTCCAACTGGAATAAGACGATTTCTCAATGTAATTGAACGAGAATAACCATTTTTCTGTCCGCAAAATTCATTTACTGTCATTTTTCCCATCCTTTGTATTTTATTTTTATGATGTAAAAGTTTTCTACCGATTTCATTAATCTCTTCGATAGTTTTTGTTTATTATACCATGAATTTTTGATAATAAAATCAACTTAAAGTTTAAAATATGAAGAAGAAAAAAAACAAACGCTGACCGTGAACTGGATTGCAAACTGCCGAATAGGGCTGGAAAAACATTTTGTCACAAACTGATGATTGATTTGGATGCTGTGAATCGGAATACAAACTGTCACTGGGGGCAAACAGAGACACCAAATGCAAACTGTCAAAAGGGGCTGGCTGTGGATTGGTTTCCAAACTGATGCCTAAAAAAGCTAACCGTGGATTGGCATGCGAACTGTCGCAAAGGGCGGCTGACTGAATGTCGGTTCCCAAAACGTCATATTGGAAGGATGACCGTGCATCGATTTCCTGACCGTCAAAAGGGGCGTGCAAAACATTTTTATGCAAGCAGATGCCAAGTTTTAAAGCCAAGGCTCGGAATGCAAACCGTCGCAGGGGCGCCCCAAAAGCAAAACAATGCATACTTTCACGCAAATTTGCACTCAAAACCAATCCAATCGCAAATCCACGTCCCAAAATCTTTTCAATTGCAAATATGCATTTTGATTCACAGTTTACAAACCGACCAACAGTTTGCTGCATGATGTTTTGCAAGCCCATTTGTGTGAAGATATACGAATCCTTAAGTTTTATTGTAATATTGTATAAAATATCATTACAGGATTTTTAAATGTAGTGTAAAATAAAAACTGAGCTTTTTCATTTCATTGCTAATGCTCTTAAAAATCAAATCAGAAATTGAAATTTTCTCATTGATTTTTATTGGTGGCTTCAAATGAATAAAAATATGTATTCCAAAGTTTCGCTGATTTTCTTTTTAATTTTTATAATTTCCCTTTTTATGTTTTTGAACAATACAGTCAATTTGATTTTTCTTTTGACTTCGTTAGAGTTCTTCATGATATCTGTGACAATATTCTGTTATTCTATATTAAAGAAAATTAATGATGAATTTGTCACAATTTATAAAATCAAATGGTTCTCTTTGATTGCTGCAGATTTAATGATTTTATTAGCAATAATGGGAAATTGCTTAGGATAATTATACTAAGGAAACACTGATTTATTCTATAGGGAATAAATCGGTGTTAACCATCGCTTCCCTAATATGCGGCGCAATATTATTCATCGCTTTTACATGTCAATTTTTTGCAGACTTTTTTCATTCATTGAAATCATCAGAATGCTTGAAAAGGAGCATCATTTCCTGGGTAAGGGAAAGACCTTCATTGTATTCAGGAATGTCTTCCCTGGAAACCCATTCGGCCACGGAAAGCTCTTCTCTGTCCATTGTAATTTTATCGCTTCCTGAAAGTTCACAAAAATATCCTAGCAAAAGATTGCTGTCAAATCCCCACGGCTGCGATTTATAATACTTTATGTTTTTTACCTCGATACCCACTTCTTCCATGACCTCGCGCTTTACAGTCATTTCCGCAGTTTCGCCAAATTCCGTAAATCCCGCAACGAGTGCATAACGCTTGTAAGTTCTGTTTGCGTATCTTGTAAGGAGAATTTTATTTCCGTTTGTTATGCCAACAATTACTGCAGGAGCAATTTTGGGGAATATGCAGTTGCCGCACACACACTTGAGCATTCGAAGTTTTTCATCATAAAAAGTTTTCTTTCCACATCGCCCGCAAAACCTGTTGTCACGATACCAGACATAAAGATGATATGCGGAAGAAATTGCAAAAACATCTTCCTTCGCGAAAAGAGACCTGGTTTCTTTTACTTTCAAAAATTCGCCGTCGGAAAAATGTTCGATTACCTTTTCATCCATGCAGAGAAAATATCCCCTGTCATCAATTGAAAAAAGATAAACAAAATCAGCTTGCACCGTAAAATCATCAAACAAATAAAATGGACAATCCCTATTTTTTTTCAAAAAAACATTGTCTTCCCGAAACACAAATACGACATCTCCTGACTTTATGTTCTTTTTCAAAAACTGATTTTTAAAAATCTTAGGTTCAATATCCTGTATCATGTGACACTCCAAAATAAATTATAGCACATAATTCCATGACTTTCATAAAATGAAAGTACATTGCCATTGAATGTAAGATTAGTCTCGCGTTTTTCTGATTTTTGCAGATTCTGATTTTACAAATTTTTTCCTTCACTCAGCAAATCATTCACTTCATCAAGTCTCGGAGGATTCAAAGGCAACGGAAAACGAGAAATTGCAATTGCAGAACATGCACTTGCAAAACGAACAAGATAATCGTCATCCATTCCGTGAAGAAGTGCATAAAGACATCCGGCCTTGAAAGTATCTCCCGCACCGAGAGTGCTTTTCACGTCAACCTTAAAAGGCTTTAATTTCTTTACATTTTCTCCTTTTCTTCCATAAAGTATCTCACTTGCACCGCTTGTAATTATCGTAAGCCCATCTGTAGATTCCTTCAGAAGTTCAAAAACTTTTTCCTTTCCCATGTTTTTGTAATGAAGTCCAAGACATTCTTTTGACACGATGTTTACATCACAATTTTTATGCAAAAAAGAATCATGAGGACAATCTATCGTGACAAACTTCTTTTTATGCTTGATGCAAAGCTCTGCACACTCTTGGGTTTCTTCCTGAAAAAAAGGATCTATGCCCACAACGTCAGCTTCAACTATATCTTTTTCATTCGGCATGTTCCATCTTTTTATCCCTTCCTGATAAAGGTGCTGGAAAGTTCCCATGGGAGTACGGTCAAATCCTGAAATAAGTACATAATCCATGAGGCCTTCATAATTTTCATCCACCTTCAATGACGAAAGGTCTACGCTTTTTCCTTCATAAAATTTCTTGAGCATTGGCCAAACTTCATGTCCCATGTGAGTACCGTCAATTTTTACGCTGGCTCCAAGAGATGCAAGCACTGTTGCTGCAGTTCCAGTTTCACCGCCCGGAAGAAAATATTTTTTCTCAATCTCAGAATACTCATCAGGCACAGGAAAACCTTCTTTCAAATAAAACGAATGTGTTCCCAAAATCTGACCATGCATGTAGATTTCACTCATAAACAGCCTCCTCAAAATCAATGTTATTTAAGCTTAAAGAAAACTTAATTTAAAAATCAATTAAATCTCCTTAAAGATACAGCACAATTATTTCCAATACTATAAAAAATCCCTTTTCCATAGCATTTTTTTCCTCGATTTTTCATTCTTCCTGATGAAAGCATTTCTTTGTGACTTGCACAATTTATAACACACGATTTAAGTTTAAATTAATATAACTTTTTACAAATTCGCTTGAATTTCTGAAATAAATCCTATATTCTTATTAAATAACCATTTGAGGAGCACATATGGCAGATTCAGCACTAGTTGATAAAGTTAAGGAAACATTGGAAGCTTTCCGTCCACAGTTGAATGCAGACGGCGGAGACATGGAATTCATTTGCATTGATGATGACAAAAAAGTTCATCTCAAATTGACCGGTGCCTGCGGTTCATGCCCAATGGCAACAATGACATTGAAGATGGGTATTGAGCGTTACCTCAAAGAAACTTGCCCAGAAATTTCAGAAGTGGTACAGGACTAATATGACAGCAGAAGAAAATAAATACGTTTCCATTTACTATACTCTTACAGATGATGACGGCGAAATAATAGACAAATCTGTTGAAGGTAATCCGCTTGGCTTCGTAATGGGCAAAGGATACATTCTTCCAAAGCTTGAAGAGCAGATTTTGGGAAAATCAGTTGGTGACAAATTTACTGCAGTGATTGAACCTAAAGACGGATACGGAGAATACGACAAGACGTTTGTGACTGAGGTTGACAGAAAAAACTTCGAGGCAGAAAACGTTGAAGTCGGCATGGCTTTTCAGGCAATGACAGAAATGGGTCCCGTAATCGTACGAGTTACAAAAGTTACTGATGACAAAATTACTGTTGACGGTAATCACGAACTTGCAGGTGTAAGGCTTCACTTTGATGTAGAGATTGCAGAAATACGTGATGCTACAGAAGACGAACTTAATCCAAAAGGATGCGGTGGTTGTGGTGGCGGATGTGGCAGCTGCGGTGGAGATTGCTCTTGTGATGGCGACTGTTCTTGCGAAAACGGTTGCGGTTCAGAGGAAAGCTCAAAATAAGACTGAAAAAGACTTTTCCATCACCATCAATAATTTTTTAAGATGTACTTAATTGGTGTGAGAAGTCTTTTGATTTGCTCTCCACAATTCGATTATCTTTTCTGCACTTTGATGCTTTAAAAGAACCGGCTGAACGGTAAAGTCTGCAATTTTTTTGTAGAGGTTTGTCCTTTCACTGTAAAATTCAGAAAAAAAGATTCCTGCTTCTTCCAATGAGCGGGGATTTTTTTTTGCAATGTATGCAGGAAGATTTTGAAGCCTTCCATCACTTCCAAAAGATATTTCGCTTTTTATTCTTCCAAAAGCAATTTCTTCGCTTACGTCAAGAAAACAAAATGTGCCGAATTCTTTCAGGACATGGACAGCATCGTCATTCGTGCAGATTCCGCCTCCCGTGGCAATGACAAAAATGTCATCCGTTTTTTCATGAACAGATTTTATAAACATGCACGATTCAAGCTCGGCTTTCAAAAATGCTTCACGGCCATCTTCAGAATATATTTTTCTTGGAGTTTTCCCGGTAAGTTTTTCAATCACATCATCCGTGTCATAAAATGCAAAACCAAGCTTTTCCGACACAATGCGTCCCAAAGTAGATTTTCCAGAATGCTTTATTCCCGTAATTACAAGAGAGTCCATGTTACCTTCCTATGAGAAAAATTGACGGTATCTTGTTTATGGGCAAATCCTTGATTTTCTTCCACTCCTCTACTGTATGGGTATGAATGAATTCCTGTTCCGTCGTAATTCCACATGCAATGCATACACGTGTCGTTTTTTTGCATACAGCAAGAATTGTCTCAAGCATCTTTAAATTTCTGTAAGGCGCCTCAATGAAAAGCTGGGTCTGATTTTCCGCATATGCACGGGATTCAAGAGCTCTGAGTTTTCCTACACGCTCATTTGGCTTTACGGGAAGATATCCGTTGAATGCAAAAGACTGCCCGTTCAATCCGCTCGCCATTACAGCCATTATCATGGAAGAAGGACCTACAAGAGGAATCACACGAAGGTTTTTGCGCTGTGCAATTTCAACAACCTGAGCCCCTGGATCCGCAACCGCAGGACATCCGGCATCACTTATGACACCCATTGGGAGCTTTTGTTTTTCAAGCGGATCAAGATAGTTTCCTATTGTTTTTACGTCTGTATGCTCGTTAAGCTCATAAAACACAAGGGAATCTATGTCAATGCTGCTGTCACAAAGCTTCAAGAACCTGATGGCACATTTCTTGCTTTCCACAATAAAATGCCTGATACCGCAAATTACGTCCCTGTTGTAAGAAGGAATGACATGCTCGTAAGTCGTTTCACCAAGAGTACACGGTATAAGGTAAAGAGCGCTTTCTATATTTTCCATTTTGCGTTAATTTCCAAAAACTGTTGTAAGTATGTCGGCACCGCCCATAAACGTTCCAATGCTGCTTCCAAGTGAAGAAAGGAAAAAAATCAAAAGTACATGAAGGATTCTGTTCTTGTAAAATCCTTTCACGCTGCCTGCATCCACAGAAAGATTTTCCATGTCAGACACAGTCGGTTTTCTTATGACAGCCTGCGTAATTCCCGTAAAAAGTCCAATTCCCACAAGCGGACAAAGAGATGTAAATGGAGCACCCACAATGGAAATCAATATGGTAAGGATATTTGCACCTGCAATTATTGAGCCGATTCCAGAAAGAGTCCCATTCCAAAACACCCAGCTGCTCAAAAGATCTATGCCCTTGTTTTTTCCTCCGATTACAAAACCAAGCACAATCAAGCCTACGATTACAGCCGGTATCATCCATCCCGCAATTTTAGCACCCACACCTTTTGGCGGTACGGTATCTATGTCTGAAACATCAGGTTTTTCTTCTCCAGATGCAATTTTTTCAAGATGAGTTTTAACACCTGCAAGATGACCTGCACCAAGAACGGCAAGAACCCTGTTCCCGCTTGAATTCCAGATTTTCGACGCAAGATAAAAGTCGCGCTCATCAATGAGGACTTCCTTTACGGCAGGAAGATATGCAGAAAGTTCCTTCATCATGGTATCCATTTCACTTGTCGCCTTAAGGTTTTCTATTTCCGTTTCAGAAACTTCTTCTTTGGAAAACGCACTCGCTATCAGCATGGACAAAAGTTTGCATCTTCCCCATGAAGATGTCTTGGACCATGCACGTCGAAGTGTCACCTGAACGGGTCTGTCTACCATTACGGAAGGAATTTCAAGCTCCCTGCATTTTTTTACAGCCTCAAGCATCTCGTCTCCAGGCTTTATGTCGCTTTTAGCACCCATTCTCTTCTGATATGCGGCAAGAACAATATTTGCAAGCATCAAAAATCCCTGCTTGTTCTTGAGCACCTTTATGACATCCATTTTTTTCCAGGAATCAGGATCTTCCATGTTTTTAAGACGGTCATCATCAAGCTCAATCGCAACTGAATCAGGTTTTTCTGTTTCAATCACAGACTTAACCTCTTCAATGCTTGCTTTTGAAACATGTGCCGTTCCTACAAGGATAAATTTTCTATCATTAAGTTCTACAAGAGTCTGCATTTTTCTCAGTCTTCCTTCACCTTCCACTCTGCAAGCCTATATTCAAAAAACATCGGACTTTTCATGTCAATAACCTTTGCGTAGTTTTCCTTTGCAAATTCCTTTCCGCCGAACATTTCATAAAAAAGGCCAAGGTAAAAATACATTTTTCCCTGCTTGTTTCTGTTTTCAATAGCTGCAATTTTTTGAAACAAACTTTTCTCGCCGGCCTTATCATGAAAAATCCTGAGCATTGCATAATCCATGGATTCCCTGTTCATTTTTCTAAGAATCTTGTTGCTGAATTCTTTTGCCTGGATATCATTTTTTTCCATATAATAGCAATATGTAATCATAAGCGGATAAGAAATATTATTCTTGTTAAATTCATAGCATTTCATGAAAGCTTCACGTGCCTTAGACCATTGTTTTGAATGAAGCTCCAAAACTCCAAGACTCTCATAAGCAAAATAGTATTTTGGATTCAGGTTCAAAACCTTTTCATAATCCTTGATGGCATTGTCAAATTTCTCAGCCTCATCATAAAGTCCCGCACGATATGCATAAGGCAGAAAATAATTTGGCTGAAGCTCAATGGCCCTGGACCAAGCTTTTTCTGCACTTTCATAATGCCCCAGCCCATTTTCATACATTCCAAAATCAAGGAAGCACTCATAATTTCCAGGTTCATATTCCACAGCTTTTTTTGCAAAATCAGATGCTATCTTATATTCGCTGTTTGCATAGGCAATTTTTCCAAGATAAAGATATGCCTGCACGTTTTTAGGATCCTTGTCAAGAATTTTGTTGAATGCACTTTTTGCATCTTCGTCATTTTCAAGATAATATTCAGTTTTTCCGAGTCCCCTCAATGCATCCATGTTTTCAGGTTCCCTGGCAAGAGCACGCTTATAGTGTTTTTTTGAAAGATTATAATTCTTGCGCGCAAATGCATCATCTGCAAGCTCAATGTTTGCCTGAGGATTAAGGGCATCTTTGGCAAGCAGTTTTTTTATGCTTTCCTGACGTTCCTTTGTATTTCCAAGCAGTTTTGCAATCGTTGCAGAAAGGGCAATGACATCTTCGTTGTTAGGGTCAATTTTAATAAGCTTCTTGCATATTGCATCAGCATCTTTTGCCCTATCCGCACTGACACAAATCGCGGCCTTGAGAAAAAGAATGTCAAAATCATCCTTTACCGGTGCATATTTTGTCTGGAGTTCCGTATCATAAAGCTTGAGGCCTTCACTTATCCCCTGATCAGCCAGAGTTTTCTGCAAAAGGTCAATAAAAGCTTTCTTGAGCTCTTCAGTCTGATCTTCCCTGCTGATGTCAGTTATCTCGTTGATAGGCCTTACAGATTTTACCTCTGCCGCATGAACAATAGACATCATCATGCCTAAAATTCCAATAATCATTCCGCTACGAGTTGCTTTTCTTGATAACAATTTCATATTTTTTTCCTAGATTAATTTTTTTTATTTAAAGACATCTCCAAAATCCAGCATTTTAAACACGGACTTATTAAGAGCCTTGAACTTTCCTGTCCTTTTCGAAGTTACCCCTTAAATTTGATTTTTAGAGGTTCCCTTAAATCTGATTTTCAGAGACAACTTTCTAAATTTAGCAAATTTGGAACATATTTTCAATTCAAAAATACGATTCTGATGTTTTTACTTGAATTTTCTACAAGGAAAATATAAACTACTTAGGTTATGCGTAAACATCCTTTAAGAAAGTTTCTAGAGCTTACAGTAATTTACTCAGTCGTAATTATCGGTATTTTTGTCCTTCAGTTTAAGGCGGAATCTGTCATATCAATCGCCATAAACGACATGAAAATTTCGCTTGCACAGACACAGACTTCAAATGGCCAGACAAAACTGAAAAACCAGATACGCATTTCTTTCAACGGGATTGCCTTTTTTTATGATGACAAAAATCCAATCATCATGGTCTATGAAGACGGCAAAGAAAAAAAGCTGACGCTAGATTCATATGAAAAACTTAACGATACAGAAATTCTTTTTGCTTTCACAAATAACTGCAAGCTTAAATTTACGGCAACAAAAGATAATAATGACTCTCCTGAACTTTTAATTTCCGTACTTTCTTCAGAAAAATTTAAGGAAATGCTTTTACCATACAAAATATCTCAGACCTACAATATTGAAAAGCTAAATCCATCAAGTCTCCTTCTTTCATCCAAAAAAGCAGAATTTACATTTATTGCTTCGAGATTTGATTCTGACAAGATTTCTTTTTCATGTAATGACAGTTTTGCAAAATTTTCTCCATATGTAACGACAAAGGAATTCGTGTTTGAATCCGTTGCGGGACTTGAAGGCACAACCGAGGAAGAATTCAACAGGCTTTCAAAGAAACTCAGGACTTCTTTTGTTGCAAAAATGACTTCAATGTTCAAGACGGCAGAAGCAGATTCACTTTCAGAGCTTGAAATAGCTGCATATATTGCGGAACGAGCATCATACGGTGACTACAACATAGCAATTGATTCAGTTCCACAGTCTTTCAAAAAGAGCAACAAGAGAACTTATTTTACGGCACCTTTCTTCAACAACTTGATAAGCATGAACAAAAGCCTCATAATCCAGACAGAAAAATACGCATCGCTTGTTTCTTCAAAAAATCCTGATGTATTTACTGTTTCAGGCATTTCAGACTATATCCTCAGGGAAAAGATGACAAGACCTGTAATCGCACTCCTGTCAGTTCCTTCTGAGACTGAAAATTTTAATCCAACTCCAATACAGGCAGGCGGCATCATAGATGTTTATGCGGACATTTATAAAAAGGACAAGAATCTTGCAGCATATCTTGAAGGCTGCATAGATACATGTATCGACAAAATCAAAAAAGCATGTTGTCTCGATAGCGGAGAACTTATTCTCGCAGTTGATACGGAAGACAATCCGATTGTAATAAACAAGGAACAGGCTGTAGAAATAGGAAATGCACTCGTAAAAATCGGAAAATGCAAAAATAATCCAGCATACGAACAGGCCGGATACCTCATAATGTATACATACCTCAAAGACCAAAATGCAGACATACACGTAATTTCCAACATATACAAGATTCTCGCAAAGGACAACTTCTTCTATCCACACACAGAACTTCTTGGATATTATGGAACACACCCAGTATGGGCATGGACTTCAGCACGAACTATCACATACACATTCAGCTCAGGAACAGTTGGAGACATATATATTGATTTCCCGAAAAATCTTTCACACTATTTAATATTTACAGGAATACCTTCGTTTAATGGAAAGATTCAGATTCAAAACCTCAACTTCCGCTCGGATCCACGATTTGAAATTTACAATTCGTCAGGATACGCATACAGGGACAATATTTCTTCACTTTTCCTGAAATCAAGGCATAAGGCAAAAATTGAGCATGTAAAGCTTTTCTTCCCTGTTCAAAAACAGTTTACGACAACGGCAGACATGGCAAAGGCAAAAGAAATGGCTGACGAAGCCGAAGAGACAAGACGACTGAATGAAGCAAATGCGGCTGCTGAAAAGAAAGAAAGTGAAACTAAAACCGATGCAGATAAAAATGAAACAGCTGTAAAACCGGAGCAAAAAACAGAATCTGCAACAGCAACTGTACCAACGGAAAATGCACAATAAGGAATCTTTTAAGCAATATCTAAGGATTTTTGCATAAATTTGTTGCAAATTTCAATAAACAAAACGTCTATAAAAAAACAGGTCCTAAAATGCAGTTTTTAGAACCTGTCAATACAATATAGATATTATATTAAGTGGATTTTAAGCAAATTCAAGCGAATATGATTTTAGAAACCGTTAAGATTGATTCTGCCACGGAAACTTCTTGCCAAAGTCAATCTGTCGGCATATTCCAAATCACCGCCAACAGGCAGACCTGATGCAATTCTTGTAACAGTCACCCCGGAATCCTTTAAAACACGCTGGATGTAAAGTGCCGTAGTGTCACCTTCTACAGTAGGGTTTGTTGCAATAATTACTTCCTTAATGCCTTCATTTCTGACCCTTTCTACAAGTTCATTTATCCTCAGCTTATCAGGTCCCATACCGTCAATAGGAGAAATGACACCTCCAAGGACATGAAAAAGGCCTTCATATTCATGAGAACTTTCAATTGTTGCAACATCCTGAGGCTGTTCAACTACACAAAGCAAAGATTTATCCCTAAGTTCACTCGAGCAAATAGGACAAGGATCGTTTTCTGTCCATGTGCCACATTTTGAGCACAATTTGATTTTATCCTGCAATGTTAAAATTTGATTGGCAAAATGTTCCAGGAATTTTCTATCAGCCTTTAAAAGACTGCAAGCAATTCTGGAAGCTGATTTTTTGCCGATACCCGGAAGCTCTGAAAAACTTTCTGTCAATTCATCAAGTGCATTCATATTCACACACCTGGGAAATTCATTCCGCTAAGCATTGGGCCAAGCCTATTCTTCAACTCATTCTGCATCTTGTCTACTGCATCATGATGAGCAGCCTTGATAAGATCCTGCAACATTGGAACATCTCTGTTGTCAACACAAATCGGATCCAGCTGAATGTCAACAATTTCAAACCTACCATTGATTGTGACTCGAACCATATTTCCGCCAGAACTTCCCGTAGTCTCTATGAGAGCCATTTTGTCCTGGGCATCCTTTATCTGAGCCTGCAGTCCACCCAAATTCTTCAACATATCAAATGGATTCATAAAACTTCCTTATGTTGAGGGCATTTTTGCAAATTTTACACTCTGCATGCAAAATTACCCGCTGATTTTAAAACTGAAAATTACAAAATAAAACCGTCTTTTCAGTAATTTTGTGAATTTTACCACAATCAACAAAATTTGTCCATGTTTCTTTTTTTCAAGAAATCACAATAAGGATACTGTAAAGCTATTTTTAATTTGAAAGGTTTTGAGTGCAGATTGGTTGAAAGGAGATGCATTTTAGGGGCGGTTTTGCGACTGGAAGGGTCTCAACTGCAAATTTGCGACAAATTATACATTGGAATGCATTTTGGGGCGAAATTTGCAATTTAAAAGGTTTTGTTGCAAATTTGTTGCAAGAGTATGCATGAGTTTGCTTTTTTGGGGGGAGATTTGCGATTTGGATTGGGCACGATTGCAAATTTGCGTAAAGTAGGCATCTGCATGTATTAGAGGCCGTCACACAGCCCCATTTTTTTAGATACTTGTTTCTGCCTTTATCTGCTCGATTTCATCAACAGAAAGTGAAGTGCAGTTGGAAATTGTTTCAAGCGGGATGTTGTTGTTTAACATGGAGATGACGAAGTTTTTGGTAACAGATTTTGTGACGGATTCTGTAACCGATTCGGTTACAGATTGAGTTACCGATTTCGTAACGGATTCTGTGACGGATTTGGTTACCGATTCTGTCACTTTCTTTGTGTTTTCGGCAATGGCTTCTTTCACGGCCCTTCTTTTTTCGTCTTCCATTCCAATGTACATCTTCAAATACTCCGTCCTGAATATTTCAGTGTGCTTGATGTTGTCAACACTCTGC
>JAZQMW010000112.1:0-2271 GCA_045627025.1 Treponema sp. | reverse complement strand
ATCAGTCAAGCTTTCTGTACCATCTTCATTGGCATAAGCAAAGGTAATAAAATCAGTTCCGTCTTTGCGTATATAAAACGTACCGGCATCAAACGTAATTTCAATCTTACCTTCTATAAGCTCAGACGGCCAAAAATGATCGGTACCGCTAGCAATGCCTTTGTACATCTTTATTTCATCACCTTGCATGACAATATTGTATCCATTATAGACATTGTACTCATTATAAGATGAGTCTGGTGAATTCTGTATCCATACTTTATTGACAATTCTTAACAAATTGCTGGAAGAACCACCACCAGAGCCGTTTCCTCCGCCTGAGCCACCACCGCCTGCAGGCGTAAAGCCGTTTGCTTCCGTCATGAAAGAGTAATCCTTCTGAATGCCTTTTTCCTTCAATGAGTCAAAGGTAAGCTGGCTATCATGAACAACTTCGTACTCGCTGCCGTCAAGGCCATTTATCAAGACGCGGAAACTGTTTTCTCCAAGCATCTCAAATTCAATGTAAAGTATTCCCGTGTTGCCGAAGAAAAGCTCATGCTTCAACTTTTCTGCTTCCTCGAATCTCGGATCCGAGCAGGAGCCAACGTCATAAAGCCAGTAACTGTTGCGGTCACCGGTAAAAACTTCATAAACACGAAGGGAATCGTTTTCCCTTACAAAATAATATCCCCTGTAGGCATCATGACCGTCAATGGTTTCAACGCCATTTTTCATCCACAGACCGTTGGTGCATGCAAACGAACAAGGATCAGGTCCGTTGCCGCTTCCACCACCGCCTGCAGGCATAAAGCCGTTTGATTCATTCATGAAGTCACTAGGAGGCGTTACATTCATGGCATTCAAATCTTCCAAATTTACGGTCGTCAACAAAAACCTGATGTCATACTCATTCACGATGCTTTTGTCAGAGTCATCATACGTAAACACAAAGTCAGGCATTCCGCCGCCTCTTTTAACCGTATAGCTGTTGCCGGATGCAATTATGGAAACATCAGACGAGAGATTGATTTTCCAGTACTTTCCAAGGCTGTTTGCAACAAGATTATACACGCACACCTTGCCGTCTTCCATTACAAAATAATATCCGCCGTAAGCCATGTACTTGACGTTTTCTGCAATTTCATAGGTTGTAGGAGAACCCATCATCCACACCCTGCTCATGAGAATGCTGAAATCACCGGAAGAGCCGCCTGAGCCATTACCGCCACTTGATATGCGGTTTACGAGTATGTCTGCCTCGACTGTCTTTCCTGATTCCACTTTCACGACAGTTGCACCGAACGCAAAAATGTCATCTTCATTGCCCTTGGGACAAAGTCCAATTGCCACAAAGTAAGAGCCTGGTTCAAGTTCCTCAGATTCAAAATATTTCTGGCTTGAGCGCAATTCCCTGTCGACTAAATAAATTTCATTTTTATCTACAAAGTTTTCAAATTCCGAATAATCCGAAAGGGCTTCTTTCGGAACATACATGTCATCAGGAAGCTTTCCGAATGCGACTATCCAGGAAGAAACTTCATCCCAGCTTATGGCGGCACGAGACTGCCTCATGTCGACTACGATGCGGTTTTCAGAGCTTTTCTCTTCCATAAGGTTTGCACAGCCTGAAACCATAAAAAGAATGCATAAAATCAGTGAAAAATTAAAAAATCTTCTCATAACCAAGTCCTCCATGGGCAATAAGAAATCTTATTGAACCGACATTCAATCGGTGTCGCAATCCCAAAACAAAATCATGATTACAAACACAGGAATTTGTTTTCAGTGCCTCTTCTATTCATTCTAATTAATTCTATGTCCATTGTTTGAAACTTTCAACCTTGAAACCCGTTTTTGGCATTTTTTTCAAAAAAAATCTTGCGCGGAGATGGGATGTGATTTCCGATTGGAAAGGTTTTTAGTGCGGATTGGTTGGAAGAGTATACACTGGCATGCATTTGGAGGCCGTCACCCAGCCCCATTTTTCAGCCATTTATTTCTGCCTTTATTCGCTCGACATCTTGAACGGTAAGGGACGTATATCCTGCAATTGTTGCCAAAGGAAGATTGTCTTTCAGCATGGAGATGACGAAGTTTTTTGTTACCGATTGCGTAACAGATTCTGTGACAGATTTAGTTACGGACTGAGTTACCGATTCTGTCACTTTCTTTGTGTTTTCGGCAATGGCTTCTTTCACGGCCCTTCTTTTTTCGTCTTCCATTCCAATGTACATCTTCAAATACTCCGTCCTGAATATTTCAGTGTGCTTGATGTTGTCAACACTCTGC
>JAZQMW010000111.1:0-27146 GCA_045627025.1 Treponema sp. | reverse complement strand
TTCAGGAGTTTTTTATATTTCCCTAAATAAAAAAAAAGAGCCTTGATTTGCGTTCAAGGCTCTTGCTTGTCTGCCGCCAAGGCTCCAAGCTGTATGCTGATCATGTGTTTTGCATCTTCAGAAAGTTCTCTGTAATTATTCAAGAGTTCTTCTTCTTCAGGTGATAAAACAAGTCCAGCATCTTCTTTATTTTCTCCAGTAAGAAGAAAATCCAATGAAACATCTAATCTTTTGGCAATCTTTATTGCTATTTCCGAAGATGGCAAAGTACCTCTTGTTTTCCAATCCGAAATCGTTGCTGGTCTTATATCACAGTAATCTGCTAATTCTGCTTGTTTAATTCTTTTTGCTTCAAGTAAAAAAGTTAACCTTTCGATAAAATTCGTCATAATTTTCTAAAATTCGTAATAAAATATATTGACATTTCCGAAATTTCAGATTATAAATAAATCATCAATTACGAAATATCGAAAATTGATACATCAGTCTGACTAACTGATTATACATCACCCATCAATATCTAAGAGCCTTGAATTACATGCTGCTTCGTTTCTTTGATGGATGAGAAACACGGTCTAGTCAACCAAAGCAACATGTAGTTGAAGGCTTTTTTATTTAATCTCTCGTATGAGAGGTTTATTTCAAACAATGCGGATACTAACCCTGAGAAAGTTCGATTCCGCAAGGAGTGTGTATGAACACTATTAATTCATCGGTAGAAACCGAAAAATCTTTAGAGATTTTATCACAAACTAAAGTGCTTGAAAAGGATTTCACTGTTTACGGAACAGCAGAAGAACCTTTATTCCTGGCAAGAGATGTAGCAGAAATGATTGATTATGCCAAGACATCTAAAGGTTCTTACGATGTAAGCAACATGCTAAAAACAATTGATGAAGATGAAAAGATGGTACGAAAAGTTTTCGTATCATCAAAAATGCGTGATGTCTGGATGCTTACAGAAAATGGATTGTATGAAGTTCTTATGCAGAGTACAAAGCCAATTGCCAAACAGTTCAAAAAAGAAATCAAGAAGATTCTTCACGCTATCCGTACAAACGGCGGTTACATCGCAGGGCAGGAAACCCTTTCAGACTCAGAGCTTCTTGCAAAAGCCATGCTTGTCGCAAACAGGGTCATTGACCAGAAGAACAGGCAGATTGAATCCATGAAGCCGAAGGCGGAATTCTTCGACAAGGTGACAGGCTCCAGGGACACCCATGACATGAAGGAAGTCGCAAAACTCCTTAACTTCAAGAACATAGGACGCACCACGCTTTTTGAAATCTTGAGGAAAGAAGGAATCCTTGACAAAAACAACCATCCGTATCAGAAATATGTCAATGCAGGATATTTCCGTCTCATAGAGACAAAATGGGAAGACAGGGACGGAGACACCCACATCAACCTGAAGACAGTCGTATTCCAGAAGGGAATCGAATTCATAAGGAAGACAATATGCAAAAGCGATGCATACATCGAAAGCGGAATTGCATCCGCAGCCGACAGATGGCTTGCAAAGGAGGGAAAATAATGGATATTGAAAATATCGTAAGCAACAAGGTAAAAGAACTCATCGACAATAAAACCATTGAAAACGCAATCAAAGCCAATATTGAAAAAACTATACTTAGTAACATTAATTCAATTTTCAACGGCTATGAATTCAGCAGTTCAATCAGAAATATGATTAATGCTCAGATTGGAAACATTGCTGAAACAGTTAAGCTTAATTCGTACAACAGCTTAATCGTGCAGACTGTAGAGGATGTCCTGAACAAACAGGTAAAAGACGATTTGAAAGAAAAATTAAAATCTGTTATCGAAAAACAATTTTTGGTTACTGAAAAAGAAATAAAATTGTCAGATGTTGTTAATGCAATGAAAGAAGACTTAAATAACCCTGAAAGTCATTCTTTCAAGGTTACTGTTAGAGATTATACTTCATGTTGGGATTCAGGTTTTAAGTATAAAGAAATTAAATTCCTCTGCAATGACGATAAAAATGATGATTACAGTTATGACATTCGGATTGGAAGCTGTTCAGAAAGCAAACCCTATACGATTTTTGCGATTTACCACAATAAATTCGATGTCAAGAATATCTCGCTACTAAACACTTACAATGACTTTGAGTGTCTTCTGATAAAGGCATACCTGAATAAAATTCCTTTTGTCATTGATATTACAGAAGATGATTGTGAATATGCTTTGAACGAGCATGAGGATTGCTGAGGGAGGTGAAAATGAGTGACATCAACGAAAAAGACATTAACGAAAAAGACATTAACGAAAAAGACACAAGGGCAAATTTGGCAGAAGAACTTTACATCATGAAAGATACCGTGACCATGTTCCGCGCCGCACTTAACAGTCTTGCCGGAAGGCCTGAATGCTACAGGGATTTGCTGAACAGTTCGTCCTCATTCTGTGAGCTCATGAGCAGAAACAGCAGGACACTCCTTCAAATCATGGAGCTTGACTAGCAAGCCTTTTTGCCCTTGCATGATCATTTCCCCATGCATGATGGGGATGATTCTGCAAGGCTTTTTATTGTCAGCTTCAATTCTTTCCGCGCGGCTGTTTTCCGCCTGCAGAACCGACATATTCCCTTGAATAGTCACGAACAAGCCCTGTTGCCTTGACGAAATCACGCTGTATTTTCTGCCATTCGCCTATTTTCCGCCTTGCGTCCGTACTGTCATTTCCTCCTGCATCCAGCACCTGGGCTTCCTTTTTGTACTGCCTTATCTTTCGTTCAATGGACCTTTGTTTCTGCTCGGCTTCATAACGCGAAAAAGACTTTCCTTCATATGAAACTTTCCGGCTGTTCCATTTCTCAACTTCTCCTTTCTTATACATGGGTTCAATTTCCGGAAAATACGGATAATATGAATGGCGGCAGTTTATTCCGCAAATGCCGTCCGCTTTTCCGAGTCCGCACGTGCTTTTGAAATCTTCATACACGGTGCCGTTGATTTCCTTCCGCCCGTTAAGGGAATAAATCTTACCCTGCCATCTTGCATGGTTTGACCAGGGATTCTTGCCGTCCTTGTCACGCGCTCCAAGATGTGCGGAAACTTCCACAAACTCGCATCCAGTCAGTCTGCATGTCTCTTCCGTAATTTCTGCCGAAAGCTGGTTCATGCCTGTCATTATGTTCATTCTTACGGCACTCTCAGGACTTCTCGTCACCGTGTCGTCATTGATGTTGTAGCTTATGGACCTGACTCCGTTTCTTGCAAGCTCGTCAACACCGTCCTTGAGGGCTGTCTTGTAGTCATAAGCCCCGGATGCCACCTTGAGGTAAGCCCTGTTGCATTCCTCCACAAACATCCTTTCGCATTCTTTCGCAATCGTCTCGGTAAGCCTCAGGCACCCTGAATAAAGTGTTTTTGCCATGTTTCCGGAAAGCATCCGTATCTTTGCGCTTCCTTCCGAAATGCCCTTGTCCGCCATCTTTTTGAGGGTTCCGCTCATGATGTTCTGCATTGCGTCAGGAGATTCTGAAATAAAGCCAAGGTCTTCGGAGCAAGTCTTTTTCACGCAGTCATCCGCATTCCTTGCAATGAGGGCGCGAATCCTTGAGTCGTACCCAGAAAGAATCCTTTTGTTGTCCAGCCGTATTTCAGAAAGATTTCTTGCAATTTCAATCTGGTATTCGGAATATTCAGAAACGCCCCCCATCTTTTGGATTCTCTTTGCGACAGAACAGAGGATTTCAGTCTCAAGGTCAGAAAAAAGCCTTGCAATTTCGTCACCCATCCTGTGGATGCAGGAATAGGAAATCATGCTTCATCATCCTTGTCAAAAAGCCCGGGGAAAAGATTGTCTTTTGGTTTTCCTTCCTCAATCTTTTCCCTTGCGGTTTTTTCATCCTCAAAGTAAAACCTTTCCCGAAACTCGTAAGGGTTTAAGATGCCCTGCTGCACTTCCTGCATTGCATTGAGCCTTTCTTCCGCGGGGTCCTGCCTCAAGTTGTCTTTCCATGAAATGCTTATCCTGTCATCATAGGGAATGCCGAGATATGCCCTTGCCATGTAGGCGAAAACCTTTGCAAGCTCAGTAGTCTTCGTTTCAATCTCTGATTCAAAGACATCCACCTTGTTGTAGAAGGTCTTCTTGTTTCCGGAAAACTGGGTCGCAGTCTGTCTTGAGTTGTCAAGGTCAGAAAGGGCGCCCCTTCCAAGCCCCGCAGTCTGCTCAATCCTTTTGAGAATGCTTTGGAAAGCCTCGTTATGCTGTGCTGTCCTCAAGGCAGGAGAAAAAAGCGAGATGCCGTTGCCGTCATTTGCATCCATGTTGAGCTTGAGCAGCATTTTCTGTATGCGTGGAGTGATTTTCAGTGAGCCGTCGTCATTCTGCCTTTTCCTCAGGTAGTCGGAAGAAACCGAAAGGATGTTTTTTCCGCTCTCCATTTCCCAGATGAGCCTCGAGTATTCTTCATCGGCATCCTTTATGAGGTTTTCAAGCCCCGAAATCAATGCGACAGGGACGTTTGAGCCGTCAATCATGTTTGAACACCTGTTCCTGAATTCCACGATCATCGGATGATGCACGTCTTCCCATACGTAAGATTCAGTGAGTTTTTCAGTCTGGGGAAGGGAAGAAAGGGGAACTTTGCGGCATGACGAATCTCCTGTCATTTTGTAAAGCGATTCCTTGACCTCATGGCTGCCGCCTGCATACGAGTGCCTTTCAGCAAGAAAATAACTTGAGCCTCCATGTTCAAGATTCTTTATGATGATGCAGGAAAGGAGCGTGCCGTCAAAGTCGTAGGAAAGGGGCAGGTAGTTTCCGAGAGGTAGGATTTCGTACTGGAGTTTTCCGTTTGCAAAAACAGGACGGACAAGACTGCTTCCGAATACTACGAAATGTTCAATAATCCTGTATATGTCCCTGTTGAACTTTTTAAATGTTTCTGCAAGAAAATCGCTTCTGCATTCAAATTTCAGCTCTTCGGCAACAGGAGAGGCAAGAATCGTCGTTATGTTCTTTTCAATTCCGCAGGGAAAGACGCCTTCCCTGTGCCACGGAGCCCTTCCCTGTGCCATGGAATGCCAAAGTTCTATGGCGTTCTTCATGGAAGATGAAACGGCCGTGTTTGTTCCGGTCACGTCTTCAAGAGTCTTCATGTAAATCAAATTCATAAAAAAATCCTTTATCGACTTCAAGATATTCATGCGGATAAAGTGATTTTTCAAAAAAAGCCATGCTTTTCGGGGCATGGCTTGAATCTTGGGAATCGGAGTTTTTTTTATTTGAGTATGGACTTCACGATGAATTCGCTTGCCGAAAGTCCGCTTTCTTTTGCAAGAGCCTTGATTTTTTCCCAGTCGTCCTTGTAAACTGCAAGGCTTGCCTGCACTTTCTTGCGTTCCTGGGTGGGTCTTCCGGCTCCATCGCGTTTACCGCCCCATTTGCCGTCATTTTCCATCATTGCTGTCCTTTCTGCCTTTCAGGTAATTCAAAACGCAGAGAATGGCGGATGTCACGGAAAGTATTGTAATTATTGCAAGTAATATGAGATTCATTCTGTCACCTCGTTTGATAAAGTATTGACAATCCCATGAACAGGAATTATCATAAGGGTAGGTGTAAAACCTACCCCCTGATTAAAAAGCCCTTACTTTCGGCTTTCAATCAGGTTTTTGATTGAGCTGGCAATCACAATCACATTGGCAATAATTGTTGTGACTGCCAGTATTTCTTCAAGTACGCTCATGTTTTCCTCCTTTTCCCAAGATGATTTTATTATATAATAAAATCAAAATGTTGTCAAGAAGAAAATAAAAAAAACTGCCCCGAAAAAGGGCAGCCATATGTCATTCCGCATCGTACAGAACGCTCAATGCATCTTCCGTCTCCATCGAATACCTTAAAATCCTCATCCAGTATGAATACGGAACCGTCACCGTTTCATTGGCTTCGTCATATACTGGAATCGGGCGGTTGTCTTCATCAAGTGGGGAAGGGAATTCAGGAAAATAAAGGCTTTCAAGAATTTCTTCTCTTTCCCCTTTCTGACAGGTTCTGCATGAGTTCAACAGAATCATTGAAACTGCCAGTACCAGGAACACCATCAAGGCGATTAAGCCGTCCTTCGCTTTCTTTTCTTTTTTCCGCATACTTTTTCGCATCTCCTCTGTAGTTTTCAAATTTTTCCTCAGTCTTTTTCCGCTTTTCCTTTTCTTCACTGCAAAGCTTCAGCGAACCGCAGGCAAGGATTCCCATTAATGCGGTAACGATGGCATACAAGGCAAGTTTCACTGTCTTATTCCTCCTTTTCTTTTTTCTGAATCCTGTATTTCTTGTTGAGCGACTCAAGCGATGTGAACGCAACAGGAACCGCCACAAGAGACGTTGCGACAGGGACATAAGCGTTTTCATGAAACACAATCCCAAAAACGCATATGAGGCTTGAAAGCGCCATTGCCCACACGGTAATCATCCACCGCCTTGACTTCCATTTTGAATTTTCCTCGCTCATGGCTTTTCCTCATAATGGTACATGATTGAATAGCAGATGCCCTTCACGTTGATTTCTGGATTATGCGGGTCTTCGATAAGATTTCCTGCCTTGTCCACAAGACGGAAATGATATCTTCCCGGGCCGTTTTGTTCAATCTTCTGAATCAAAAGACCGTCCGTCTCCCTGTGCCTTTTTGTGCACCATCCGTAAAAGCCTGCAAGACCGTTCCTGAATGTGGCGACCTCCTCCACGTGCCCCCTGCTTCCAAGAAGTTCGAGAAAATGGTTTATGATGGGTTCTGACCTGGCCACGTTGTTTCCGCAGTCAATCCAGTTCCTTTCCCTGCAATAATCCCACGCCCTGTTGAGCGCCCTTGCCGTAAGGCTCTTCCCTGTCTTCCATTCAGCCCAAAGACCGCACGTACGGAAAAAACATCCGACTTCTGAAATCACCTTTTTCATTTCAGGATCATTTTGCTTGATGTGTGAATTTTTCATGCCTCATTTTCTCCAAATCCTTTTTTAAATCTTGAATCTTTTCCTCAATGTTCTGGAACTGGCTTTTCTGATTGTCAAAAAGCAGTTTCAGGCTTGTGGAAACCTCTATCAGCGTCTCGTTTGTCTTTATGTTGGACTTTATGAGGTCCGAGACGGAATCGCGTATTTCCTCGATGTCCTTCGCATGCTGCTTTACCTTCGATGACAGAATCGCATAATCATAGATGATTTTGGCGAAGGCGCCGCCGATGGTGAGCAAAGAACAGAGTATTGCCAAAACATTTTTATCCATGCCCATATAGTGATTTTAAAAAAAGAAAGCCCCGAAAACTACGGGGCATGATACTTTTTTAAATAATCCTCATCATTTAATTTCCAGCGTCTTCATTTTCTCCGCCTTCATTTTCTTCATCGCCAGCATTACCTGCAAGATCATCGTTTCCGACATTGCTTTCAGGAGTTGGTTCGGTAACTCCTGTGACACCTGCCGGGAGGTTTGGACTGAAAGAAGGAATTCCCTCGTTATCATATGTAACAGTACCTTTATCAATCGTGCCGTTAAGATTTACTGTACAAGTAATAGTTTCGTCACCAGGCGAAATGGAATCAACCGTAAAGAGTGCCCTTGTCTTCCAAGCAATCTTGTCACCTGTGTTTGAATGCGCCGCAAACACGATGAGAAGATCTGCTTCTGCATCCGTTCCGGTCTGAAGATTGAAAGCCTTGTCAAACACAAACTGATAGTCTGCTTCACCTTTTCGCATCTCCACAGGTTGGGAAAGGCTCGGCTTATACCGTTTCAAAACAGTTGTTGCATTTTCAAACCCGATATAATCCCTCTCTTCTGTCTCTGCATTGAACGTAATCGTGTTGTCCGTGGAATACTTGATTCTTTTCCATGAAGGAGAAGAAGTCTTACTGCTGTTAAACCAAAGCTCCACTTTAAACTTTTTTATTGCCATTTTTTAACCCTCCGTAAAACTTACATAGACTGTAAGCATATAAGTTGTGAACCCCCTGTCATCCGCAGAAACAAACTGGGGAAGGGTAACATCCTCAACATTTATTTCAACAGATGGGAATCCGTTTTTTTTAATCGTGAAAGACTTGTCCGCCGCGTTGTCAAGAATCCACTGCAAAAAGTTTCTTGCATCCACGCTGTTTTTATTACGTGAATAGAAGCTAAAAACCTGCCTTACTTTCCTTGAACCGTCAATATAAGACTTTACAGAACCCTCTGAAGGCTCATACCTGCAAAGGATTTCATTTTTATCTGCAATGCTTCCATCATCATTAGCGGAAAACAAATCTGTCATAACTTCAGAAAAAGGACAATCATCCTTTTCAAGAAGAAAACTACATAAATCGTTTTTAACGTTCAGCATTTATAAGCCTCAACCATTCAGAAAGACGAGCAGACTTTGCAACTTCAAACCATTTTGCATGAGCTTGAGGATTTCTTGAATGTGCATGAGTAAAGCGAGTATTGTAGTACATCTCATGAGCGTACGGTGTAACCCAAGAAAGAACTCCATTTCCGATTTTTGAATGAACAATTGCAGATTTCTGAAGCATTCCTGTCTGCATCGGACAATATCTGTTTGAATCTTTAAGAATTTGCGCGTCAAATTTTGCCTGTAATGAACTTACATCTTTTTCGATTTTTTCAGTTATTGTCTTTCCTTCAAGCTTTACTTTTGTAACGAATGTAACAGTATTATTACTCATACCATCCCACACTCATAGAAACAAGTTTTATTTCCCCTCATTTTAGAACTTACGCTCTTTATCGTGTAAGAAAAACCACCGGCTTCTATCATCATCCCGATTTCAGGGACAAAGTTTTTTGGTTTTGAAACTTGAGAATCAAACCACATTGTAGCAGAAACTCCGAAAACAAACCCCTTGTCTGTAAGTTCCCTTGTCTCCACACGCTCCACACGGATTTTTGAAAGCTCAAAAGTTTCTTTTACAGAAACATTCCTGTCTGCATCAGAAGTACATTTTTTGCATAAAGCATTTTGTGTAAGAAGCCCTGGGAAAATCATAGAAGCCCCATGTCAACGTGGCAAAACAGTTTTAGCCACTTTTCTTTCCTTTCAGAAAGAGAAGTCGCCCTTGAATTGTCACGGCTTTCCGAATACCCGGAAAGGCTGAATGAAGCCACCAGCTCCCCGTTTTCGGTTTTGGAAAGAACGCTCCTGTATTGTTCCTCGACCCACATGCAGACAGTCTTGTCTTTGCCGAATTCCTCTTTTTCCCCCATTACGTAAGGTTCATAAATGCCAAAAAGCCTTTTCTGCTCAAATGCAAGCTGGTCAAACGTTTCCTTGTCAGGAACTTCATGACGTCCCAATACATCCGAGTAAAAATCAAAAGTTGCATTTTCGAGCATATCCCACCTTATTTTTTCTGCTTTTTACCTTTCACTTTGTCGCAGTCTTCACCCAGGCTTTTTTTTCCAGCAGATGAAGACTGGCGGACAAAAGTTTTACCATCATTTAATCCGCCAACCACACGCATTTTCTACTCCTTGAAACTTACTCCGATTCCCGAAAGCTTGTTTTCAAAAGCATCGTTAAGACCGTAAGCGCGGAAGAAGAACATCCATCCATCTGACTCCTGATTTTCTTCAGGAGAGATAACCTTATTTACGTTGTGCTTCATGAACTGCAAAACTGCATTTTTCTGCACAATCATAAAATTAATGTCACGTGCGCCAGCATCCTCATAGTAAGTATTTGCAGCAACATCAGCTCCAGCCGTTACTGCAGCCTTTGTGTAAGTTCCGCTACTTTCTGTGTAATACGTCTTCCATGAAAGGAATTTTGTATCTTCCGTAAGAACATAACTTGAAGGAGTCGGAACAAAACCACCTGCTTCTTCTCCAGAAGTCTTACCATCATAAAGTGCAATAGAACTCTTGAAACGGCTTGAAGGCATCTTCACGATTGAAGAAAAACCATTCAAAATTTCTTTTGATTTTGTCGTATCAAGTGAAAGAATAAGGTTATGAAGGGTAGGAGTAATAAAAAGAATTCTTCCTTCTTCACTAACTTCCTTTTCGTCCATATCAGAAAGAATCTTTGAAATGGCATTTAAAACACCTGTTCCATCTGAAATAGAATCACTGTACTTAATGCCTGCAAGTTTTGCATACTTTGCCATGCGGACTGCATCAAGTTCTGGTACAACCTGTGTACGAATAAACTCAGATGAAAGTTTACCAAAAGCAACACCTGCAGACTCTTCATTGTCCATTGCGTCCACGGTAAACTTTCTGCCACGATCATAATCACATGACTTTGTTTCTTTACCGAGTGTAACATCACCAGAAACATAACCGCCTGAGCGTGAATAGTCTGCAAGACCGTTCATCGTCATTTTCGGTATTACAACTTCACCTGCATTTGCACCAGCTCCAAAAATTCCACCATCGCTATCAAGAACGGATGTTTTTGAAGCCTGCTTGTAAACCTCATCCAGCTGGTCAATGTAAACCTTGAAAAGTTCAATTGGATTTCCCATTTTTCAAATTACTCCTTACTTGCCTTTAATCCCATGACTGCACGAGCCCGTGCCACAAGTCCGTCATTTTTGTCTGATTCAGAACTCATCTGGCCCTGAACGGGAGGTTTTGCATTGACTTCCGGCAAAAGTATGTCTGTCGCATCGCCGACAACGTTCCTGAAAAGGTCATCAAGAGACATTCCCCTGGATTCCTCGCTTTCAAGCGCTTCAAGAAGCTTTCCGTTTATCGAGTCCCTCGTGATGGAATTCACGAACTTCTTTGAATTCGTAAAATCCTTTATGCGTGACATCCTCTCAAGCCTTGCGATTTTCTTTTCGCCTTCAGTCCTTGCGTTTTCCGCCTCGGCCTTGTATTTTTCAACGCTGGCCTTGATCTCGTCAACATCGCCGAAACCCTTGATTGTTTCCTCTGCTTTCAAAAGCCTCGCCTTCAAGTCGTCATAGTCTGCAAATTTGGCTTTTGCATTCTCGACATCCTTCCCGTTCTCCGCCTGAATTGCCCTGATTGCATCCTCTGAAAGTCCAAGACCTTCGAGAAATTCCTTCTTCATGCCATCCCCCTACGATTTTTAAGTGTTTCTCCTCACTTGAAAGACAATATGATTTTGCTTTTTTACGTCTTTTGCTGACATCCCTATAGTGATTTTTCACTTTCGCTTTTTTCAATTGCAAGAATCCTTGCCTGTACCTTCCGGCTTTTTACCGTGAATTTCCTGTAAAACCAGCCGAAAGCCCTGAACTTCTCATGAATAAGGCATCCGCCTTCAAAAACCTTCACCCCCACAATAAGCGGATGCATTTCCGCAATGTTCGACACCATGTATTTTTCAGTTTCAAAAATGTCAACCTTTCCGTCTGCAAGATAAACTTTTACTGTCACCAATCATTCCTCCTATGCCGTGCGCTCCCAGCAGAATTTGTGCGCATGTGGCGGCATGATGGAAAATGCCGCACCGCTTCCCGTAGAGCCAATCGTCCCTGACAAAGTCACCGTATGCACGTGTGTCTGGCTCTCGCCGTCCGTGGAAAGCCTTGCGGTAGAATTGTTTGCGCTTGTCATGGAATCTCCTGACCAGAGCCCCACCGAATGCGCATGGTTTGCATCCTGCGTGTCCGTTGAGCCTGTCCATGACCTTGACGCCTTGAAATCAGCACCGCTTGCATGCCTACCGTTTGATTCGCCTGAATCAACCCACTGAGAGTATTTTTTATTTGCGGCGAATGCACCCGATGACTGCTCTGAATAGCCGTATCCATCCTGAAAGGCAACGAAACCGGTAATTTCCATCGTACCCCTTCCGTGCTTATGGCTTTTGTCGTTGTTTCCTGTCGTGCCTGACACGTAGTGGTGGTGGTTCATGGCATGCGTATGTCCCCGGTTGTTTGCGCTCGTCGTGACGGTGCCTCCTGAAAACGAATGTCCGTGGCTCGGAAGGTTTGCGGTGGCAAGTGCTGCTGTTTTTGCGCCCCCTGTCGTGCCAAGCGCCGTGTTTCCGTCAGAAGCCCATAGAAAGGTATTCTTTATCTGTGTCCACGTTCCGCCGTAAAGGACCGAGGGATTCGTCTTGTCACCCCTCCACACGATTGTCCCCACAGGATAAATCATGTCGAAGAGCGCCTGCATCGATGCTGCCCCGAACACGTTTGCCGCAGTCTCGCATATGAACTTTGAATCGCGCGAAAGGTGCATGTCGAGGTTTCGCCCTGTCATGGAGTAAATCTCGTTAATCGTCTTTGTAGTATCCGCCATCTTTTACTCCGTTTTTTCTTTTTTCTCTTTCTTTTCTTTTTTGGAATTGCCATTTGAATCATTTTGGGATTCTTCTTCAGATTCTGCCTTTGCTTCGCTGCCGCCCAAGTCTTCATCACTCTCCTTTTCAGATGCTTCCTTTGGCTCTCCGTCATTCAAGTCTTCGTCCGTTTCTTCTCCGAAACCGTCATCGCCGGAAGATGCGTCATCTTCCATCCATGAGGAAAAATGCCCCGCAGAAAACATCTCGTAGTGCTTCGTCTTTGAAGCCTTCTTTCCGGAATACCCAAGCTCATCGCATGCATCCTTGAAGACAGGAAACTTATCCTTTATGAGCTTGTAAATCTCTTTCAGGATTTTACTGCCTGAAACATTCCTGACCTTAAGTTCTGAAAGAAGAGCCATCCGTCCGTCCTTGCGAGCCTCCTCGTCCTGATAAGACGAAAGGTACACGTTGACGGAACCCTCATCCGAAAAGTCAAACGTCACCCTTGAAATCTTGTGATAGTTGAACCTGCCGCCAAACTCATTTTCCAAACCAACAATAAGTGCCATATAAACCTCCCCAAAACAGTGATTTTTGCCTATGCGAGTGACATGATCACGAGAAATCCCTGCAGGTCTTTCCCGAGGTCAAGGTCAAAACTGATTCTCAGCGTGTCGGATGAAACCGCCGCAATGCCTGTTTCAGTCTGGGCGACCGTCGTATAGCTGTACTGGCCTGTCTGGACGAAGTGTGTGAATGGAGTGCCTGCCACTGCCCTGTAAAAAATGAAAGGCATTCCGATGCCTTTCATTGGCACCTTGCTGAGCTTGACGATAAGGTCATTGCAGTAACTTCCGCTTACGGAACCGTTTGTCGTATTGACATAGTTGTGACTTGTTTTTATTTCAGTTATGCTTCCGTTTGAACACGATATTTTTTTAGTTCCCGTAAACTCCAGACGGCAGAGAGGCTGGATGTAAACTCCTGCAAAAGACAGCGCTCCTTCAAAAACACCGTTCTTGAATACCACAGAGCCGTCCTGGTTGATGACGGCATTTCCGTTGCCTATGTTCACGCTTCCGCCCGTAATTTCCGTTCCCGATATTTTGGCTCCTGAAATGCTTCCGCCTGTAATTGTCATTCCCGATACGCTTCCGCCCGTAATCTCAGCGCCTGAAACACTGCCTCCCTTTATGGTCGTTCCCGATACGCTTCCGCCTGTAATTTCCGTTCCTGATATTTTTGTTCCTGAAATGCTTCCGCCTGTAATTGCAGAACCGTCAACCTTGCCCCGGACAGTCACGTCATTGAACACCGCCTTTCCGCTTGCCTTTATGGAAAATCCTGACTTTCCGTTTTCGGTGAAGTTCTCGGACTTTATCTCGCCGTTGCCGGAAAGCTTTATGAGTTTTGACGAAAGCTCGTCAATCACCGCCTGCTGTGCAAGAATCTGCCTTGCCATTATGACGGTAAACTTTGAAGTGGAGTAGACGTCCTCCGAGTTTGAAAGAATCTCTGGAAGTGCTTCCATAAGATGTCTTGAATACTCTTTGTTGTAAGTAGCAGAAGAAGGATTCTGGTCAATCTGGATGAGCCTCGTTATCTCTCCGTCCTCGCCTTTCATGACAATGTAGACCTCTCCTTTTGAAGTCTTCTTTCCGTTGATTGTGATTTCACCGGATGCGACAAAAAAATC
The DNA here is from genome assembly GCA_045627025.1 of Treponema sp. Taxonomy (GTDB): domain Bacteria; phylum Spirochaetota; class Spirochaetia; order Treponematales; family Treponemataceae; genus Treponema_D. Next base: position 13,214 of record JAZQMW010000111.1, on the reverse strand, counting down.
CTTGTTTGCGCAATTTGCCTTGACATCGGCAAGAGTTGAGAAAGACCCCCTGAAAACACCGTTGTAAGACTCTCCAATCGTCGTGATGAGGTTGGAGCTTACCAAGTCAATCTGCTTTTGTGAAAAGTCCGCAAGCTCAATGCACTTCCTGAAGCCGAACGAAAGGTATATGTATCCTTCGTCCTCGCCCGGTTCCGTAAAACCCCCGGCATATTCAATGCCTCCTGCAGATTCAAAGCCGACATTCCACGTTACGGGGCTTTCGGCAAAACCGACATTCGTGTTCAGGTTGTCTTCCGTCCTCATGAAAATCGGAATCCTTATGTTTCCGCAAAGAGGCATCCTGTCGCCCGTAAGATGAGTTATCTCAAGTTTTCCGTCCTCAAGCACCTTCAGTTCAAAGCCTTCAGGCACGTCAATCGGTCCGTAAGTCCATTCTCCATAAGGAATTTCATTCAGTCCGCTGTAAACATGGGGAACCGAAACCGTGGAAAGGCCGTCATCATTTTCAATGTAGCCGTTCGGATATGTCTTCCCGTCGTACTCCCTGCAGCATGCGTACATCTGGAAATCGTTTTCAAGGCTGAATGACAGTCCTCCGAGAGATGCCACAATCGGAATGTTGACCCTGTCAAAAAGGATTCCGTCCTCATCAAAGTTTGAAGACCTCGCCTCAATGTAGATGGAATTTGTCTGTTCGATGCCAAGTTCCGTCATGAGTTCCACGATGTCAAGCTTGAGCGTGGACGCAGAATGAAAGACGGCTTCTGCATTGGAGTTGATGCGGACAAGCCAGTCGACAGGAAATTCTTCATTGATGACCGCATTGTCAGCCTTCCTCACATACTCCTTCACGGTCTCGCACTTGATTTCGCTTGGCGAATAATTGCCGTTCGGAAGCCTCTTCACTATCGGGGTGTCTATGAACGTCTTGTAGACTGGGGTTGAACCGAGAGAAAGCTTTGTTATTTCCGTTTCCATCGCATTTTTGAGCACGGATGATTTTTGCTCAAGGACTTTGTTTGTCCTGTTGTCCCTTTCATGCATCTCCCTGTAAATGCCTGAAATGTCGTATCTTGAAACCCTTGTCGGATTGATGGCGTTTTCAATGCTTTTCGGGGCAGTGTAGGAAGGAATTGGAGTTCCCCCTTCGTGATACCGGTAAATCCTCTCGTCATAACGCTTCAGGACAAGCGAAAAACCGTTTTCCGAGCATCTCTTGTCAACAATCTTCATCATTTCATGGCAAGTCTCCACCTGGCTGTCAATGCTTGCAATGTCAAAAGGCTTGATGAAGGAGACATAGGCACTGTCTTTTTCATCATAAAGCTCAAAATAAATCCAGTCTTCATACTCCATCGTAAGCGTGAGCACAATCTGGCGGATGACTCCGCTGCAGTTTGCCTGGACAGATGCAATCCTGTTTCCGGAAAGAGAAAAGGCATCCTGGAACCGGATCCTTTTTTCATTGAGGTCAATCGCCTTGACGACCGTTGATGCAAGCCCCGTATGCATGACATTTCTGTTCTGCAGGAGCACCGTTGCAAAAAGGGGGTAATACATGCCTTCCATGCCGACAGAAACCGTTACCGTCTTGTCCTGCAGGTAAAGCGACCAAAGCTCACGCTCTGCAAGCTTCCATGCATGAGCATGGGTGGTGGCAAAATTGAGGGCCGTTTCCGTGATTGTGTCGCCCTGTCCGTATTCTGTCCGCCCGTCCTTCATCACGGCGCATGATGTCACTTCATGACTGTCATGGTCAACGTAAGTCACTTTCTTGCCGTCAATTTTCCTCTCATACGATTTCTCGACAGAAATGTCCGTGACGGATTCATTGTTTATGAGTGCCACAGGATTGATTTCTTCCCTGTCAATGCAAACCTCATATTTGCCTTCATCATTCAATATGAGGGTTGAAAAACATTCTGAAAGAATCTGCCTCACAAGGTCAATCTTCTTGATGTCAGCTGTAACAACCCCGTCGCAATAAAGCTTTTCATCCTCGCAGTATTCATATAGGGCGCCGAAAGAAAGAAGGTCAATTTCGCCGTCGGAAAACATGGAAAGCCCATGAAATCCATTCGTAAGCACTTCAAGGGCCCATGCGGCAGGATTCCTTGTAGGCAGTTTGTCCGCTGTCCATGCCTTGGCATCCCTCGACCATGTCCTTGCATGACCGCATGCGAGCACTGAAATTTCATCGAGCGTATCCTGCGTGTTTTCATCAGACAGAAACCTACAGTAAAGCGAAAGCCATTCCTTGCCCTGACAGTCAAAGACAGGCTTCTGCATCTCGTAATTGACAAAAGAAACGACAGGAATGTCCTGTGCTGTCCCTGAATCCTTCCTCTCGCTTCTTGAAATCCTGAGCGTAAGCTTGTTGTGTGATTCGGCATCAGACGATGCATTTAAAAATACGGAATCCCTTATTGTTTCGTTCGTGTTCCTTGAGTATTCCATGCTTTTGCTGTCAACGACATTTCCGTCTTCGTCAAGAAGCTCAAAATCAAGGGACACGGACGCATTTTCCCATTCTGCGCTTGAAGAAAGCCGCCTCAGTCCGTTAAATTCAATTCCTGCCTCAACACTCAAAATGTCTTCCGCACACTGAATTACGACAGGCTCTTCCTCATCAGTTCCCTTTTTCCCTTCCTTGCATTCAGGAGACCGACCCACATACTGCCCGATGCAATGAGTCTCGGCATCTGCATTTTCAAAGCTGAATCTTACCTGGTTGTCACCTTCACTTTCTGCTTCTGCGTAAAAGGTATCGAACGCCTCAGAGCTGTGAATGACCCTGTCCTTTATGCGCACTTCACTTATGCCTGTCTTGTTGCATGAAACGTAAAAAAGACATTCCCAAAACTGTTTGTTGCCGCTGACTGAATAAAATCCGTTTGAAAGCCTGTATGGCGCAAACAGGACTTCTCCCATTATGAAAGGAAAATTGTTGCCGAGCGCGGGGCTGTTTTTCGCTCCCTTGACGAACGGCAAGTCCTGAGTGGAGTAGTCAAGGCTGTTTCTCTTTTTCTGCTGATTTTCAAGAGCCCTCTGCTGCGCTTCAATCTTGTCGCTGAGCCTTGAGGAATAAATTGCGGAAGTGATTCCTCCTGAAAGAATTGCCCCCCATATGGAGCGCGTGTCATTTTCGCCAATCCAGTCAATGAACTTTCCGAAATTGTCTGTTGCGGAATTCCATGCATCGCTGAGCCAGTTCCTTGGCACTTGACGCACAAAAACAATGTCATCGTCCCTTACAAGAAAGTTTTCATCCACCTTAAATCCATTTGCAAGAAACACGCAGTTTTTTAAATCAATGTTTTCATTTCTCAAGACATGGCCTACTGTGCCAGTCCCTTCAATAATCTTCTTCTCATCATCAAGCTTGGAATATAAAAATATGCGACCCATGCCTTTATAGTGATTTACACTATTTCATAAACCGCATCCACGTCATAAAGCCTTATGGGGTCAATCACGACACCCCGGAAAGAAAGCGCATGTATGAAAACATCACCCGAAAGTGCCACGCCTACGTGAAGGCATCCGTTTTTATGGAATTCAAGAATCGAGCCTTCCTTTATGTTTTCAGTGCGTGTGATGTTAAGCCCTCCGTCCTCTGAAAAATCACGGAGCTTTCTTCCGAGCCTTTTCGAAACCTCAATCGCAAGCCCCATGCAGTCAAGCCCCGAAAGAGACCTTCCGCCTTCCCTGTACGGAATGCCTATCAAGTCCGACACGTCAATCATGCATTACCCGGATTGTTGATTGTGTCAAATTTGTAGGGATTCATGATCATGGAAAACCTGTCATCCGATTTCAGCGTGAAAACCAGCGTGCCGTCATTGCCAAGTTTCACTGTGCTGAACTTGTGGTTGCGCGTGTCTATCGGAGTGACCGAATCTCGAGAAGCCATTATTCCGGTAACCGAAAGTTCCACGACATCCATGTCCATGAGGTTTTTAAGCGCCGGAATCTCAGTTCCGCCAATGTCACGCACGGACATCCTGAGTTCCGCAGAATCTTCAAGCCCGTCATTCCTGCTGTATTCAAAAGAACATGGAAGATATGTTTCTCCCTTGTGTTCAATCGCCTCATTGTTGTTTGCGTAATGGCATGAGAATTTGTTCTTTTCCTTGTCCCATGCCGTTATGTCAAGAAGGTAGGGAAGTGAGCCGTTGCCTCCTGAAAGAAAAAAATCAAACAAATCTGCATTCATCATCCCACCTCCACAAAGCTCAAGTTGATGTTTCTTGAAACCATGCTGTCGCCGTCATCCTCCGGAATTTCCTCAAACCTGAAAACCTTGCCCGGAAGCGCATCACACGTAAAAAGCCCCGAAAGTCCGCCCATGTCTTCGAACCACCTGTAAAACTCGTTGTATTCATCTGGAAGCGACACTGCTACCGTACATTTTACGGAATGCATCATTTTTGTGTTTTTCCTCATCACGATGGTGCGGCCGCTTGCAAATTCCTTCGTCACCGAATCGTCTACGGGAAGCATGTGGAAATTGAAAAACATCTGGTTGACGCATGGACTCCAATTCTGAACCGTCATAAATACCTTACTCCTTTCTGGTCATAATCTGCCTTTGCCATGGCCGAATTAAAGCGACCCTTTGCCATTTTGCCGTTCACGACATTCTCAATGTACACTTCAAATCCATTTCCGCCCCTTTGAGTCTTTACGCTTGCGTCTGTCTTGTTGATTATTGTCACAGGCATGCTGAAACCCCCTCTTTCACTTTCAATCGTTTTGCCTCCTGCTATCATGTTGAAAAGTTTCTGCTGATGCTCCCTCGTCAAAATCATTTCACCCGAGTTTACCATGGCATGCACCTTGTCTCCGCTGTAAGAAGAACCCGGAACGATGCCCCCTGATGCAAACTTCTTGACGGGCTTGTTTTCCATGATGACGGCAGTCTGAGCCGCGCATGCAATGCCCGTGGAAATACCAGCCGCAATGTTTGCAGGATACGGAAGGCTTGCAAACGCCTTGATTGTTGCCGCCGCTCCGTCCGCAATCGATGACGTAAGCTGCATTGCCCATGCAGCCATCTCATATTTGTAGGCCTTTTCGGCGCCTTCTTTCTCAATCCTTTCTTTCTCCTTTTCATATTCCTCATCGGACATGAGCTGTTTGTTCTTTTTTTCCTCAAGCTCTCCAAGTTCAAGGTCTGTCTGCTTCCTTGCGTTTTCACCAAGCATGTTTGAAATCTGGATTGCGGAATTTGACACGCTTCTCGCCAAATCCTCAAAAGCCTGCCTCAGAGCCTCAGACCTTTCCCTTATCTTTTCAGCTTCACTCGCAAAGTAAGCCTGGTCAACCTCGGAAAGTTTTTCAGTCATGGATTTTTCAAGCTCAATCCTCTGCTCGGCATTCAAATCCGCATCGGAAAGAATGGCCCTGTACATTTCCCTGACATAATTCACCTGGGCATTGTATGACTCCTCAAGTTCTTCAAGGTCAGTGTTTGAAAAATCAAAACTGAATGAATCCATGATGTCTTTTCCGTTTTCAAGTTTTGTTTGCGTGTCCTTGGCCTTTTCCATCATCAAGATGAGCTTTTCATAGGAAGACGCGACGTCAGAAAGAACATTCTTGCCGTCTATCATGATTTCGTAAGGGTCTGAAAAATGCTTTGCAAGCTCAAGGTACGAAGACACCTTCACGTTCGCCATTTCCTGAGCCTCGGCTTCTTTTGTAATTTCCTCGCCTGTAGCACGTCTAAGTTCTATTTCTTTCTGTTTTGCTTCGATTGTATCAAGGTACGCTTTTTTGTATCCTGTAGCTTCAGTATCTTTCTGATTTTGTTCTGCAATCTTTTTTTGCTTTTCAAGTTCTTCGCTCGCTTTTTTCTCGTTCTCAAGTTCCTCTTTTTTCTGCCTGTTGATTTCATTCTGAATTCTTTTCTTCTCTTTTGTAAGCTCAACGATTCTATTATAGACATCAACACCGTTTGCCGTTGAATTTATAAGAAGTGCAAATTGAGCTTTTGCACTTTTTATATCAAGAGTACCTTCATTGATTTTATCAACAAGTTTATCTGAATACTCATATCCAAGATTAATGTAATTAAGGATTTCTTTATAAGTCTTGCCGTAAGATTCAAAAGTTTTTTCAATTCCTTTAAGCGCTTCCTTGTTTGTATCAATATCAAAAACCTGTTCTTTATTTTCAGTAACCTTTTGAGCAGAATCCATTTCTTTATCAAGTTTTCTTTTGGCAATAATGGCATCATTCACACCATCAACAAAACCTTTAATAAAGCCGTCCATTTTATTCTTTATGCCTGCAAAAGACTGCCCGACAGTCTCCTTCAAGTCTCCTATAGAGTTTGAAAGCTGGACACTTGAGTCTGCAAGTTCTTTTGCCATGCCTTTATACTGTTTTGAAAGCGCTTCAACAGCCTTTCCGCTTTTAAGTTCTTCTTGGGAAAGTGCTTTTATTGCAGGAACCGTTTCTCCAAGCTCGCCTGCAAATCCTCCGAAAGTCTTGTTCAGGTTGTTCATCGCGCTTTCAAAAGACATCGCACCGCTTGCAGAAACATCAAGAGACGCGCTCATTATCGACATGATTTCTTCCTGAGTCCTTCCCGCGGCCGCAAGACGCGCCATGTACGGCAAAAGTTCCTCATCACCGATGTTGCCGATTCCCTGAAGTTCCCCCGCATAATCTTTCAAAGCCTGTACGCTTTCCCTGTTAAGGTACGGATTGTTCCTCGCCGCAATCTCAAGGGTTTTTTCCGCGCTTTCCTGTTTCTTGTAAAGCTCCGTGCATTCCCCGATGGCTTCTTTAACCGCTCCCAGACCTTTTGTCACCATGGAAACAGGATTGCTCAAGGCAGCCATGGCACAACCTATGTTTGCAATATTGCCAACAAGGTTTGAACCGCCAATTTTCTTTATTATCCCAGCTAACCCCTTTGCGTCCTTTTCCGCTTTTTTTGTATTTATTCTTGTTTCTATCTCAATTTTGCCGTCTGCCATTGACACAGCTCCTTTTAATATTATAATGAAATTATAAAGACAGTGATTTTTATCATTTGATATGGAATAAGGAGATGAGTCATGGTAACATTTTTGTCATTTGTTTTGGCGGTTATTCTTGTCAGAAGCTATCGGAATTCTGCAGGGCAGGACGAAGATACGAAGAAGCGTAATGAAGATAATATGAAAATGTTGAGGAAATATTACTTTCTTTCTAACCATTCCGACGATTAGTCTGGAGGTGAATCATGGTAACATTTTTGTCATTTGTTTTGGCGGTTATTCTTGTCAGAAGCTATCGGAATTCTACAGAACAGGACGAAGAGCAGGATAAACCTTCCTCTTTTTTGGATTGGCTGTTTTCGTAAAGTGTAAAGACAGTGATTTTTATCATTTGATATGGAATAAGGAAATGAGCCATGTTTGTTTTTATTCTGTCAATTATTATATTGGTTGTTCTTGTCTACCGTTATCCGAACACTCCTGAGGAAGATGAAAAGCTGAGGAAAAAATGGGAGAAACATCATTCCCTTTATTATTATCATTTTGGTGATGATGAAGAAACCTGATTCCTTTTGTTGTTTTCGTAAATTATAAAGACAATGATTTTATCATTTGGTGCGAATATAAGGGGGTACTTATGATCACTCTTATTTCATTAACTCTACTATTAATTGTTTGTCATAAGCTTTGTCCAAACACTCCTGCAGATGATGCAGAAATTAGAAAGAAATTAGAAAAATGCGACTCTATTATGGATCTGCACCGCTGAGGTGTTTTATGGCTGCTTTTATTTTTATTTTACTAGCTATACTTCGCTATTTTTGGTTTCCGATTTTTTTCATTATCCTTGTATGCATTCTGTTAAAAAACAAGGAACAGCATAAATCTATTTATGGAGATGACGAATATTACGCTTATTTTGCAAGCGGCTCAATGAATTCTGACGATATAGAGAATTAATCATGGGAAAAATGCGACTCTATTATGGATTTATATGATTAAGGAGATGCTTATGGCTGAAATTATCACGTTTTTTATTTTTCTCTTTATCCTTATTTATTTTTCATCTAATGCTCAAAAAGAAAGAAAACGTAAATGGGAAAAAAGAGACAGACAAGCAAAGAAAATAGCGTCTTCCATGGAAAACTTTTATACTCCTTTTCAAGATAAATCATGAAAGAAGCATTTGCATGTCGTCAGATGTAAGCTCGTCATCTTCTCCCAAAACGTCATCATCCCTGTCTGGAAGCGCCCACATGTTCTTTAGCCTCATGCATTCCCTGTATCCCGCATCTTTTGGATTTCCCCTGTAGCTCCTGCATTCCATTATGTCATTCAGCTTTGTGCCGTGAAGTCCTTCTATAAGAGTACGAACTTTATGCCAGTGATACTCATTTTCCTTTATATCAATATGATACTGCTCAAGAATTGCTGCATAAATAAGTTCTGCATCTATAGTGTAGTCAAGAATCTTTTCGCATGATGTTGCGTATATTTTTCGGGGCAGTTCCTTTTCTTTGTAGTAAAAATCAAGAAGTGCATGAAATCCTTTTACAATATCACTTGGAATTGTATCTTCATACAAAAAATTAAAGTCAGCGTAAGAAACATCTTTTTTATCAATCAGCTCAGAAAACCTAAACCAGTAATGACTTGATGTGTGAATTCTATAAAACTTTCCGTCTACAAAAACCGAATTTTGATAAACCTTTTTCTGTAAAAAATCGCCCATGATTCCTCCTACATACCGCTTCTTCTATATACTTGCTCCAGGGCATAGCGAACGGCATCAATCACGTGATCACTTTGTCCATCAGGATATCCTGCAAGGATGTTTCCGTCCCTGTCTTTCGCATATTCATAGTTCTGAAACTCGTCACAGGCAAAAGGGCATCTTTTGGGATCTATTACAATTTTATCGAGTGTTTGAAGCCATCTAAAAGAATAATTACGATCCTTTCCCCCAGTTTTACCTGAATAAGTTTTGCGAATGTTCCAACCGAAAGTTTTAAAATCATTAATAGCAAAATTTCCGCTTCCAATGTCCGCAATTACATAATCTTCAGGATTTGCACCGTTTTCAATGAATGCATCAGAAAGTTTTTCTCCAGAAAGATTTTTACAAAGAATTTCTTTAAAGATATAAAGTTTTCTTTCACGTGAATTAAATGAAGTCTTAACATATACACTCGGATCTGGATTCATACCCCAGTCAATACCACAATAAAACCATTCAAAGTTTTCAATTTCATCATCTGTAATGTCACGTACTTCGATGTTTTCAAAAACGTTTGCCCCCGTTCCTGTCGCTTCCGCAAGATATTCATTCCTGTACATCCTTTCATTCGTCTTCTTGAGGTGTTCGGCTTCAAAAATAAAAGACTCTGAAAGCCATTCAACAGGAACAGTTTCAAAAGTTGATTTATGAATAAGCCTATTTCCCTTATCATCAAGAAGATCTGCATTTTTCCATGCCCTTCTCGAAACAGGCGGATTAAAAGTCTCAAATACCCAGAACTTCTCTCCGCCACGCATTATGGTCTGTTTGACGCTTCTCATTTCAGCCTCATTGAATTCAACCGACTCCTCGAACCATAGAAAACCTACATATCCTTTTGATACCTTGAGTGACTTGAGCTTTACGGGATCGTCACAGCCCCGGAAGAAAATCTTCTGGCCAGTCTTCTTGTTGACTATCTGCAGAGGCGACACGGTGCACCTGTATGCATCCCCAAGCCCAAGCTTGTCTATGGCCCATTGCAACTGTGCAAAAACAGAATCACGGCATGTGTTTTCATGTTTTCTTATGCATGCCGCGGAAACATCAGGATTTAATCCAAGTATTATGAGTAGCATGAGGGATGTGAAAGACGACTTGCACGACCCTCGGCCTCCATAAAGCGTATATTCCGTATATTCGTGGAATATGGCGCTCTTGAAAACTCCGTTGAAATTTGCGGGGAAAAGCACCTCAGTCTTCGTCAACATTTTCTTCCTCCTGAGTATCCTTATATGTTCTCTTGGTTCCCTCGGTAATCTGTATCGTCATGATTCCGCCGTCTCCGTCATCTTCCCTTTCCGCAATGTCTTTTTCGGCTTCCATGTCGAGAGCCTTTTTAAGTTCCTTTGTGGCTTCAAGCCGCACCTTGTTGTCGGGGATTTCCCTTATTTCTCCGTCTGGCATGCATGATGGGGTGGATGCTTCAAGAAGCCTGTCTAGGCTTTTGCAGTATCTGTCAAACGTAAGGCTGTGAAGTCGAAGCAGTTCCGTTCTCGTGAGGCACGAAAGAATGATGCGCTGGAACCAGTCATAGCAGTTGAGGGCGTTTGCTTCTGTCTTCTTGTGTTCCCGAAAAGGCGCTTTGCTTTCAATAAATGCCTGCTTGACCGTAATCTGTTTGGAAAAGACCGCCCTTGCAATCTCATATGCCTTTTCATGCTTTTTTGCCTTTTTCTCAGCCAAACGCTTGTAATTCACCCAGTTTCCCATAATAAAGTCCTTTTTTTACTTGAGTTTCAAAAAATTAAATTTATTCGCCTAATCTATACGCAAATGCTTTTTTCAAAGTCTTTTTTTACATTTTCTTTTTCCTCTTCTGAAAGCCCGAAAATGTTTATGTTGTTTTTCAAGACGTATTTCTCAAACCTCTCATTTCTCGTCATGTGATACAGTGACTCAAGAACTTTGTGATGAATGCATGCGACAAAGGATTTTTTCACTGTATAATCAAACAGCGTAAACCGCTCCATGAAATCAATCGTTATCTGCTCCGCTTTTTCCAAAAGGTCATTTTCGTCAAGAGGGAATCCCTTGATTTTTTTTTCTTTCTTCAAGTCACAAAGTGCAATTTTCTTGATGATGTAATACATCCTGCAAAGTGCCTCATCGTCTTTTTCTGGAAACTTTTCGTAAAAACGATACTGAAGGTTGAAAAGCACGTCATTGTCTGTTTTGGGATTTTCAACAATGCCCCGGACTTTTGGATGCTCTGCCATGAAAATATCCCCGAACTCCGGGAAATACGGCGATTTTGCATTGATGATGTTTTCCTGAATTTTCTTAAGTGCCTTTTTTTTCATGAAATCAACTCCTGTTTTCGTCTGTTCTGCATGGCTTTTTCTGCTTCCCTTGAAAGCATGCTCTGTATCCTGAACAGGGAAGTTTCGCCTTTGTAGAGTTTCCAGATGCCCTTTTCGCACTCGTAAAACCTTCCGCAATCGCATTTGTATGCAGTGTATGCAATATGGGTGAACTCGTCATATCCCTGAACCGCATTCATTTTTTTATGGCATTCGGGGCACTCGTATGCAGGCGGTTTTTTGTAGACAGCCTTGTATTTTTCGAAAATACGTTTTTCCTTCTGCTTGTCTTTTTCTTGAAAATATGAGTCTACAAACTGTCCGAGATACTGGTTTTTCCCACACATCATTCCGATGACGATTCTTTCCTGAGACCTTTCGTCTTTGTCAGGGTATCTTGATTTTTCAATGCGTATGGCCTCGCTTAAGTAATCAAGACCGTCAAGCCCCGGATTGCTGGCGCAAATCCTTGAAAGCGAATCATGCGTTATTGCAAGCTGTCGTTCTGTCAGCGTGGATATCCCGTTCCTGCCAAGAACTGCTGAAATGTCCTTGAGAGAAAAAGTGGCGGTGCATGTGTCGGGGGTGTCTTTGTCAGGTGTAGTGTTTTGATTTCCCACAGGACTTGGCGGTTTGCCTCTGCCTTCGTTTTCTGCAGAAACCCCATCACCATTTAAATTTAAATTATAATTTAAATTTGCATTATCATTATCATTATCATTATCATTAAGGTTTTTGCAGTTTTTGCAGTTTTTGCAGATTGAATAAATCATCCTTTCGGAACAGGAAAATTTCAATGCAAGCTCTTTTACTGTTGCTCCGTTTTTCCTTTCCTTCCTGATTTCTTCCTTTTCCCTGTCAGTAAACATTTCAGGTCTTCCGCCAGACTTTCCGGAACTTACGCATTCCTGGTATCTTGTCTGCGATGCTTCGACTTGGGGTTTGAATGCAATGAACAGGGCTTCTGCAACTGGAGACGAAAAAGGGATGTCTTCATTTTCGTTCAATGCATACTCGTTTAATGCATACATGACTTCACCATATATGGCTGGGTCGTTGAGTTTTGCAAGAGATTCATGAAACGATCTGTAAGTTACAAATGAGTCTGTCATTTTGTCCTCCTTAATGATTTACCATGATTCGATGGCTGCATGTGGCCATCTTGCTGAAAAAACTGAAAAGAATTCAAGTGATTTTTTTTCTCTTTCTAAAAAATCAATCATGTTTTTCCGTGCATCTGATGAAAGGTGAATAGCGTGAACTTTGTCTGCAATTCCTTTGTGAAGCCTTATGTATTGGAAATACAGGTTTTCAGGATTTTGGGCTTCTTTCCGGAATGTGTCGAAATCATATAAATTGACTATGCTTAGGCAAAGCTTGTAATAGCATTCGTTGACAGTTCCGTTATACAATTTTCTTGCTCCTGTTTTTCTTTTTGTTGAAAGTTCGAAGATTAAAACCTTTGTTATAAAATAGTTCAAGATTATTTGTTTGTCAATACTTATTTTTCCTGTCGGTATTAAATTTTAAACAAATGTGCCGAGAAAATAAGTAGGGGTAATGCAAAATGAAAATGGAAGGAAAATATTTTGTTGAACGAATTCACTTGGCCAGAAAAAAGAAAAACATTAAGGTCAGTGAAATAACAAGTGAATTGCAGATAGGAGACAAGGCTCTCAACAACTGGGAGCTGAGAAATACGATTCCGCCAGCTGATCAAGTCTACAAAATAGCCAAAATGCTTGATGTGTCTATGTTGTGGCTGTTGACAGGAGAAGATGAGAATACTTCTATTCGAGAAGCCTTATTGCTTAAGCTTTTTCGTAATGTCAGCCTTGAGATTCAGGATACGGTTATTAACATGCTGCAATTTAACCAGCAGGAAAAGTGCAATCAGTTACTTGGATAATGTGTTTTTTATGAAATCAGCAGAAAAGTTGATGTTTCAGTAATATTCGGTATACAAAATAAAACTCTTTAGTGGAAAAAGTTTTAAAATTCGACTCTCGCGAGGGTCATACTGATGTAATTCCTTGCAGTTCAAGGATTTACGTTATCTTTTCCCCCTTAAAGCGTGAATAATTTTGTATACAAAAACTTGGAGCAAATTATGCACGCAGATTATTTCATCTACAAGCG
>JAZQMW010000110.1:0-33959 GCA_045627025.1 Treponema sp. | reverse complement strand
CCTTGATTGTCATTAGTGATTCTTTCAATGTCATTTTTCACCACCAGAAAGAATTCTAATGTTTTTTGAAGTTTTTAAATACTATACATTTTAAAAGTCTTTAAAATGCGTTTGCCCTGATTTAATGGCCGTTTTCTAAAGACATTTTATGCCTAAAGCATTATAATGACCTGCATGATTCAATTGATTGTTTTTTTGGGAAACTATGGCAAGGAATATGATGCAACGCGTCATAATGCTGCGTGGGAATTTGAAAAAAGCCTTCCTTTTTCATCAAGGCTTTCATATCAGAACAAGTTTTCGGGAGAACTTGCTGTTTGCGACTATGAAGAAATAGTGTCTCTTTTGTGCGACAAAGGCATCTTGAAACGGCACGGTGACGGTTCGCTGCCTGTTCCTGAGGATTGTCCTAAAAAGCTTTACTTTTTAAAACCTCTCACATACATGAATTTGAGTGGCCAGTCAATCATACAGGTATGCAATTTCTACAAGATAAAGCCTGAAGAGGTTCTTGTCGTACATGATGAGATAGAGCTTTCTTCTGGATTTGTCGGCTATAAGTTTGGTGGTGGACTTGGAGGCCATAACGGATTGAGGTCCACGAAGGAAGTTTTTGGCACTGCTGATTTTTTCAGGCTTCGTTTTGGCATTGGAAAACCTGTGCATGGAAGTGTTGCAGACTTTGTTCTTGGAAAATTTACGGAAGATGAGAAAATCATACTTTCCCAGGAATTTGAGATCGTTTCAAGGGATCTTCTTTCAAAAGTTCTTGTAAGTCGCGATCCGAAAAGCTTTACGGGCTTGTGGAACAAAAAGAAACTGGTGGAAGTGTGATGATGGAAAAATCCGATCTTGCAAAGAAAATTGAAGCTCTGTCTCCCGTGGCATCTTCATTCTTGAATCTGTATGAGATAATGAAGCGTCTTCGTTCAGCGACAGGATGTCCGTGGGACAGGGAACAGACGCCATATTCTTTGAGGCAGACATTCATCGAGGAGACTTTTGAGGCTGTTGACGCAATAAATGAAAATGATGCGCTTCATGTGAGGGAAGAACTTGGTGACGTTTTTTTCAATCTTGTATTTATTGCCGAATGTTATGAGGAAGAAGGAAAATTTTCCGCTGCCGATTCCCTTGATGAGGTTTGTGAAAAACTTATACGCCGTCATCCCCATGTATTTTCTGATTCTGAAAAAAAACTTAATTCAGGTGAAGTTTCCGTTCAGTGGGAAAAGATAAAGGAAAATGTCGAAGGCAGGAAAAATGAATGCGTGATAGATTCTGTTCCTGAAAGTTTTCCGCCCCTTTTGCGTTCTTATAAAATTTTGAAAAAATGCGCAAAGAACGGTTTTGACTGTAGGAATATTTCAGATGCTGAAAATAAGGTTCTTGAGGAGCTGCAGGAAATAAGGCAGGAATATCAGAAAAAAGATGTTGAGCGAACTCGTCTTGAAGAGGAACTTGGTGATTTTCTTCTTGCAGGCGTCAATCTTTGCCGCAAGCTTGATGCTGACCCAAATGCATGCCTTTTAAGGGCGATAAAAAAGTTTTCTGAAAGGTACAGGCATGTTGAGGGGTGCATGAAGAAAGATGAAAAGAAAATGTGCCCTGAAAATGACAGCCTCATGATGAAGTATTGGAATGAAGCAAAAAAAGATGTTGAATGAAAGTTTTCATTCAGAGGCATTCTGATGTTCTCTTGAACAAAAAAAAGCAAAACTGTATAGTAAAGTGGTAATTTAAAATATTTTCCCCATAAAAGTCTTCTGTTTTAAGGCTTTTTGCAGAAATTAGATTTTTTGAGTTTTCAAGACATCCGGTTAATTGGGAGGTGTGAAATGAAAATCGAGACAAAGTGCATTCATTCAGGTTATGAGCCAAAAAATGGTGAATCAAGAATGATACCAATCATCCAGAGTACGACATTCAAATATGATTCAAGCGCAGACATGGCAAAGCTTTTTGATCTTGAGTCGGATGGATACTTTTATACCCGTCTTGCAAATCCTACGAACGACATGGTTGCAAAAAAGATTGCCGATCTTGAAGGCGGTACTGCCGCAATTCTTACGTCATCAGGCCAGGCCGCAAATTTTTTTGCCGTTTTCAATATTGCAACCGCAGGTGACCATGTTATAGCTTGTTCCACGATTTATGGCGGATCATTCAATCTTTTTAACGTCACCATGCGAAAGATGGGTGTTGATTTTACGTTTGTTGATCCAGACTGTTCTGACGAAGAGCTTCAATCTGCTTTCAAGCCGAATACAAAGTGCGTGTTTGGAGAAACTCTTGCAAATCCTTCAATGCGTGTGTTTGACATAGAACGTTTTGCCAAGGTTGCCCACAAAAACGGTGTGCCTTTAATCGTGGACAATACTTTTGCAACTCCGGTAAACTGCCATCCTTTTGAGTGGGGTGCAGACATTGTGACGCATTCTACGACAAAATATATGGACGGTCATGATGCAACTATCGGTGGCTGTGTTGTAGATTCCGGAAATTTTGACTGGATGGCACATAAAGACAAATTCCCGTGCCTAACGACGCCTGATGAAAGCTATCACGGCATCATATATGCTGAAAAATTCGGAAAGGGTGGGGCATTCATACAGAAATGCATGGCTCAGCTTCAAAGGGATTTCGGTTCCGTTCCATCACCAATGAGTTCATACATATTGAATCTTGGTCTTGAAAGTCTTCCTCTCAGAGTAAGGCGTCACTGTGAAAATGCACAGAAAGTCGCAGAGTTCCTTGAAAAACATCCGAAGATTGAATGGGTAAACTATCCAGGCCTCAAATCAAACAAATACTATGAAACTGCAAGGAAATACTGTCCGAACGGTACTTGTGGAGTTGTTTCTTTTGGCATAAAGGGCGGAAGAAAGGATGCAGAAGCTTTCATGGCAAAGCTTAAGCTTGCAATGATTGCAACACATGTTGCAGACAGCCGCACTTGTGTCCTTCACCCGGCATCTGCCACACACAGGCAGCTTACAGATGAACAGCTTGCAGGATGCGGAATTTCTGCAAACATGATTCGTTTTTCTTGCGGTGTGGAGAATATAGAAGACATTCTTGCAGATCTTGAGCAGGCATTGTCATAAGGTTTTCAACAGATAAATGGCATCTCTGGAAATTGCAATTTTCAGGGGTGCCATAAGTTTTGGAGTTCATGCATAAAAACTCTTGACGTATGTTGATATTTGATTTATAGTAAGGGAACATGAAAAACTTTGTTATGTATTACGGTTACTATTATTATTATCTCAGCAGAAAATGCAGGAAGACCATTGTGTATAATTGAGTTGCATGATTTAAACTGAATTTGCAAGGCCTTCCTTAAACGGAAGGTCTTTTTTTTGGAGGAAGAAAATGATTTTGGTTTTAAAAGGCGGCATGGAAAACAAGGCTGCGGAAGAGTTTATTGACAGCATAAAGCAGAAAGGTTTTGGCGTTCACATATCAAAGGGAACTGACAAGACAATCATCGGTCTTTTGGGTGATACGTCAAAACTTGATCCAAATGATTTTCTTGCAAATGAAATTGTAGAAAGCGCGGAACGTGTAAGTGCCCCATATAAAATGGCAAGCAGGTCATTTTGTCCTGAAAATTCTGTAATTGAAATCGGCGGAAAACAAAATGGCGTAACACCATGTTTCTTTGGTGACGGAAAGACTGTTCCTGTCATAGCGGGCCCTTGCAGCGTCGAAAGCGGGGATCAGATAATGAGTGCTGCCCGTGCAGTAAAAAAAGCTGGTGCAAGAATTTTGCGTGGCGGTGCATACAAGCCGAGAACTTCTCCATACAGCTTTCAGGGCATGGGAAAAGAGGGCATAAGGCTTTTGCTTGAGGCAAAGAAAGAGACTGGGCTTCCTGTATGTACGGAACTCATGGCAATAAGCGAACTTGACAATTTTTCTGAAGTTGACCTCATTCAGATAGGAGCAAGAAATTTCCAGAATTTTGACCTTTTAAAGGAAGTCGGAAAATGCAACAAGCCTGTTCTTTTAAAGAGGGGACTTTCGGGTACGATAAGCGAACTTTTGATGAGTGCCGAATACATCATGGCAAACGGAAACCAAAATGTCATTCTTTGCGAGCGAGGAATACGTACGTTTGACAATTATACCAGAAACTGCCTTGACTTGAGTGCTGTTCCGTATCTTCACAAGGTAAGCCATCTTCCTGTTGTAATTGATCCGAGTCATGCATGTGGAATAAGGAATCTTGTGCTGCCTTTGTCATGTGGAGCCGTTGCCGTAGGTGCTGATGGTCTTGAGATAGAGGTTCACTGCAATCCTGAGAAAGCATTGAGTGATGCCGCACAGCAGCTTACTCCGCAGCAGTTTGAGGAACTTATGCTTAAGCTCAACAAATATGCCGCAGTTGAAGAAAAGACAATGTAAAATCCAGGAAATCATATGAAAGAACTTTCGGAACTTACATACGGAATAGTAGGCCTTGGACTTATGGGCGGTTCTATTGGAAAGGCAATCAGAAGCAATGTGCTTTCTTCTGATGGATGCTCTGGGAAAATTTTCGGTGCGGACATAAACATCCAGTCGCTTACGCTGGCATTGGAAAACGGCGTATGTGACAGGATATTTCACATAGAGGATGTTGATGAAATGCTTTCCGAGTGTGATTTTGTCTTTATCTGCCTGTATCCTGAAGCAACACTTGAATTTCTCTCATCACACAGGGATTCTTTCAAGTCTGGTTCAATTCTTACAGACATAAGCGGTGTCAAGGCAAGAATTCTTGCAAATGAAAAATCATTTTACCGGGATGATGTTGATTTTATACCCGGGCATCCAATGGCTGGTGGCGAGAGGGAAGGATTTTTGTTTTCAAACGGAGATTTTTTCAAAAACCACAATTACATCCTCATGATTCGAGAAAGCAACAGCATTCAGAATGTTGAACTTTTCAAGTCCCTCATTCACAAAATGGGATTTTCCCGCATTGTGGAAACTGATGCAGAAACTCATGACCATAAGATTGCATTTACGTCACAGCTTTGCCATGTGATAGCAGGAGCGCTTGTAAAAAGTTCTGAGGATACTGAGATAACTGCATTTGGCGGTGGAAGTTTCGAGGATCTTACCCGCATTGCCCTCATAAACGCACCTTTGTGGACGGAGCTTTTTCTTGCGAATAAAAAGGAACTTTTGTCGCACATAGGCAACTTCAAAGAATCTCTTGAAAAAATTTCAAATTTGATACAAAATGATGATGGCATTGGCTTGAAAAAATACCTTGAGGAAGTCAGGGAAAAAAGATCTGCCATGTGCCGTACTGAAAAAAGAAAGTCATGATTTTTTCTTTTGTTTAAGAGGCATTTTATGAATGAAGATTTTGATATTTTGGACAAGGCTATCGGTCGCGTGAAAGATTTTCCGAAACCTGGCATTCTTTTCTATGACATTACGGGTGTTCTCCGTGATGCAAAAGCTTTCAGATACTGCATTGACCGCATGGTTGAGCTTTACAGGGACAAGAAGATAGATGCCGTTGCAGGAGTTGAAAGCCGTGGTTTTGTTTTTGCAGCTCCTTTTGCAGACAGGATGGGAATTCCTCTCATTCTTATCAGAAAAAAAGGAAAACTTCCAGGCAAGACATATTCATGCAAATATGCTCTCGAATATGGAGAGGCAGAGATTGAGGTTCATTCAAATGATGTAAAAAAAGGCATGAACATCCTTCTTGTGGACGATTTGATTGCAACAGGCGGTACTCTTGATGCTTCCATAAAGCTTTTGTCCCAGGGGGAAGCAAATGTTCCTGAAGTTTTTGGCGTAATAGGTCTTCCTTTCCTGAATTTCAGAAACGTATTGAAAAACACAAACGTAACCACGCTGATTGATTTTAAAAGCGAGTGATTTTTTTGATTCTGTCATGATGTTCCTGAGTCATGATGTTCTTGAAGCCGTGCTTTGGGACTCATGACAGAAGTTTCATGAAGAAGGGCAGCGTTAAAAAACTTTGGCTCAATGTGAGCTGAGTTTTGGATCATTTTTTTACGGAAACCAGTCTGGCCATCCTTTTTTAGTCTATTTCCAGTCTTCAATGTTGAGTTCTGATTCTATTACGTTTTCAATATTGTCATCAAGGCTGCTGAAAAAATCAAGATTGCATCTTTCTTCTATTTCATCCACAGGAACTATGTAATCTACAAGTTTTTTTTCACCTTTAGAATTGGGCAGTATGAATCCCACGCATGTATATCTCCCGTTCTGTTTTTTTGCAAGAAGCACTTTGTAGAAGAATTCCGGCACGCATACTCCATTTTCTCCGATGGTCATGTATTCTTCCGGTTTTTTTTCGAGAATCGGGCCGGTAATGACAGTCACGCTTTCATACCTTAAAACGTAATCCCTTACTGTTTTTTCAAGTTCAGCCCATATTCCCCTGTTGAACTCAGGTTTTTGCGGCGTCATGTTGCTCATTAGGAAGCTGTCGCTCATTGCCTCTTCATCCCATCTGCAGTCTGCTGCAGGAATAAGGTGCCCTCTGTCGAATCCAGAACCCCTGTAGTCTTGAGGCGTACTTGAACCTGTTGTTATGTTGAAGTCTTCACGGAAGTTATTCTTTCTTTTTTCGGAACCTTTGAGCTTGTCTTTTGTAAGCGTATATGAAACCCATTCCGCAACTTCATATTCTTCCCTGTAGCAGAATTGGAAACCGTTGTATGTGTGGACTTCGTGGTCATCTCCGTTTTCATGGGATGATGTAGCCTTGCATATTGGAATTTCAAGACTGTAAAGGTCATCTGCATACAGTATGCCGGTGAAGATGAAAAATGATGCGAGTAAGGTTTTTAAAATTTTCATTTTAAAAGTATATCAGGAAAAAATCAAAAATTCAATAAATTGTTCTTTTCAAAACAAATGGGCAACCGTTGCTTTGTTTTTTTTCAAAAAGTTGACAGACATCCTTTTTGCAAATACCATTAAATCATGAATATTGTGGAAGATGTAAACCGATTGGTTTCTTATGGATTGAAGACTGGCTTGATTTCAGATGATGATGTCATATATGTGAGAAACAGGATTTTTGAGGTTCTTGAAATTGAAAATTTTTCTGAAGATGATGTTCGGAAAATGAATTTCATGCCGGATGTTGATGTTGAAAATCTTGAATCAATCTTAAAAAAACTGCTTGACTATGCCGTAGAAAGCAATCTGATTGAGGACAGGATTTCATGCAGGGATTTGTTTGATGCAAAACTCATGGGAACGCTTGTTGCTCGTCCTTCTGAAGTCAGGAAAACATTTTGGGAAAAATATGAAAAGTCACCTGAAGAGGCAACGTCATGGTATTATGGCTTTTCTTCAGATACAGATTACATAAGGCGTTACAGAATTAAAAAAGACTTAAAGTGGAAATCATCTTCCGAATATGGTGATCTTGACATAACCATAAATCTTTCAAAACCTGAAAAAGATCCGAGAGATATTGCGGATGCTCTTAAATCGAAATCCGTTTCCTATCCTTCATGTCTTTTGTGCAGGGAAAATGAAGGTTATTCCGGTAGAATCGGGCCTGCGGCCAGGCAGAACCACAGGATTATTCCTATTGAGCTTGATGGAAAAAAATGGTTCATGCAATATTCTCCGTATGTCTACTATAACGAACATTGCATTGTTTTTGAGGATGAGCACGTTCCTATGAAAATTTCTGGGAGCACTTTTCGTTCGCTTCTCGATTTTGTGGAACTTTTTCCGCACTATGTTTTGGGAAGCAATGCCGATTTGCCGATAGTCGGAGGTTCCATACTTACACATAATCATTTTCAGGGCGGCAGGTATGAATTTCCCATGGCAAAGGCTCCTGCAGAAAAATATTTTTCGATTGCTGGCTTTGAGGATGTAAGTGTCGCTATTGTAAAATGGCCGATGTCTGTTTTAAGATTGTGTTCAGAAAACAAAGAGCGTATTTCATCTCTTGCTGAAAGGATTCTTGATGCATGGAGAGCGTATTCCGATCCGTCTGTGGGCATTTTTTCTGAAACCGACGGAATTCCCCATAACACGGTAACGCCAATTGCAAGAAAAAGAAACGGAAAATTTGAGCTTGATGTCGTTTTGAGGAATAACATTACGACAAAAGAGCATCCCCTTGGACTTTTCCATCCTCACGAAGAGCTCAATCACATAAAAAAGGAAAACATCGGACTTATTGAAGTAATGGGGCTTGCCGTTCTTCCTTCAAGACTCAAGGGTGAACTTTCGCTTATGAAGGAAAAAGTGCTTTCTGGCGAAGATTTCAGCATGGATGATGACATAGGAAAGCATCATGCATGGTTTTCGGAGTTTTCCCAAAAATATTCTGAAATCAACAGCCTGAACATTGACTCCATTTTCCAGAATGAAGTTGCGGTTGTTTTCATGAACGTACTTTCAGACTGCGGCGTATTTAAAAGAACGTCATGCGGACTGAAAGCTTTTGAAAATTTCATTTCATCCATCTAGTGGATTCTTCTGGACTAAAAAAAAAGACATCCCGAAGGCTTGAAGCTTTTGGGATGCCCTTGCATGTAGTCTTATTTCTCAACGCCTAGAATACGTTTTCCATGACTTCAAATACGTTCGTTACCGGAATGAATTTGATGCCCTGCTTTACGTGCTCTGGAATTTCTTCAAGATCGCGTTCGTTTGCCTTTGGAAAGAGTATCGTCTTTATCTTGTTTCTTTTGGCGGCTACTGTTTTTTCCCTGAGGCCTCCAATTGGAAGAACCTGTCCTGTAAGGGAAAGCTCTCCTGTCATTGCAAGGTTTTGCTTTATTTTCTTGCCTTTGAGAAGTGACATGAATGTCGTGGCCATGGTGATGCCTGCACTTGGTCCGTCTTTTGGAGTTGCACCTTCCGGAATGTGAAGATGCACGGTGTTTTTTTCAAACCATTTTGAATCTTTGATGCTGTTGTTTATGGCGTACTGCTTTACCCAGTTATATGCAATCTGGGCACTTTCCTTCATTACGTCACCCATTTGTCCTGTGAGTACAAGACCTGCCTTTTCTGATTCAAATGATATTGACTCAAGCAAAAGCGTATCGCCACCCATGCTTGTCCATGCAAGACCTATTGCGGTTCCAGGCACTGATGCCTTTTTTATCTGGCTTTCATCAAAAACCGGTTTTCCAAGATACTTTCTTACTTCGCCTACATCGACTGTAAACGAAAGCTTGGAAATTCTTTCAGAAAGTGAAAGTTGAGGCTTATATGCATTCAGGATTTTTTTTGATGGAGATTTGTCCTTGATGTTTTCGGTTTTAATTTCTTGACTTTCTTTTTGCACTGCTTCAAGAACTATTTTTCTGTCAATCTTATCGATGCATTTTTCAAAATTCCTGACACCGGCTTCACGGGCATATTCCGTTGCAATGAGGCTTAGCGCCGCATTTGTGAATTTTACCTGCGTTTTTTTAAGTCCGTTTTTCAGCAAGTTCTTTGGAATGAGATATTTTTTTGCAATTGCAATTTTTTCCTGGTCTATGTATCCTGAAAGTTCTATTATTTCTGCACGGTCAAGAAGGGGACGAGGTATCGTATCAAGCGTGTTTGCCGTAAGAATGAAGAAAACGTTGCTTAAATCAAATGGAACGTCAAGATATGAATCCCTGAATGTGGCATTCTGCTCAGGATCCAGAACTTCAAGCAATGCCGCGTTAGGATCTCCCTGTGCACTTGCATTCATCTTGTCTACTTCATCAATCATGAAAACAGGAGCTTTTGTCTTTGTTATTTTGAGGCCCTGTATGATTTGTCCCGGAACTGAACTTACGTATGTTCTTCTGAATCCCTTTATCTTTGACGCATCATGCTCACCGCCGACACTGAACCTGTAGAATTCCTTGTTCATGGCATTTGCGATTGATTTTCCGACAGATGTTTTTCCGACTCCCGGAGGTCCCACGAGAATGAGCACTGAACCTTTGCCGTCTTCTTTAAGCATCCTTACCGAAAGGTATTCCAGTATGCGTTTTTTTACGTCCTCAAGGCCATA
Organism: Treponema sp.; assembly: GCA_045627025.1. Taxonomy (GTDB): domain Bacteria; phylum Spirochaetota; class Spirochaetia; order Treponematales; family Treponemataceae; genus Treponema_D. The sequence continues at coordinate 23,947 of JAZQMW010000110.1, read as the reverse complement.
ATGGTCGTTTTCAAGGATTTTTGACGCATTCGAAAGGTCGTATGTTTCAACAGGGGCATCATTCCAAGGAAGACTTGTAAAAAGATCAAGGTAATTCCTGCAAGATGAATATTCCGGGTCATGCTGGTCATATAGCTGGAATTTTTCAAGCTCGTTATATGCGGTTTCCTTTGCTTCTCCTTCAAGTTCGAGGGAATCAAGCTTGTTCTTGAATTTGTTGTAGTCCGAAGATTTTGAATTTGTAGAGATTCCAAGCTCTTCCTGTATGCTTTTCATCTCTTCCTTGAGAAAATATTCCCTTTGGTTTTTTTCAACTTTTTCGTTAAGTTCTGCCTGAACTTTTTTCTGCATCCTGTAGATTTCCTGCTCTTTCTTTATGTAAACAAGAACCTGCTCCATGCGTTCCATGACATTCTGCGTTTCAAGGATTTTCTGCTGGTCTTCTTTTTCTATGTTGAGGATTGATGTAATGAAATCGGCAATTTTTCCAGGATTATCTATGTTTACCATGTTTAGCCTCATTTCTTCGCTGAACATGGGATTGTTTTCACTTATCTCCTTCATTTCGCTTATGAGCGCCCTCGTAAGTGCCTTGAGTTTCGGAGTGTTGTTTTCTATGTCATCGAGATATTCGACTGTAGCAACAATAGGCGAGTCTTTTTTCAGGAATTTTCTGATTTTGAACCGTTCAAGAGTGGATACAAAAATATTTACTCCGCCATCAGGAAGATTTATTTTCTTTATGATTCGAGCTACTGTTCCTATTTCATGAAGGTCTTCTGGAAGAGGATTGTCCTTTTCATTTTTGAGCATGGTTATGCCTATGAATCCATCATGAGCAAGACTGTCTTCGATGATTTTTATGTCTTCGTCACTGTTTATCATCAGGGGCGTAAAAATCCCCGGAAATATTGGTCTTCCACCAATGGGAAGAATATTGAGCCTTAACGGCAGCTGTGTTTCTGCCGGAAGATTTGAAAGCTCTTCTGTTATGTCATTTTTCATACTATAAGTATAATCATTTTTTTTGCAAAATACAAATTCTTTGCGTGAATCATTGAAAAGCCGCATTTTTTTTACAATCGGCCTTTTTTGCAAAATCATTTTCTCTTTTTACAGAAACAATACTCCGTAGATTCCTCCAACCAAAAATATGAATGCCGGATGTATTTTTGTCTTGAAAAGGATTGGAAGGCATGATGCATACAATATCGCGGCCTTTATGTTCAATATGTCAAGAAAATTTCCCGTTGTCTTGAAAAGGTTGATGTCAAAGAGGCTCAGCACCATTATCTGCATGAAAATTGCGGTTACCATGCCTGTCGTACATGGACGAAGGGCTGTCATGATTGTTTTTACCGCAAGTTTTTCCTGAACCTTCAGAAAGAATTTTGCCACGATTATTATTACGATGATTGATGGAAGGGCTTCTGCAAGTGTTGTTATGATTCCTCCCGGAATGCCGTACATTTCGTTTCCGATGTATGTTGCGATGTTTATTCCTATTGGTCCTGGAGTGCTTTCACTTATTGCAAGCATGCTGTAGAATTTTTCAGCCGTCAGTATCTTGTATTTTGTGACAAGAATCTGCTGCATGAACGATGCCGCAACAAGTCCTCCTCCTATTGCAAAAAGTCCGATGTAGAAAAATATGAATGCAAGGTGAATGAGGCTCATTTTTTGTTTTCTCCTGCATGTGTTTTAAGCACGTGTATGATGGCTCCTGCAATGCATGATGAAAAAGTCAAGATGAGGGCATGTACGTGGAAAAAATACATGGATATGAATGACAGCATGAAAATTACCGCACACCACCAGTATTTTATTGATTTTTTGCAAAGATTTACTGATATGCTCGTGAGAAGTGCTGCTACCGTGACATTTATGCCCTTGAGAGCTTTCTGAACCCATGCAATGTCTTCGAAATTTGAGATGAATTCTGCTATCAGCGTTATGATGATCAATGATGGCGAGATTACTCCGAGTGTTGCGAAAATTCCCCCGATGATGCCGCATTTTTTATATCCGACAAAAGTTGCGACATTTACTGCTATTACGCCTGGAGTTGTTTGGGAAATGGCATAGTAATCAAGAATTTCTTCTGTCGTTATCCATTTTTTTTCTTCAACAAGAGTTTTTTCCAAAAGGGGAAGCATTGTCAGTCCTCCTCCGAATGTAAAAAGTCCCATTTTAAAAAAAGCCCAATAAAGAGTGAAAATAAGTTTGATTTTTTCAGAAATGTTTTTCATGGTAAAAATGATTTCAATGCTGTTTAAAGGCGATTTGCATGCCAAAACGCCAACGTCTTCAAATGATTCTGATTTTATGCATCGTGCATGGCAAGTTAAAATCCTGCAAGGTCACAATAAACAAGGCCCTGAAAAAAATCAGGACCCTGCATATTGGGTTTTTAAGAATGACTGTTACTCAGTTGGACGTTTCTTGAATGATTTGCTTTCAAGAATTGCCTGTCCTTCACCTACAGACTGCTCCATCATTGCGCGTACCTTGAGTGGAAGTCCGAACAATGTGATGAATCCCTGTGCATCCTTGTGGTCATAGAGTTCTCCAGTTGTGAATGAAGCGATGGATTCATTGTAAAGGCTGTACTTTGAGCCTGAACCTGCACCGCGGATTGCTCCCTTGCAGAGTTTGAGCTGTACCCATCCTGTACATGTTTCTTCTGTCTTGTCTACAAATGCCATGAGCGAGTCAAAGAGTGTAGTGAACCATTTTCCGTCATAAATGAGTTCTGCTACCTTGATTGAAAGCTGCTGCTTGTAGTGGTATGTGTCACGGTCAAGCGTGAGGTGGTTCATCATGCGGTGTGCTGCATAGAGGATTGCTCCGCCCGGTGTTTCGTATACGCCACGGCTCTTCATTCCTACACATCTGTTTTCGCAGATGTCTACGAGACCGATTCCGTTTCTTCCGCCGATTTTGTTGAGTTCTGTGAGAAGTTCAAGTCCGTCCATTTTCTTTCCGTTCAATGCAACCGGAATTCCTTTTTCAAACTCAATCTTTACGTATTCGCCTTCTACAGGTGCTTCTTCCGGTACAACCGTATTCTTGAGCATGTGCTTGTAGTGTGGCTCGTTTTCTGTTTTTTCAAGTTCGAGACCTTCGTGTGAAAGGTGCCAGATGTTTTCATCACGTGAGTATGACTGGTCTTTCTTCATTGGAACTTCAAGTCCACGGTCTTCGAGGTATTTTATTTCTGCTTCACGGCTGTCCATGTCCCATTTAGGGTCACGCCATGCTGCTATGCATTTGAGATCTGGAGCAAAAGCCTTGATTGCAAGTTCGAAACGAACCTGGTCATTTCCTTTTCCTGTAGCACCGTGACAGATGGCTGTTGCGCCTTCCTGTCGTGCATATTCAACAAGAATCTTTCCAATCAAAGGACGTGCTGTAGATGTTCCGAGGAGATATTCATCCTCATATACTGCGTTTGCCTTGAGTGCTGCCCAGCAATATTCTTCAATATATTCCTTGCGTGCATCAACTACGTAACATGCAGATGCGCCTGTTTTCAAGGCACGGTTCTTGATTGCTGCCCAGTCATCGCCCTGACCTACATCGATACAAACAGCGATAACATCATAATCATAATTCTCTTTGAGCCATGGAATGATAACTGTTGTATCAAGTCCACCTGAATAAGCTAAAACGACCTTGTCCTTTGCCATAATTCGCCTCGTTAAAAAATGAAATAATATACATATAATATACAACCTTATGTATATTTATGCAAGTATACATGTGTAATCATTGCCCAAAATAAAGCAAATCGTATTTTCAGCAATTAAGCGTGTTTTTTGCAATCGTGAACACGCATATTGTAAATGCCGGTTCAAGTTGCCCGTCAATTTTGCCTTGAAACTGCAATTTATGGGTCCTTGCTTAAAATAATCCTTCTAGAAAAGAAGTTCGCAGATTGCATATGCATGGTCTGCAAGTTTTTCTATGTGCCTTACAAAGTCAATGTACATGAGTCCAGCCTTTACGTCGGCACCTGTTTCCATGTTTTTTCTTGAAAGCTTTTTGAGATAATTCTTCTGAAGGTCAATTCTTGATTCAAGTTCCGTTGCGTATTTGAATTGCGGTGTCGTTATTTTCTTGTTGATGTTTTCCTTTACGAAAAGAACGAATTCATTGGCCATTGAAAGGTATGTCGTAAGGTTCAGCATGTCGTCTTCGTTGAACGTCATGTTTTTTTCTATGCTTCTCTTTATCAAAAATCCCATTGTCGCAGTTTCGTCAGTCATTGCCTCAAGCTCATCCGTAATCTGGGTAAGCTTTGAAAGTTCCGTACGCTGTGTGTCGGTGAGGGCAAGGCTTTCCATGTTCAGCACGTAGCGAAGAATTGCCTCGTTCATCTGGTCACAATAGCTTTCCTGGTTTTCAAGCTGTACAAACTCTTTTTCCACAAATTCCGGAGTCCTGTTTGTCATGCCGTTCTGTATGGTCTTGAACATGTCAAGCGAAATGCCTGCCATGTCGGATACTTCCTTTTCAAGCCTGATCATGTGTGCCGTTGCCGTTTCCCTCATGACGATGGAATCTGTGAATTCAAGTTTGTATGATCCGTCATTTTGGTCTGGTTTTTCCTTTATTATCTTGTGCGTGAGCTGCACGAACTGTTTGATGAAAGGCATGAATATCAGTGATGCAAAAGTCTTGAAAACCGTATGAAGTATTGATATCTGTATTGCGATACCCGCGTTTTTTGGTGTTATGCATTCTATGAATGAAATGAAAGGCTTGAAGAATATCAATGCGATTGAAGTTCCTATCGTGTTGAAAAGCACATGTATGAGGGCTGCCCTTCTTGCGTCCGTATTTGTTCCGATTGATGCGATTATTGCATCTATTGTGGAGCCGATTTCTCCTCCAAGAATCATTGCTGCCGAGGCTTCCCAAGTGATTATGTTCTGGTGTGCCATGGTTATGACGATTGCGGAGAATGCGCTTGATGAATGCATCAATGCAGTTATGGCAAGTCCGATGCAGAATTCAAGCACTATCGACAAAACTCCAAGAGATTGTATTTTCGTAAGGAAAGAAAGGCTTTCGTTGTCAAATGAAAATACGTTTGAAAGCATGCTGAGGCCAAGAAAAAGGCCTCCAAAACCCATTATTGCCTCTCCGATGTTCTTTGACTGCTGTTTTTTCCTTAGTGTCAGGAAAAATCCTGCTCCGAATACTGGAATTGCAAATGCCGATATGTTGAAGTTGAATCCGAAGAATGAGACAATCCATGCCGTTATGGTTGTACCGATGTTTGCACCGAAAATGACGCCTACAGACTGAGTGAGTGTCAAAAGGCCAGCGTTTACAAAAGAGACGACCATTGCCGTTGTCGCACCTGATGACTGGATGACCATTGTTACTCCAAGACCTGTAAGAAGTCCCTTGAAACTGTTTCCAGTCAATGCACCGAGCGTTCTCTGAAGTTTTTCTCCAGAGCTTTTCTGCACGCCTTCGCTCATGAGCCGCATTCCGTATAGCAAGAAGCCTAAACTTCCAATGAGTTGTAAAATTGAATTGATAGCATCTTTCACGAAAATGAATATAACACAAAAACAAATTAATAACAATCGGTGTTTTTGAAGGAAAAAGCTGTCGATGCATTAAGAAGTTGCCGCATCCTTATGAATGCATGTTTTTCACTGCCAGGAGATGAATGCCGCCTGCACCGTAAAAAGTCTTGATTTTTCTTCAAGTGTCATGTCGCTTCCAAGCATGGATGTTTCACGCCTGAAAGAGCCGAAGAGAAATTTTCCGTCTTTTTGGTGGCATGAAGTGCATTTGTCGCTTATGAAGATGTTGCCTTCTGGAATTCCTTCCCTTAGTGCAATGTTTTTGTTTGCATTCTGGAGTGAAAGCATGTATGTGTCGTCGTCTTTTTTTTCTACAGAATCTTCCCCGAAATTTTCCATGAAATATTCAGCCCTTTCCCTTGTGATGCTGTAGCAGCAGCTGTGTATGGAAGGACCGAGCACAATGCAGAAATCTTCAGGGGCTGTGCCGTATTTTTCTTTTGCCATGTTCAAGGCTTCAATCAATATGCCGGTTCCTTTCCACCCTGAGTGGAGTACGCCGAATGCCTTGCTTTTTGTGTCGTATACATAAATGGGCATGCAGTCTGCGACAGTCACGACCGGAACAATTTTCAGGTTTTGCGTGATGATTCCGTCTCCCTTTTTTTGAAAGGTATCAGAGCTTTTTTCTATGGCATATACTGTTTTTGAATGGATGAGTTCCACAGGGCAAATGTCCTTTTCGTTTCCAAACATTTCCCTGAAAAAATCATTTCTCCGTTCATTAGTCTCATTCCATCTGAATCTCATGGTTCCGGTTGAAAAACTTGTCATGTAACATGAAGGTCCTTTTTCGACTGGTTTTCCATTGTGAATGAATTGCCTCGAGATAACGGAATTTTTCATATGACGAAATTGTCGATGTCGCGAAGCGTAGTGATTACTTCTGTCGCGTACTTGATGCTGTATGCAAAACGTTCTAGCGTTTCCCTGAATTTCCTGTTTTCCCGGCCCATTATCTTGCTCAGGTTTGTCAACGGTCCGTAAGTTGCTGTCGTTTTTTCGCCAAGCAGTGCAAGTATGAGACTGTCAAATGCTTTTGTACACTTGAGGAATAAGTCATAAACTTCCTTTGACTTGTCTTCCATGTCGGAAATTATGGTTTTCAAATATGAAGAGTTTGAATTATGCTTTTCATTTACGTCAAACCTGAGGAATTCCTGTCCGTATTCACCGTTTGCGCTTAAAAGATCTGCAAGGATGTCAAGCTTGTCTGGTATCGTGTTGAAGTCTCCGACTGTATCCATGAATTCATGCCTGTTATCCTTGAGTGCAAAGTCACCTTCGAGCGTAACGACGTTCAGTATGCTTCCATATTTCTGGTATTCCTGCTTAAAATAGAAATGCAAAAATCCAATTACGTATCCGTATTTAAAAGGAATAAATTCTTCGATTCTTGTCCATGGATGATAAATGAATTTCGGGAAATCAAGAAGGTTGAAATACAGCTTGAGTTTTTTCTTGATGTTTTCCTTTTGGAATTCCCTGTTCCATATTTTCCATCTGTAGTCAAAAAGAATCTTGACTTCATCTTTCAGGCTCTGCAACCAGTTGTCGGTTGGCGCAAAAATGCCAGGCGAGTACAGGCAGTTTTCGTATACGATTTTGCAGAGGTCTTTCATTGGTACCGAAGTTATGAATGCATCTATGACAGAAACATGAACGTGCGAGTTGTCATTGTTTTTCAATATGTCTTCTTCCGGAGTTTCTTCAATGCTGTATGTCCAATAGTTGTTTATATCCTTTGTTGAAATGTACAGGGCCTTGAAAAGCACATCCTGAAATGACGGAATTGTTGACAAAACTTTTGTGATTTCCGAAAAGTCATTCTTGAGCTGGACGAAAAGACATGTCTGTCCTGCTTCCGTTCTTGAAAATTTGCTCAGGATGTTTGTTATCGGGAGCTTGCTGAACATCTTGAGCCATTCGTATGCTACGGCACATGTGGACATTTTGTTCTTCATGTCGAGAGTCATGGAGTTGAAATTGTCATCAAGCTTGCTTAGGAGAAAATTCCTTGTTTCGTTTGACAGTGGCTTGTTGTAATTGTACTGGAAAGGATCTGTTTCGCTCTTGAGTTTCTGTATGAACTCAGGCATTATCACGCTGGCGAGCATATAATAGAAAACACCGCTGTCTTTTGACGTAAAGCTCAATTGCACGTTGAAATATTCCTGTGCGCTTTTGAGGCTTGTGAGCTTTGTCATGAATCCGCCTTTTAAAAAACGCTGCCTGTAGTTGAGCAGGCCCGGATAGTTTCTTTCAAGCTGTTTTGCAATGCTTTTCAGTACAAAGTCATTATAGGATTCTTCAATTGATTTGTTGAAAAGCAGTGATTTAACCCACACGCAGAATTTTTTTACAACAGTTTCCTTTGTGAAATTCTTTTTGAGGTTTTCCCTGTTTTCTTTTGCCTCAAGCCTTGGATTTTTTGGTTTTGCCGCGTTTTGCGGTAATGTGATTTCTATTTCATCAGGTGACATCTTGTTGAGCATGTCGGAACGCTCTTCTTTTGTCAGTTTTGAGGTCATTGCATCGAAGTTGTTTTTTTCCGTGTTTTTCTGTTTTGTAGCCATACTTATATTGTAGAATCTAAATTTAATTATGTAAAGAATTACTTAATTTTTTTTGGTGATATCAGCGCTTTTTTTATTTTGGGAATTTATTTTGTTTACATTGATAAATTCTTTTGGGAATTCTATTGACGATGTTTAATTAAATTTGTTAAAATAACTTACTTATTGGAAGGCATGAAGGAACCCGTTACTCCTTCTGTCAAATTTATTTTAGAGGTTATTAAAATGTACGCAATTGTTGAGTATAAAGGCAATCAGTACAAGGCAGAAAAAGACGCTGTTCTTGATGTAGCAAAAATCAATGATGCTAAAGAAGGCGACACAGTTACTATCGATACTGTTCTTTTGGTTTCAGATGGTGACAAGGTTTCTGTTGGAACTCCTTATGTTAAGGGTGCAAAGGTTACTGTAAAAGTTGGCGGAACTTTCAAAGACGATAAAGTTCTTGTATTCAAGTACAAGTCTAAGAAAGACTATCACCGTTTTATCGGTCATCGTGAGCAGTATACAACTGTTACTGTACAGGATGTTGTTTTAGCATAAGTGACTGAAATACTTTTGGTTTGCGGTTCTGACGGTGCTTTTCGTCGGTTCCAGGCTTCCGGGCATGCATGTTTTGTCCGCAAGGGAAAAGATATTGTTTGTGCTGCTGAGACGATTGTGTTGAGGACGGCCATTACTGTTCTTGAAAAAACTGAAGGTATTGAGGTAGAAACAGAAAAAACTTTACGGGGACATCTTGCACTCTCTGTAAAGTCCGGCGGTTCTGAAAATGCAGAACGTCTGGTTGCCGTGGCAGATTTCATAAGGGAGGCTATCAAAAGCCTTGAAAATGAATATCCAGGCCATTTGAAGCTGCAGGAAAAATACGAAAATTGACTGATTTATTAAAGTCAGTGGAGGATTAATATGGGACGTACTAAAGGTGGTAGCGGTGCAAAAAACGGCCGCGATGCAAATCCTAAACATTTGGGCGTTAAAGTATACAGTGGTGAGACAGTAACTGCAGGTTCTATTCTTGTTAGACAGCGTGGTACTAGAATTCATCCGGGTAACAATGTTAAGCGTGGTGGAGATGATACTTTGTTTGCAACAGCAGACGGTGTCGTTAAGTACGGTGAGCGTATGAACCGCAAGGTAGTTTCTGTAGAAGCTGCTAACTAATTAGTTACATTTTAATGTGAATGCCCTGATACGGAACGCTTCTATTCCATTTCAGGGCTTTTTTTTTATGAGGTCAGTATGATTCAATTTGCAGATGAGGCAACAATCAGGGTAAGTTCAGGAAAAGGCGGAAACGGTTGTGCTTCTTTCAGGCGTGAGAAATATATTCCGAATGGCGGTCCAAACGGCGGTGATGGAGGTCGCGGAGGAGACGTTGTTTTCTGTGTGAGGAGAAATCTTCGTACTCTTGCACATTTGCGCTTTCATCCGGTCTTAAAGGCAAGAAACGGAGGAGACGGTCAAAGCTGGAATCGTTACGGTAGGGACGGTGAGGATATTGTAATTCCTCTTCCACCGGGATCTGCAATACGCGATGCTGAGACTGGCGAGCTGATTCATGATTTCACGACTGAAGCTGAGGACGAGAGATTTGTGTTTCTTAAAGGCGGCAACGGCGGCTGGGGAAACGTGCATTTCAAGTCGAGTACAAATCAGGCTCCTAGGCGCGCAAATCCAGGGGAACCAGGAATTGAAAGGGAACTTCGCATTGAGCTTTCTGTCATGGCGGATGTTGGACTTGTCGGTTTCCCAAATGCCGGCAAATCAAGCCTTCTCGATTTGTTTACGAATGCGCGTCCAAAAATCGCTCCATATCCTTTTACGACAAAAATACCGAACCTTGGTGTCCTTCATGTTGATGACGAAAAGGATTTCATAATTGCGGATATTCCCGGAATCATAGAAGGTGCTTCTGAAGGTGCCGGACTTGGAGTAAGGTTTTTAAAGCACATAAGCCGAACTGCAGGCCTTCTTTTCATGATTGACTGCAGTGATGAAAACTGTTTTTCCGCATACGATGCGCTTTTGCATGAGCTTGAAGGGTTCAGTGCCGATTTGCTTTTAAAGCCCAGAATCGTTCTTTGCAACAAGATTGATGTTGAAGGTGCCCTTGAAAATGCCCATAAGGTACGAAGCGCTATTCTTGCATCGGATCCTGACGTGAAGGTAATAGAAGTTTCTGTTGCGGCAAGAACAAACATGGATGATGCAAGAAAAGAAATAATTTCCCTTGTTGAGAAAATGGATGCCATGAGGACTCCTGGAAAAAATCATTATGAAAATGGAAAACCGTCTAAAAGCGGAGGTTTCCTTGCAGAAAGGAGCGTCGATTCATCCATGGAAGAACAGGTTCCCGGAAGCGAGGCATAAAACATGAAGATTGCGGTTTTGGGAGGCAGCTTCAACCCGATACACATAGGTCATCTTACTCTTGCCGATGAGGTTTGTGTTTCTCTTGGCTATGACAAGGTTCTTTTTGTGCCTACGTTCATTCCTCCACACAAGAAGATGAGCGGTGAGGTTGAAGCTTCAAGGAGGGCGCAGATGGTGAAGCTTGCATGTTCCCTTGATGAAAGGTTTGAGCTTGAGACATGTGAAATTGACCGTGGCGGCGTGTCCTACACTTTTGATACGATAACTCATCTTGAAGAAAAGTATAAGGATGTCCTTACTGACAGAATCGGGCTTATAATGGGCCGTGACCTTTTTTCAGGCTTTCATCTCTGGCAGCATGCAGATTTGATTGCTGAAAAATGCACTCTTATTCTTGCCGAGCGTCCTTACCAAAAAGAAGACAGTGCTTTTTCAAACAGTGCAGTCGGAGGATATGCAGAATACGAGGATTCTCTCAAAAAATCGTTCGACATATCATCTGACAGTCTTTTCAAGAATGCCGTGGCTTTGGAAAATGAACCTTTGACCGTGAGTTCAACGAACATCAGGATGCGTGTTGCAAAAAAAATGGGATTTCAGTATCTTGTACCGCCTGGAGTTTTCAAGTATATTGTAAGTGAGAAGCTATATGAAGCAAAGTGAAAGAAAACTTTTGCGCAGGATAAGGAAATTCATTTCAAAAAAACTTAAGAAAAGCCGTCTTGAGCATTCTTTGCGGGTTGCGTCAACTTCAGTCCAGCTTGCGGGAATTTACGGAGTGGACAGATACAAGGCATATCTTGCAGGAATTTCGCATGACATGTGCAAGTATTATTCCATGGACAGGATGATTTCCATAATAAGATGCGGAAAGATTGAAATTTCTGATTTTGAGAAAGAAAGTTCTGAACTTCTTCACGGTAAGGCTGCTGCTGTTCTCATGAAGACAAAATTCAAGGTTTTTGATGAAGATGTGCTTGAAGCTGTTGCCAATCATACGCTTGGATGCAGGAATATTTCCGATCTTGGGAAAATACTTTTCATTGCCGACAAGGTGGAACCCGGGCGGGAACATTCCAGCGAGGAATACAGGAGAAATCTTTTTTCAAAAAGCCTTGATGAGGCGGTTCTTCTTGTAGCGGAGGAATCAAACCGCTATCTTTCGGGCAAGGGATTGAAAGTTGCTCCTGAAAGCATTGATTTCATGGAATGGATGAAAAAAAGGCTGGAAAAATAAAATGATTTTGTCAAAAGAAAGAAAAGGTGTCATATTTTTGCTCACTATACTTGCGATTCTCGTAGGTGTCATCGTTGCTGTTTCCGCATCACTTAAAGTGAATCCCATTTCGGAAAGCCTGAAGAACGATCCTGTAGTAAAGGCGCTTTGGGTGTTTAAGAACAAGGACAATGATGTGCTTGCAACGGATGTTCTGATATATTATCCTCAGTCCGAGCGTGCGACAGCATTTGACATCCTCGGAAATACGGGAGCCATATATTCGAGCCTTGGCGTAAAGGGCCGCGTGGACCGAATTGATGCCGTATACAGGGAGAAAGGCATTTCAGTCTACAAGAATGAGATTGAAAAGCTTATCGGAAAATCAATTCCCTTCGTAATAGAAGTTTCAGAAGATCAGCTTTCGATTCTTGCAGATCTTCTTGGCGGAATAAGCGTCTTTGTGTCACGGCCTGTCGACATGCAGACTGAAAGCGGAGAAAGATACCTTTTGCCGTCCGGTGCAGTCATTCTTGACGGTGACAAGATACGTTCGTTTTTGAATTACAGGCTTGAGAATGAAACTGATTCTGACGTTGAAGACAGAAGGCAGTCTGCGTTCATTTCATTCCTTTCGGCTATAAGGGAAAACAGGAACATGATTTTCAACAGTGAAAATTTTCCCGTGTATTCAAAAAACTTCAACACAAATCTTAAGGAAGCTGATTTTTATGAGCTTCTTGAGCAGATTGCAAATATCGATACGGAGCGCCTTACATTGCAGACGGTTACAGGAAGTCTTCGAACCGTAGACGGAAAGACTCTTCTTTTCCCATATTATGACGGACAGCTCATAAAGGACATCATGAACCAGAGCATAACATCGCTTGTTGTGGGAGAAAATTCCGAGGTGAACCGCGTATATGTGCTTATAATTCAAAATGGTACGAGCCAGCAGGGACTTGCGAGAAATACGGCATTTTTAATGCAGAGCGCAGGATATGAGATATTTGAGACATCAAATGCGGACAAAAACGATTACGAGGAAACAGTCATCATAAATCATATCGGAAACACACAGGCCGCAGAATCGGTTGGCGGTTTCATACATTGCACGAATATTGTTGACGACAGCGTAAAACCAGACAATGCCGGTGTAACAGCCGCATCAAAAGCTGATTTTACGATTATTCTCGGAAGGGATTTTGATGGACGATATGTCAGAAGCAGGAAAAAATAGTTGGTTTGAAACAATTCTTGACAAAATGCATGATGATGCGTTTTATCATTTTTATTGGAAAATTTAAGGCTGTCTCCTTGAAATTCATCATGGGGCAGCCATAAGGAAGATTTTATGGAAAAGACAGAAAAAGAGAAAGCCTTGGAAATTGCAAGGCTCATGGAAGATGGAAAAGGTCAGCATGTTACCGTAATTGATGTTTCAGAACTTAACAGCTGGACTGATTATTTTGTAATCGTCACAATAACCAGCAGCGTGCAGCATCAGGGACTTTATAAGGATATAAAGCAGTATGCAAGGGAAAACGACATGGAAATTCATGTAGCCCACAATAAGATTTCCCAGGGAGACGACTGGAACCTTGTTGACATAGGCTCTGTTGTAGTTCACATGATGAGCGAGGATGCTCGCGGATTTTATGAGCTTGAAAAGCTTTGGCATAACGGAAAGGTAATTTACGAATCTGAAAACTGAACAAGGGCATCCTTAAAAAAACTTTTTAGATGTTTCCATAAAAATTTTTTCATGGAAAAGGCATTTTTTTTGACGTTTTGATTTTTTTTTGAGAATAATATTTATATGACATGTGGAATTATTCTCAAATTGAAACGGTTCGCCAGAATTGCATTTAACTTTTGTTTTTCAGGAGTTGAGTGCGTGTCTTGTGGAAAAAGAAACTATGAGGGTGTGTTGTGCGGTAAATGTGCAAAAAAATACCTTTATGATGCTGTTGGTTCTTTTGGCCTGAAAAAACGGTGTTCCTTTTGTTCAAGGGTGCTTTTGAGCGAGGAAAACATATGCATGAGGTGCAGGACTGACCGTATCATCAGAAGTGATGGAAAAGTCTTGTCCGTGCTTCCTTACAGGCTGTGGATGAAAGACATGCTTTTTTTGTGGAAGCAGCAGAATCGAAGGGAACTTTCATTTGTTTTTGCAAAGGTTCTGCATCTTTTCATTGAAAAATTTTTTTCAGAAAGCGGTTATGTTGTTGTTCCCGTACCTCCAAGACCTGGAAAAATCAAAAAAAAAGGGTGGGATCAGGTAGATGAAGTCTGCAATTTTTTAAGATTTTTTTCAGATGTCAAGGTTATGAAGCTGCTTGAGAGAACGTCAGACGTGCAGCAGAAAAAATTGGGAAGGGAAGAAAGGCTTCATAGGGGAGAAAACATATTTGTTCCCTCGAAATATGGCCTAAAAAAGCTTAGGAATGCAGAAATTCCCGAAAAAGTTATTTTGATAGACGATATTGTTACGACTGGAGCCACACTTCAGTCATGTTTCGAAGTCCTGAGGAAGCTTGGGTGCATAAAAGTTGAAATTTTAACGCTTTTTATGGTAGACTAGAGCGATTTTATGAATTAAAATGATTTGTGGGGATTTCTGAAAAATCTGAATGGTGTTTTGGGATTCATTGTTACCTTGCAAAATGAAATTCGTTATGATGAGTTCATGGTATTCAATAGACGGCATTCCTGATACATCAATAAAAGCATTTTAGGGAATCTGACGAGATTAGAGTCTTGAGACTATAGGTTTCTAATTTGGCAATTTCAAAAGTTGTCTCTATGAACTGGATTATTTTAGAGACTCCATTAATGAGGTGTTTGTATGGCAGAAGAAGATGCATCTTTTCAACTTGTAACATTTCAGCTTGGTGATGAGCTGTATGGTGTAGATATAATGGATGTAAAGGAAATCGTAAAGATTCAGATAGTTCGTCCTATTCCAAATGCACCTTTTTATGTGGAAGGTATCATTAATCTTCGTGGCGAAGTCATTCCAATCATAAATTTGCACAAGCGTTTTTACCTGAAGAAGAAAACTGTTCAGGATGATTCCTTGGATGAGGAAGATGAGGGTGGATTCATAATCCTTGACATAGAGGGCAATAAAATCGGAATCATAATTGATAGGATTCAGCGTGTCATACCTGTGAACAGGGGTGACATAAAGCCTCCTCCACAGATGCTCAGCGGAATCGGTACCGAATATATCCAGGGTGTCGTTCGCCAGGATAATAACTATCTTATTGTTCTTGATACAAGAAGGCTCTTCAGCGCAAAAGAACTTCAGAAAATACTTGAGCCTGACGAGTGATGAGTGCGTGGTGTCCTTGAAAACATGTTTTGGGATGCCCGCATGAAAATGAATGTTTTGTGGGCGTAAGCTCATGCTTTTTTGGAAAACAATATTCAGTCCTTCAGTGAGGAATTTAATCCCGAATATACATGTCGTGGGTTCGTCTTTGAGGACTGAAGCTGTTTTAGGGCGTTTTTTTTTGCCTTTGCGCAATGCTTTCCAAAAACAAAGAAAAGGTCTTTGTGTTGGCCTTGTTTCACATGACGGTCTGGTATGCCTTGATTATGTATGCCAGGCGGCATTCTTGTGCGTGGTTTTGAATGCTGCGGTTTTAGAAGATTTTGGCATCCCTAAAAATACTGTTTGGAGATGCACGACGAGTTTCAAGCCTTGAAATTGCAAGTCTTGGAACATCGCTTTTTGAAGTTACCTCTACAAGTTGCAATTTTTAGAGGTTTCTATTCATTAAAAAAGGAAAATTACAAAATGATTCAGACGTACAGTCCTACGATTCGTAGAAAAGAGATGGAAGCTGTCCTTACATGCATGGTTGATGAAAAAATCGGACCTGGGGACATGAATGCGAAGCTTGTTTCGGCAGCAAAGGACATGATGGGTTTTGACGGGGCACTTGCACTTCGAAGTCCTGCAATTGCAATTGAGTATATCCTGAATGTTCTTGATGTACCAAAGGGAAGCAGCATTGTAATAAGCGCCTTGGCTCCGTCTTATCAGGCTATTGCCATTGAAAAGCTTGGATATGTTCCAGAGATTGTTGACGTAACTGAAAATACTGGTCTCATGAATTTTGATTGTGTTGCAGAGGCCGTAAAATCAGGCGCTCGTCTTGTGATTCTTTCTGAATCCATGGGAATACTTCCTGAAATCAAAAAATATCTTGAATTGAATGTTCCTGTCATAGAGGATATTTCACAGTCTGCATTTGCATATTATCCGGGTGATGACGAAGGTTCTGAAATGCAGGAAAGTGCAGGGGTGAAACAAGAGCCAGGTTTTGAAGCCGAATCTTCTGGTTCTGAAAATGAAAACAAGGCTGCTTCGGAAAATGATTCTGAATCGAGCGTTCAGCAGGAAAAACTTGATGATGCCCAAAATTACGGCAAAAGGGCCGGAATGTATGGCGTGTATGCAATAATGGGCATGGAATCGACAGACATAATTACATCGGGTGGAGGTGCCCTTCTTATTGCACCTTCAAGGCGCGAGTGGATTGCTTTGAAGCATTATGCGGAAAATTGTCCTGAAACGGATATTCTGCCAGACATGAACGCATCTTTGGGTTATGTGGAAATCAAGGAATTCAACAGGAATGAAAAGACTAGAAAGGATCTTTTTGCGTTATATTCCCGTGCCGTTATGTCGGGAAGGCACAAGACTTTTATCCGTGGAAATGACGGTCTTTCGACGGTTTATGGATTTCCTCTCGTTCTTAATTCAGGATTTAAGGATGCAAAGTCATATGCTCAGAAAAAAAACATTGAAATCCGCTATGCATATGAGAATTCTGTGATTGCATTGCGTCAGGAATTGCTTTCTTCCAAGTGCATATGTGCGAATTCTCTTCTTTTAAGGTGCGCGATGTTTCCTTTATATCCTAGGCTCGGACAAAAGGATGCTACCATGATAGTAAAAGTATTGTCGTCCCTTCCGTGATGGGGTTAAGTATGAAAAAGTGCCTGATTGTTGCAAATTCGTTTAAGAAAGAATCGGAACCTCTTGCTGAAAGAATTTCAGATTATCTTAATAGGCGTGAAATTTCTGTAAGGCTTTTCATGTATGACAGCCTTGGTGATTGCAGTGAATGTTCTACCCTGGATTTTACCGGATATGATTTTGTTGTGACTTTGGGAGGAGACGGAACTGTTCTTTTTGCCTGCAGAAATTGTGCAAGGCTTGGAATTCCTGTTTTCCCTGTCAATCTTGGTGAATTCGGATTTCTTGCCTGTGTCCAGAAAGACAGCTGGCAGAAGGACATGGAATCATATCTTGACGGAAAATGTTTCGTGAGCGAGCGCACTCTTGTTGAATATGAGGTAGTCCGAAACGGAAAGACTAAATACACGGGCGTGAGCATGAATGACTGCGTGATTGCAAGTTCTCCTTCAAACCACATCGTAAACCTCAATGTTGCGTACAATCATGCTCTTCTCGGACCTTTCAAGACTAACGGAATAATCGTATCCACACCTACAGGTTCAACCGCATATTCGGTAGCTGCTGGCGGACCGATTGTTGAACCGACACTTCCAGCCCTTGTGCTTACGCCTGTGAGTTCGTTCAGCCTGTCTGCCCGTCCTCTTGTTTTTGGCAGGCAGGGAGAGATTGTCATAACTGTTACCCATAGCCGAGCATCCGTTACGCTTTCTTGTGACGGACAGAAAGATTATCCCCTTCAGGAAAATGATGTCATAATACTGGGGATACCAGAATATACCGCCCGATTGATTTGTTCGACGCAAGAGAAATTTTATGCTGCATTGCAGAGTAAGCTGAACTGGGCAGGAGGTCCTCGTGCTTGAAGAACTTGATATAAAGAATTTTGCCCTTATTGACAGTGCGCATGTCGATTTTTCAAAGGGATTTACTGTATTGAGCGGTGAAACTGGTGCCGGAAAGTCAATTCTTATAGGCAGTCTTGCTTTTCTTCTTGGAGGAAAGGCTTCCATAGATCAGATCAGGACCGGTTGCCATGAAGCATCTGTTTCCGGTGTTTTCAATGTGGAGACAAAAGAAGCCGAGCTTTGGCTGTCAGAGCATGGCATAGAAATGGAAGACGGAAGAATTCTCTTAAGGCGGGTTATTCGTGATACGGGAAAATCATCCTCTTGGATAGGAGGCGTTCCTGTCGTGAGGTCTGACCTTTCATCCTTTGCGGAATTTCTTGTAGACATGCATGGCCAGCATGAGCAGCAGTCACTCATGAAAGTTTCCGACCACAGAAGATATCTTGACATATATGCCGATATAGTTTCCCTTGTTGATTCTTTTACGGAAAAATACGGTCTGCTTGTGGAAAAAAGAAAAATGCTTGATGAGCTTTCAAAAGATGAGGGAGAGCGCAACATTAAGATAGACATGCTTTCTTTTTCCATATCAGAGATTGATGAGGCCAAATTAAGGCCCGGTGAGGATGATGAGCTTGAGGCCGAGGAAAACAAACTCTGTTCTTTTGAAAAACTGTTTTCTGAAATAGAGGAAATCACGGGGCTTTTGGGAGGAAATGACGAATCTTGCGGAATCGTGACCCTTTTCCGCAGGCTTTCAAATGCCGTATCTCATGCTGTCAGCCTGGACAGGGATTTGGAAACTCTTGAAGGCCGTGTCCAGTCAGCATTCTATGAAATTGACGATATTTCAAAAGAATTCAACAGTTATGCGTCGGGACTTGTTTTTGATCCTGCGCGTCTTTCTGAGGTGCAGGACAGGCTTGAGACAATAAATTCACTTAAGAAAAAATATTGCCATAGTGCAGGCGCATCAATCAGGGATATTCTTGATTATAGGGAAGATGCCGTAAGTCAGCTTGAAAAGCTTACAGGCAAAGGTTTTGACAGGACTGAGCTTGAAAATGAGATATCTTCCCTCGAGAAGGAAGTATATGCGGATGCAAAATCCATAAGCGAAAAAAGAAAGGCGGCTTCTGAAAAAATGGCTCTTGATGTTGAGGAAGTTTTGTCTCATCTTGGCATGAAGGATACCAAATTTTCCGTAAGCCTTACTGAAAAAGAGGGAAATGGACTGATTCAAAAGTGTGGTCCGTATGGCATGGACAACATAGAATTCCTCATAAAGCCAAATCCAGGCTCTCCTTTCCATCCACTTGCGAAAACTGCGTCTGGTGGTGAACTCAGCCGTGTCATGCTTGCCTTGAAAACCATATTGTCTTCTGCAGATGTGACAGGTACGCTTGTCTTTGATGAAATAGATACGGGAATCGGTGGAGAGGTTGCTGTGAGTCTTGGTGAACACATGAAGAATCTTTCAAAGAAAAAACAGGTTTTATGCATAACACATCTAGCAAGCATTGCTGTTTTTGCCGATAATCAAATTAAAATACAAAAAGGCGTGAATGACAATACAACCAGTACAAATGTTTTTGAGATAAAAGGTCATGAAAGGGTCAGGGAGATAGCAAGGATGCTCTCTGGTGACAGTGATTCTGGACAATCGCTTGAACACGCTGAATCAATGCTTAGAAAGTATTCAGGAGGATTTGATGGCAATTTCTAATGAAGCAAGGCAGGAATTTACAGATCGAGTTGCGCCTTTAAAGACAAAAATTGCTGATCTTGTAAAAAAGGACAGGGCAGACAGCAGTGCTCTTGCAAAAGACAAATCCAATTTTGCAACAAAGAAGATTGCTTTGTGTGAGCAGATGATATTCATAGCAACCCTTCAGATGGGAATAAATGCCATTTCTGTGGATATGCTTGCAACCAAGAACAATGATGCTCTGAATGATGCGAGAAAGTCACTTTACAAGGCCGTCATTTATATGGAAGAGCTGGTTTCAAATATTGTTGACGCTCCATTTCAGGATTTTGATGAATATCAGCAGAAGCTTGTTGGAATTTCATTGGAAAGGCGTTACTATATTATAAGGAAGCTTGGACTTGCAATTGATATGGTAGTTGAAGCTTTTGGTGACAATTCCAAATGGAAGGAATCTTTTGTTGAGCTACGTGGCCGTCATGCCGTTATTTCGAAGAATTTTGTAGACATGAAGGAAACTATAAAATGTGCGTTTGACCATGATTCTCCTGACTACGAGACTGCAACCATATTCCTGAGGCAGATAATGCCTTTGCTTGATGAGTGTGCCGAAGGTTACAGGGATCGTTATGAACTTGCAAGCAAACGTCTTGACGACATGAGGATTGCCGTTAATCTTCTTATAGCTGAAAGGCGCATAGCTCTTGCAATGGGAAACAAGGATTTGTCGGAAACCATAAAGAAAAAGGCTGCATCATGGAAGTCAAAGCTTGAATTTGATTCGAAGAAGGGTATTGCTAAATAATGAAAAAATCTCTTGCCCTCAAGATTTTTGAGGCATTTTCAATAGAACGATGGAATGACTTGATTCGTCCTTTTCATCTTTCAGAGATGGACAAGAATGCAGAAAAGCTTGTTGTCGCATATGTTGTCGCAAAATATGAAGAGAATCTTGGAAAAAAAATAGACTGGGAATGGATGATATTCGCAAGTCTGTTTGATCTTTTGAGAAAAATATCACTTTGTGACATAAAAAGTCCCGTTCAGACTCTCATAAAGAAAGAGTATCCTGCAGAATACACAAGGCTTTGCAAATGGATTTTCAGGGGATATGAAGACCTTATTGATGATGATGGTCTCTATCAGAAATTCGGTGACTATCTTGACGAGCTTTCAGGTTCATCGCTTTTTTCCATGAATGAGACGGAAGAAAGGAAACTTACGATAAAGATATTCCGTGCATCCCACAAGTATTCCACTCTTCGTGAACTTAAAATGATAAAGAATGCAAATGAAAAGGCAAGATATGCTGAAGCAGAGAAGGAGCTTGAAACGCAGATGGCTGAATTTCTCGATTTAAAGGGAATCCAGCTTCTTCTTACAAGACAGAAACCGTTTGAATTCATCATAAAGGTTGAACAGCTCAGGTTCCAGACAAGATGGAACCAGACTCCGCGCGTACCAGAAACTTCTGTTTTGGGACATTGCTTTTTTGTTGCGATTCTCACGCTTCTTTTGGGATTTGAGTGTGAAAAAAAATCCGGCGTGAAATTCTGTTCCAAAAGGATGTACAACAACTTTTTCTCAGCCCTTTTTCACGATCTTCCGGAAAGCGTAACGAGAGACATAATATCACCTGTAAAGCAGGCTACGGAAGGTCTTGGAGAGATAATAAAGAGCATTGAGGACAAGATTGTTTCCAAGGAACTTGTTCCCGTAATGGAAGAATTCTACAGAAATGAAGTCTTGTATTTTACATCGGATGAGTTTTCAAACAGGATAATGCTTAACGGATGTCCGATACACTGTTCTTTTGATGAAATCAACCAAAAATACAACAGTGATGAATTTTCTCCTGTTGACGGTGAAATGGTTCGCATTGCAGATCATTTTTCAGCTTTTCTCGAGGCTGATTTTTCAATACGGTATGGAATTACAAGTCCACATCTTGAAGAAGGCCGGGCAAATCTCATAAACTCATACAGCAAAAAAACTTCCCTGAGCGGAATAGATTGTTCCAGGCTTTTCAGTGTTGATGATTAGAAAGTGCATCCTGCTTTCATAAATTGAATTTCTCAGAAAAATGAGTGATGTGTTTTGTGGAATTAACAAAAATCTGTCGCATTAGCAAACTTTTTTACATGCAAATTATGTTTATATTGCATTTTGGGCAAAAAAAAAGCACCAGACCGAAAACTGATGCTTTAATCGGGATGTACGAGGCTCGAACTCGTGATCTCCGGCGTGACAGGCCAGCGCGATAACCAACTTCGCTAACACCCCAGTTGATGTTCCATATAATACATGGTATGACATTTTTTGTCAATAGATGGGTGAAAAAATCAAGGTGAAAATTTGCTCAAAAAATATTTTTTCATGATGAAACTTTGCAAGGTGTGATTTTTTGTATGCTGATAGATTTTTGGGCAAAAAAAAGCACCAGACCGAAAACTGATGCTTTAATCGGGATGTACGAGGCTCGAACTCGTGATCTCCGGCGTGACAGGCCAGCGCGATAACCAACTTCGCTAACACCCCAGTTGATGTTCTACATATTATATGTTATGCCTTTTTTTGTCAATACAAAAAATGCTTTTTATTAAAAAAAACATTTTGCATGTGCATTTCTGAAATCTATTTTTTCAATACTGCTGACCAGTTCCAAGATTAGGGGTATCTCTAAAAAATACCAAAAGACGCCCGTCGGGTTCCATGCCTTTAAAATTCGCAAACCGCCACAAAAATCGCATGCCGATGCATACTTTTTCGACCGATCAGAAAAAGGCAAATTCAATCGCTGATTCGCCCTCTAAGTTGCAGTTTTCGTAAAATTTCATCTTGAAGTTTTTGTGCATCGTGTATAAAATCATGATATGGAAAAGCTCTGAAAATCGCATCGTAGTCGACATGAGGCAGTCTCGTTCCGCCATAAGCTGGGACGAAGTTTCTTCTTGGACTGTTGGATATGGCAAACTTCCTGACGACACGTATGTGCCAAAAGAAGTTCTTTCGGATTATTCGGAATTTGAAAACTTTGTAGATAAAAATGAAATTTATTCAGTCGGCAGGGATTTGAGTTCAAGCCAGAAATATTTTGAATCTGAGGAACTTGAGCCAGGTTCATACCTTGTTGCAATCGGACTTTCCAACAATGAAGAAGATGTCTTTGCTTTCGGCGCATCTGTAGTAAACGTGGAAGCCGGAAAGACAGCCGAGGCAGACATACTCATAAACCGCATATCAGGTGGCGGTGGAAGCGGCAACGTACCTGATCCTTGTTCGTTTGCATGCAACAACGGTCTGTGGATGAAAAATGGCGTTGAAACCATTGACGGTCATGATGCCTACAGGGGATATTATTTTGTAAGGGAAAACGGTTCCCTTCGTGTTTATGAAGTTTTTACCGGTGACTGCAACAGTTACTGGCTTTATGACGTTGGCTCCTGCTCGGATCCGAGATTCGAGGAAGCAGAAAAGTTGAAGCATGAGCTTTTCTTCGGCAACAAGGGAATACTTTACCTTGAATTTGAGATGTTTGAAGAAAACAGTTTCCGCGTCTGGATAAATGGCCTTGACGGCAGCGAGTACGAAGTTGTTCATGATGACCTGCTTACCTTTGACTCATTGAAGCCAAAAGGCATACAGAAGAGTTGGATTGACAGGCAGATGAGGTTTGATTTGTGATATATTGAATGCACTAAAATTCTGATTTAATGGGGAACAAACTATGAAGAACGGAATAAATCCAGATTCAAATACAATTCATCCAATTGCAGGATATGATAACGAGATATATGTTAAACCAACTATTGCAAACACAAGCATTGTTGTTGGCGAGTTTACTTATATTGCCGACTCTGAATTTGAAAGTCATGTAACTCATTTCTATCCGTGGAGCAGAGATAAACTCATTATCGGAAAGTTCTGTCAGATTGCTGCCGGTGTTGAATTTGTGATGAATGACGCCAACCATCAGATGAGTGCTGTATCGACATTCCCGTTTTATACTCTTGAAGGCTGGAATATGAGGGCTCCAAAGTCGGAAGATATGCCTTACAAGGGAGATTGATTTAAATATATGGATATAGATTCAGAAATAAATTTTATAGAAGCCAGTCAAGAGCAGGTAATGGAAATGCTTGAAATATACAATTATTATATAAGTAATAGTACAGCAACCTTTGATTTAAAGGAAATAACTATAGATATGTTTTTGCATAGAATTAAGGTTGACAATCCTACATATAAGACTTATTTGGCAAAAATTGATGATGCAATGATTGGTTTTTGTTTTTATATTCCGTACAGTGAGAATCCAGCCTATGACAGTACAGTTGAAATTGGTTTATATCTTAGACCAGAGTTCACTGGCAGACGCTATGGTGAAAAAATGGTTAATTATTTGGAACATAAAATAAAAGAAAAGAATTTTAGAAATATAATAGCCTCAGTCAGTAGTGATAATATTCATAGCATTAATTTATTCACAAAAATTGGATATGAGCATTGCGCCGATTATAAGGATATAGCCTATAAACACGGACATTATGTGGGAATTGTTGACTTTCAAAAGATGATATAATTTTTATTTTTTATAAAAGTGTGAGGTAAATATGCCATTAGT
>JAZQMW010000109.1:0-5092 GCA_045627025.1 Treponema sp. | reverse complement strand
TGATGCAACGGCCATGCAACTTTTTGTCCGTGATGTAAGACACGAACTTGTTCATATTTATATGTCTGATTCTCACCTTCAAAATTTTTTGAAGCAAGCGGAAGTCAAAGACTTGTCTGGAATCAAGAAGTATATTGCAGACAATGGAAACCAAGTTTTAGTGAATGACGATGATTCCATGCAGAACATTTCAGAAGGAACGAATCTTGCTTTCTGTCTTCACATTCCTGATGAACGACAAGGGTATGTTTTCTGTTATTCACTTTATGAAAATGACGAACTGAGATTTTTTGTAGGTCATGGGATGGAACAATTCCATGTTTCAAGTCTGGACTTTGAAAACAAAAAATCCATCGTTTATTCAGATCCAGAAATAAATGAGATTGCACATTTTGCAGTGAACATAATTGCATATATCAGTTGTTTTCCTGACTGTCTTATAGATGGTGCTCCACATGGAATAAAAACTGAAAATAATCATCGGCTTGCAACTTCTGAAAAAGTTGTGGATGCAATGGAAACAGTGGGTGGGGTAATGAATCCTCATTTCAGAAGAGGTTACTTCAAACGGCTTGAATCTGACTTCTACAAAAACAAGAAAGGCCAGATTATCTTTGTTCACGAAACTGTTGTAAATGCTTAGGCCAAAACATTGGACTGAGTGACTTTTGAAAATCACTTTTCGGTCATTTTGTCTGGAACAGTCTTTCAGGACTGTGGAAGACTGACCGACTGTTTGAAGCCAGATTTCAAATTATGGCATGCCCGCCGTAATTTTGGGTCTGGCTTTTCTGTTTCTTTCACTTTTACTTTTCTTGGGAAGTCCAGAAGGTTGCCTTCTGGTGGGAAGAATGGAAAGAGCAACATTGCTCGTTCCTAGGTTTCCAAAGGACTAGGCCTTTGGTGTCTTCTTTTGGCCCAAATTCTCCATATTTTACGTGGATTTTTTCACTTTTTAAGGTAGAGCAACGTTTCCCTAAGCAAAAAAAATGCTCCTCGAAAAGAGGAGCCGTAAGATTATCTGGATTTCTTATTTTTCTGTTGTAGGTTTTTCAAATGAATAGAATTCTTCTTTTTGTTCATCTGTCATAATACTTTCGTTTTTCAGACATTTATCATATCTTTCTTTATAATCTGGGTATGATGGATCAGCCATTCTAAGAGAATGCATATCTACATCCAATTGGTCTACTGCTCGTTGATAGTTAAATCCGATACCTGCAATGGCAATGCCGATTGATAAAATTACTGCAACAATTATCGGAACTTTTGATTCTGTTTTTTTTGAAAAGATAATGCCCGCAATGATAAAAATTATGGCAGCTACATACCATAAATAAAGAATCAGGCCAGTAATAAAAATGGATATAATAGCACTGTTTATAAGTTCTTTAGTAATACCGTCTGCGACACTACCAAAATAATAAACTGTAAAAATATTGTGATAAACAATAAAAAGAACGATGGTACAAATGAACCATACAATACCGACACCAATAGACATCTTTTTCCTCCTTTTGGAAAATAAAAATTTTTCGAGTGTAACGATGAAAAATTTTTATTTGAGGGACATATTCAAGTCCCTCAAATAGTGTACACTATTTGAGGTTTTCCACTTTTCTCAAAAACGGAGAAGACAGAAGCAATTTTTCATTCCTTTTGTCTTGCACAGTCTTTCTGGACTTTGAAGACAGACCGACTGTTTGAAGCCAGATCAAAAATCATGGGAGACTCTCGCAGTTTGGGCCGCACGATGCGTTGGGCTCGGGCAATTTCAATTTAGGTTTGTTTTTTTCTTCTCTTGACACGTGTCGATTTTTTTTCTATATTAGCTAAGTTTTATTTACCTTATCTCTGATTTCGCGGCTGGTCAGATTTCATTCGATAAATTTTCCAATAAGAATATGGCAATAGGGATTTATCGAAGTGTTACAATTTATTGAAATTGACAATTTCGCTTCCCTGGCAAATCGTGCAAAGTCCTGCTTTTCACGATTTTCGGATATCAGTGTTTCCTTGGGAATGCTCTTGTCAATGTAGTTTTTAGGAGTTGTTATGTTGAAAAAAGATTTCAGGATGTATTTGCATCGTCTTCTTGTCATTGCCGTTCCAATCATTTTGAGCAACATCATTTCGCAGGTGCAGATGCTCATAGACAGAATTTTTCTTGGCCGTCTAGACGACCATTACATGAGCGCACTTTCAAATGTCACGTCGCCCATGTGGACTTCAATGTCTTTTTGTTTTTCATTGGCTACAGGTGCATCGATTCTCATAAGCCAAAAAATAGGTGCCGGTGAAAAAAAGGACATGGAAAAATATACCGCATCACTCATGAAATGGAACAACGTCATTCCGTTTGTCCTTTTTGCATTCTGGGCATTGTTTTCAAGAACAATATTCAAGAAAATGGGTGTGACTGACGAAATCCTTGAGATGTGCATGAGCTATACAATTTATTTCATACCGATTTTCCTTTTGATAGGTTTTGAATCTTCCGTTGTGGTAATCATGCAGACTTCAAATTACACGAAGCCTCTCCTCTGGTTTGGCATAATAAGGTCAGGGCTTAACATATTCCTTGACTATGCGCTTATTTTCGGACATTTTGGTTTTCCTGCAATGGGATTGAAAGGTGCGTCACTTGCAACTACAATTGCTGAATATTTGGGCTGTGTTTATGCTGTCGCCGTTTTCGTCACAAGCAAAAAACTTCATACAAGGCCTCCTCTGAAATCAGTTTTGAAATCAAAAATCGCTCCTTTCATAAAGTCGTGCAGGCTTGGAATAAATACTGCATTGGAAGATTTTGCATGGAACTTCGGAAACTTGATGCTCATAAAGCTTTTGAATTCAATCAATGAAACTGCCGCAGGAATTTACACGATTATTTTCAGCATTGAAATTCTTGCCGTGGTTGCAGTTGGTGCGCTCGGTCAGGGAACGATGACCATATCAAGCGAAGCTTTTGGAAAAAAAGACAGAAAGCAATTTCTGGGGATATGCGGCATTGCTTATGGAATTTCTTTTTGCATAGCTCTTTTGGTTCTTGCAGCGTGCATTGTTTTCCCAAATCAGATAACAGGTCTTTTTACGAAAGAAAGTGAAACGATTGCACTTTGTTCTGCATATCTTCTCATGATGTGCGTGAATCTTTTCGGAAAGTTTGGAAACATCATTGTCGGATGCACGATTCGTGGCGGCGGTGATACAAGATGGATGTTTTTCACGCAGATTTTCGGTACCGTCTTGGTAATTTCTCTCGGAACTTTGTTCGTAAAAGTTTTCCATATGGGAATTGCCGGTGTCTTCCTTGCTGTTATTCTCGATGAACTTACGCGAGCAGTCATCAATCTTTTGCATCTCATGAGGATATCAAGAAAAGTGTAAGGAAATTTTTTTGTAAAATTTCAAAAAATATCCGAAATCAAAAATCCCCGGACGGAGCTGACTTGCAGGCGCCTGGGGATTTGTTTTTGTAAAGGCATTGGACTTTAGCTATTAGTCGGATGCCGTAAATTAATAGGAATTAATTGTAAAGATGCAGTTTTAAGTCTCTGCCGGACTGATATTTGGGTACATATTATTTTTACGCTATGCCAAGAAGCTGTACCTACTTCCTTGAATAGCTCACATCAGATAGCTCTTTTTTAAGCTCGGCACTTGGGGTAAACAGGACACGCAAGTTTTTTATATCATGTGAACTTACGTCCTCTTCCTTTTCATGCCCTTCCGAACTGAACGAAAGCTTAAAAATACCGAATTTGTTCAGTCTGATGCGGTTGGAACTTTTAAGATATTCCGGCATCTTATCCAAGAAACTCTCGATAACTGCCATAACATCCACCGGCGTCAGCGTGCAGGACTTTGAAATTTCCTTTGCCAGTTTGTTGACATCGATTTCTTCTCCATACTCAGCTGTCGCATAATACTTGGGATCCGCCTCTCTGTTGAGGGGATTCTGTCTTTTTGTTACAGAATACATCATAAAATGTACGCTCCGTTTTGAAATAACTTTTTGAAGTAGCTTATAAGCGCCTCCGCTAGCGATAATTTTTTTCTTGGAACTCCGACGAAGCCCCATATCTCCGGCCGAAAGATACATTCTAAATATAATAAAATCCTGAACAGACGTCAAATTTTTTAAGCAAATTTTTAGAAAAAATTCAGTAAATTTAAAAAAAATTCTCAGTGAGTTTTAAAAAATTCTCAGTGAGTTTTAAAAAATTCTCAGTGAGTTTTTAAAAATTCTCAGTGAGTTTTTAAAAATTCTCAGTGAGAATTTTAGGCATTTTCAAAGGGAAATATTTTTCTATTTACTGCCCATTCGCTCATGCTGGAGACGATGGTTTTTACCAGTTCTTTTTGATTTTGAGAATATTGGCGATTTTTTTTTGCTAGGTCAAAATTGTGTGTACATAATAGAAGAAAATGTGAATTTATGCTATAATTACTGTTGTAAAAGTTGGATTTTTATGAATACCGAAGTTTTGAAAGCAAAAATATTGGACTTACTCATTAAAGGTGAATTAACCGCAAAATGGCGTGAAAATCATCCTGATACAGAAAATGCAGAAGTTCTTTTGGAAAAAATCAGAAGCGAAAAAGAAAAGAAACTGAATGATGAACTTGTGGCAAAAGGAAAGAAACCTACTGCTAAAGTTGAGATAAAACAAGTAGAAGAAAACGACAAGCCGTTTGAAATTCCTCCAAGCTGGAAGTGGTGTCATCTTGGGGATGTACTTGCTCCAATGGAAAGTAAGAAACCACAAGGCACGAAGTTTATTTATATCGATATTGAAGCAATTGATAATAAGAAGAATACTATCAATGATCCTAAAGAATTACTTGTATCAGAAGCTTCAAGAAAGTTACATTATGGTGATATTTTATATTCAATGGTTCGTCCTTATTTGAAAAATACTGCATTTGTCACAAAAGAATTTGAAGATGCTATTGCAAGTACAGGTTTTTATATTCTTACACCTGTTATTATGGATAATTCTTTTATTTTTCAATTTATGTTAACACCTTATGTTGTAAATGGATTGAGCGTGTGAAGTTCACCTACTTTTGCGACAAACCTCACCTA
>JAZQMW010000108.1:0-56712 GCA_045627025.1 Treponema sp. | reverse complement strand
AAGACGACAGAAAAGTTCGGCTCGGTTATGTCATTGTCAATCCGTCTAAAAGGGGAAAGGGCTACGGAAAGCAGATGCTCAAGCTTGGACTGAAATTCATGTTCGAAATATACGGTGCAGATGAAGTAAGCCTCGGCGTTTTTGACAACAATCCGCAGGCATACAATTGCTACAAGAGTGTCGGCTTCAAGGAAGACGGAATAAAGGAAGAATACGAGCTATGTGGTGAAAAATGGATTGATATTGAAATGGTGATGCAGAAAAAGTGAAGTGATTTTTTTATGATAGAAAATCAGATTTGTTTACAAGAGCTAGCAATTGTCCAATTTTATTTTGGACAGTAGTGATTTAAAATAGAATGAATTTATGGTAAACAATAAAACACTTGCATATAATTCAGTCAAAATATTTGCGTAAAAAACTTGATTTTATGGAAAAAGAAAATACAATTAGTAACAAAGGAAATTTTAGTGATATAGCGATTTGCATTTTTGGGAGTTGTTTATGAAATCAAATTCTATGCATTTTTTCATATTTTCAATATTTGTTATAATTTCATCGGGATTAATTTCTTGTGATGCAGAAGTTGAAACAAAAATAGAAATTGTAGAAATTGAAAAGAAAATTTATATTTGTCCGACGTGCAACACTGGCCATAAAACTTTAAATGACGCTCTTTTATGCTGCAAAAATAAAGATCCAAACAGCACCACTGAAAATCCCAATCTTGACGAAAATCCAAACAATCTTATAATCGATGGAAAAAATTTTGGCAAAACTGAATTTGTAACCGTAATTCCAGAAGGAAAAACCGCAACCGTAAAAAGGCCTTCAAATGATGTTGATGAAAGCGGCAGAGATTATTCAGATTATTTCTATAGCGGAAAATCTGTAACCATATCTGCTTATTCAATGTGCAAATATGAAGTTACAAATGAACTTTACGAATATGTCATGAAAAAACTTCCAATTCCAGATAAGGAAAACCGTTATAAAACAGAAAGACAAAAATATCGTCCGGCACAAGGCATTAGCTGGTATGATGCAGTTATTTTCTGCAATAAACTAAGTGAACTAAAAGGCTACAATCCGGTTTATGCAATTTCAAACATAAAATATTCCAATAAAGGAAAAACAAACGAATATATTTCTTCTGCAGATGTTACTTGGAATTTTTCCAAAAACGGCTATCGGCTCCCAACTGAAGCTGAATGGGAATACGCTGCCCGTGGAGCTGCAAAATCTGAAACTGACTGGAAATACAAATATTCCGGCGAAAACAATTCAAAGCTTGTTGCCTGGACTTCAACAAATTCTGCTGGATACGAAGAAACTGATTACATTGTAAAAACTCATGAAGTTGGATTAAAAAATCCAAATGCAATTGGAATTTACGACATGAGTGGAAATGTTTCCGAGTGGTGCATGGATTATTTCAGAACTGTAACTGAAAAAGGCGATTTTAAACACGGAAACCGAGTTTATGATAAAGAAGCATCGTCAAAAGATCCGTGCATGGGAAAAGGTCAATATGAAAATATTGTTATTCGTGGCGGAAGCTATATCGAGGCAAATGGTACAGCATCTCTTTGGCAAAGAATAGGAATGCCACGCTATGCAGGACATGGTTTTTCAGATTCAGAAACTTATCAGGGAATCAGGCTTGTAAGAAGATTTTAGTCAAAGCCAAAACCATCTCTGAAAACTTTATAGAATCAGTTGCAATTTTTAAAAGTTCCCCATAGAGATGAAATCATTTAACGAAAAAACTCTGCTGAATTTTCTAGTATTCCACTCTTGTAAAAGCAATCAGATTTTTTAATTCCATTCTTGCAGCATCTGAAGGAGCATAGTGTAATTTCTGATCCAGAACAATATAATGCCAATAACCTTTGTCATAAGAACAGTCTTCTGCAATGTAGGTGAGTTTAGATCCCTGCAAACGGAAACTTACTTTTTTTGGATTCATTTTATATGGTTCAAAATATGCAAGCGTCAAAAGCGGTGCAGGATTAAAGCTGAAAGCCTTAAGTCCTATCCATGTGCAGGCATCTTCATAATAGTTACGGCCAATGTATTTGCAGCTGAGGTTTGCCTGAAGTTGTGTCTGAACCGGAAGATTCAGCTCTGTAATCTCTTCAAGTTTATCAAGAAGTTCAATTGGATATTGAAGATATTCAGAAAATGCTTTTTTATCTTTGGCAACTTCTGCATTTAGAGCCTGATTAAGTATGCTGAACTGTAACTGGTATTTTGGGTCTGTGTAATATAAACCGCGTCGCTGCTGGTCATATTCATAAGGAGCATTGCAGCGGTCCCTCATGAATTCCAAATCCCTGGAAATACTTGCTGTAGAACATTCAAGAGCATCAGCCAGTTGTTTTGTAGTAGGATAAGTTCCGCTCGCCAATTTTTCGTGGATATATTGTATTCGTTCAATCTGACGATGATTCGTTATTTCTTTTCTCTTCTGCGACATACCTTAATTATAATCTGAAAAAGCCTAAATTTAAAATTATCTCTATCATTTCCTGCAAGTGATAAGGATATATACTTTTTCCAGTTATCTGGAGTTTTAGATGAGAAGTGAAAAAAAATTATTAAGCGTTATACAAAAAGCATTATCCAGCCTGTTCATTGGACAAAAAAATCACTGAGTGTTTTTAAGGATTTGAATAGGCAAATCCTGGAAATGCAGGATTTTGTTCGTGCAAAGATGTATGCGGTAAATAAAGAATTTCTAAAATTACAAGAAGAATTCCCGTTTTTAAGAGGATTTCAGGTAATAGGGCAGATAGGATTCTGCAAGAATATTCTTAATGATGATTTTGATGAAGACATTCGAGAATCATGGTCTGAAAAACAGAAGAAAGAATATGACTTATGGACAGAACTTACTAACTATACTAATTCAAAAGTGTGGCAGCTGACTTATGATTCCAATGTGCAGGATTTTACGCCGTATTCTAAAGATTTATTAAAGGTTAATACTTTTAATTCCTGGCGTACAGGTTTGTCAGATAACTGCGATTTTCATTTAGCAAGCTATTTAAAATCATTGGTTTTAATGAATCAAAGCATCACATTTAAGGATTTACAAAAGTGTACCATTGAAGATTTTTATCCTTTTGTATTTGTAACTGTAAATTTTGATGAGCCTGAAATTGTTGGTTTTAGAAATTATAAAGGTGATTCATTTTCAGAAACAGAGATTCTTCTTTTAGAACGGCAAAATTTACATGACAAGAATTTTGAATGGACTAAGGAAAATGTTGAAAAGAAACAGAATAAATTTAAGAAATGGAGTAAAGATTTTTTTTCAAAAAAAGAAAATATTGGAATAATTTTTATGTTGGTTGCTTTATTGATGTTTTGTTCTTTTTCTAAAAAAACAATTCCGGGATTTAGATTTGCATGGCAAGCTAAAAAATTATCTTTACAATTTTCATTACAAACAGGTATTTTATCTTTAATATTTCAAGCTATTTTATATTTGAGAGGCATATATGATATTGGATTTGATTTACAAGAAAAGGATGAGCGCATAAAAATATTCGAGGGAATACTAAAATTTATAATTAACACAGCAATTTTTACAACCTTTTTTGCTATCCTATTCGTACCGACTGGAAATACCAAAGATGTATTCGGTGTTTTCTTTGATTTACTAAAAGGTATAGGAATTGGAGGCGGTATTTTATGTGGTATTATATTATTTGGAAGTAAAAATACTGCATCTATAGCATCTTTCATAATAGTAATAGTATTTTTATCTAATTGCATTAAAAATATTAATCTTGTAAGCAGGGCTGCAGGTTTTATTGGCTGGTTTTATATTGTATTTGTATGTATTGGTTTCTTGCTTCAAGAAAATATAAAATTAACACAGCTGGCTTCAGATTTTATAAATCTTTTCAGTTTCGGTAAAAAAATGGCAGTTGTTGCAGGTGAGTCAACTGACAGATGTGTAGAAAACGGTAAACAAATTGCCATGAACGCCATGAGTAATGGAACTGTAAAAACAAAAGATATGGCTGCTCTGAAATAAGATGTTAAAGAAATCTAAATGTTTTTAAATCAGGGAAATTAGGAAAAACATGTCGAATATAAATTTCAGACCTTGGATTGGTGAAAATTACTGGGATGGTGGCTGCTTTGGAAAACGTATTTTGATTCTTGGCGAAAGTCATTACGGAAATGATAATGGTTCTTCAATGACCCAAGATATAATTTACGACCAGGCTTATAGCAATTATACAATGTCAGCTTATACAAATTTTGAGAGAGCTTTGGAAGGTGATTATACAGATGAAGATGACAGGAAACGAATCTGGAACTCTGTTGCATTTTATAATTATGTGCAGGAATGCTTATCGGAATCTCGAAGAAGTCCTACCCAGGTACAATTCTCTGATTCTGAAGAGGCTTTTTTTGAAATTCTTGATGAACTTAAACCTGATGTTGTTCTGGTATGGGGAACTCGTTTGTGGGAAAACCTTCCGTATGAAAATTACGAAGCTTATGAAAATTGCAAACATGAAGGTTATTCTTACAGATGTGGTTCATACACTACAGATAATGGAACTAAAGCAGTTTGTTATGAAATACAGCATCCATCCTCTGGCTTTAGCTGGTCATGGTGGCATAATTTCCTGTTTGAAAACAACATTTTATAACTTGCATAAAAATTGAAACATCCACATCTCTATCATTTCCTGCAAGAGGTGCGGATATGCAATAAGAAAAAATTAAATCTAATGAGGTTTGGTATGCAAACCGATGCATTGCATGCAGTTGTAGTCGGTTTGCAATTCAAAAGGTTTTGAGTGCGAATTTGTTGCAAGTTATACATCGGCATGCATTGGAGGCCGTCGCACAGCCCCGTTTTTTAGCCATTTATTTCTGATTTTATTTGCTCAACCTCTTCAACAGAAAGTGAAGTGCAGTTGGAAATTGTTTCAAGCGGGATGTTGTTGTTTAACATGGAGATGACGAAGTTTTTGGTTACCGATTCAGTCACTTTCTTTGTGTTTTCGTCAACGGCTTCTTTCACGGCTTTGGTGACAGCTTCTTTCACGGCCCTTCTTTTTTCGTCTTCCATTCCAATGTACATCTTCAAATACTCCGTCCTGAATATTTCAGTGTGCTTGATGTTGTCAACACTCTGCTTGATGGCAGATGTAAAGTCGTCGGTCGGCTTTCCTGTTGCTACAAACTGCATGAATGACTTTAGGTTCTCGTCCTTTTCATTCACGTATCCATTTGCATTATAAATCAATTTTTGCACATTGTCATTAAGGGAAATCGTTTTGTCCTCGAGGCAGATGTTCTCGAACGTGTAGCACTGTAAATTTTTCTTGAAATGGTCAGTCTTGCAGATTTCGCTATCCTGTAAAACTGCGCCAAACATGTAGTCGTCAGTAAACTCAAGTTCCTCTATTGGCTTCATTTTGACCTCCGTGATTTTTTAGTGACGTACTAATATTATTTGTGGAAAAAAACAAAACGGTCATGAATTCGGAGGTAAATTTGCAGTTTTGTTGTTTTTTTTTGCAAATTTGTTGGAAGAGTATGTACAGGCATGCGTTTTGGGGCGGCCGTTTGACGGTTTGCATTTAGATTCAAATTTTCCAAACAGGGCATCGCTTTCCGACAAAATATTTTGCACGCCCCCATGTGACAGTTTGCATCCCAATCCACGGTTTTCAAACAGGGCATCAGTTTGCGACAAAATACTTTGCGGCCCCTTTCGACGGTCTGCATTTCAATCCACAGTCAGCGTTCGGTATGTCTTTTGGAAAACAGCTCACAGCCGTCCACTTTGCGGGTTGCAAATGAAAGTCCTTCTGAGCCGACATTGCGTAGCCCGTTACGGAATCTTAATCGCGGACAAGACATGTGCCAAAATTGAAAATAAAGCCTAGTAGTGTGGCGGTTTCCTGTTTGGAATGTCACCTTCCATAATGTCCGACATTTCCTTTATTTTTTGCGAAAGAATCCTGTTTTCTTCCCTTAGAATTTCGATTGTGTTTGTGTGTTCCACGGAAACTTCCTGCAGTTGGTTTACAAAATTTTCAAGGTAAGCAAGTTTTATTTCAAGTTCCGTGAATTTGTCCTCAGTTTCTTTTTCCATAATTCTATCCCATAGGAAACTTTAAAAATCAATTTTTAGAGATAATTTCAAAAATCCTATATAAGATTGTATACGCTGAAAAAGTGCAGTATGCTTCCTGCAAGTACACCAATGTGGAATATACTGTGTGCCCACTTGAATGTCTTCAGCAGGAAAAATATTCCGCTTGCCGTATATATCAATCCTCCGGCAATTAAAAAATTCCTGCATTTGTAGGAAATGTTTATTACG
Source organism: Treponema sp. (assembly GCA_045627025.1). Taxonomy (GTDB): domain Bacteria; phylum Spirochaetota; class Spirochaetia; order Treponematales; family Treponemataceae; genus Treponema_D. The sequence goes on along the minus strand of JAZQMW010000108.1, from coordinate 50,348 downwards.
TCTCCTCCGAAAGCAAATCCTCCCATCAAAATCCATCCCATTACGGCATAAGTTATTACCGAGGCAGTCTTAAGTCTTGCTCCAAATACGGAATAAAGTGCGACTAAAATGCCTGTAAGTCCCCATGCCACTGAGCATGCAACAATTTCACTTGAGTGTTCCAGGGTTTTTATTATGAAAGGTGTGTAAAGTGCCGTTATGAGTATGAAAATTGCGTCGTGATTCAATATTGAGAAAACTTTTCTTGCAGTCGGAGATATGAGTGCGTGGTAAAGCGTCGATATTATGTAGACAAGAAACATTGCAGAACCGAAAATTGCAAAACTTGCAATGAAAGAAGATCTTGAATCTGCCGGTGCGTGGTAATATGCCTTTATTGAAAGCAAAACTATGGCTGCTACACTTAAACCTGCTCCTATTCCGTGGCTTATGGAATTTAAAAGGTCTTCTCCAAGAGTGAACGGACGAGGCTGCTTCATGCTGTATGCAAGCTTGGCATTTGCTTTTTGTGTCCTGAGTTCTTTTTTGTGCTCTTTTTCAATCAGCCTTGATTTCTTTTCTTTTGCATTTATTGAATATTCTGTCTTTACTTCGCGGATTTTCTCTTTTGCCTGAGCTTTTATTGTCTTTATTGCGGCAATTCTTTTTGCCTTAAGGGATTTTTTTGTTATCCTTCTTGTAATGTCTCCCATGATAAACTCCAGAATCTGTTTAGTATCCCTGAAAACTTGAATTTCAGTTTTTTTTCTAAAATCACGTATTTTAGATGAATTACATTATATCAGTTTTTGTCAAATTTATCTAGACGTTCCCGAAATACGGTAATCATTCCAAAAATGGAGCATGCACATAAAATGGCCATCGGAAAGATTTTCATCGGTATGAGTATCGCAAGAATTGGTAGAATATATGCTGAAATTAGGCTTAATGTAAACTTAATATCTTTTGGTGGTAAATCCAATCCGTTTTTTAAGAAATCCCTTTTTGCTTTTGAAATCTTCAAGGAATAAAATATGTTTGTTGATATCAATGATAAAAATAAAATTAAAAACACTGCCAGCTGAATTTTCATTTTCTTTTTTCCACCCATGCATAAAGCGCATTTTTTACGGATTCAAAGGCAAGTGGTATTTTGTCTATGTCTTCTTTTGATTTTACCTGGAAAAATTTGCTGTCAGAAACTTCTGATTCTTGATTTTTTATCTGGAATCCTTCAGGAAGTCTTGCTTCAAAAAAAGAGTCGCATGTTTTGTATGTGATGTTTTTGTAAAGATATGTGTTTGGCCTTGAGCAAACGTATTTTGCTTCGTTGATTTTTATTCCTGTTTCTTCAAGACATTCTCGAATTGCACTTTCTTCAAGTGATTCTTCCGGTTCACAAAATCCACCTGGAACTGTGTAAAACCCTTTTCGTGGTTCTTTTGCCCTTTTTTCAAACAGCATTTCGCCTTTTTCATTAAGTACAAATACACCTACAGCGCTTGCAACGTTGTTGTAGAGGTCAAATCCGCAATCTGGACAGTTCCATTTTCTTCCATTAAGGAGAGTCTGTATGTTTTTGCTTCCGCAATCCGGGCATGTCGTGAAAATATTGTGTTTCATGATATAAGTATATCCTCTCTTTTTTCGTATGTCCATAGAGCGATTTTTTGAAAATCATTCCGCTTCAATGTGATTGTCCATTGTACAAAGCGGTTTTCTTGAAAAATTGAATTTGTTTTAATATCAAATTTCTTTTAATATTTTTCTGTTGAAATATATTGCTTTTTGGGTTATTATAATATATATGGCAATTCTTACAACACAGGTTATTAATCGATATTACGAAGAATACCAAAATACAGAAATAACTTTCTCAAAGGAAATTATCCATACTCTTCATATGGATCCAAGACAGATTTATATAAAGAGTGGCGGGGAGCAATGGCCTTGCATAATTAATTCAACAACTTTTAATCAGGCAAAGATTATTCTTGGTACAAAAAGTCCTGCTTATCCTGTTGTGTCGAAACCTTTGCCTGCTCCGATAAGCATCAGGTTTAGTTTTTATCAGCCTGATGGTCAGCTCATGAGTTTTTTTGTTGCTGCAAAGATTTCTGTTGTTGAGTCATACATGAACAGCACGGAGCTTGCTATTGTTACGATTCAGTATACGCAGCGTCCGCCTGATGATTTGATTGTAATGATTGGTAATCTTCTTGATGCAAACGTAAATGCAGTAAAACGTAAGGAAGAACGCATTATCATAACTCAGGAATCCATGCGAAAATTGGGTATTCCAAAAAAAGAGATGTCCGTAACGATACAGGGGGTTCCAAGACATTGTATCCTTCAGGATTTGTCTTTTAGCGGTGCCAAAGTCATTTTGCTTGGTCTTGCACAGTTCCTTGTCAATAAGGATGCAGTTCTTCAAATTGAATTCGAAGATCCTCATGAAACCATTACGTTAAAAGGTATTGTTGTTGGTGCTGATTTTATCGAAGGCAGAAAAGATATTATTGGTGCAAGCATAAAATTCCATGATGATTCTATCAGCCTGGCTTATAAAATACACATTAACAAGTATATTACAACTATGCGAAAATCAGAACTCAATTCTAAGTTTGCTGATGATGTTGAGTACGCACAGGTTGCAGATATCTAATTGGGAAAAAAATGAATACACAAAATCCTCTTGAATCAATATATTTTGTCAAGTTGCCTGAAGGTGCTGTTTTGTCTCCAAAGGCAATGAAAATAGACGCTTCTGTTGAGTTGCCTGTTCAAAAAAAGAATTTGGATGATCCTGTGGAAGAGGATTTTTCAAAACTTTCTGAAGAGCAGATTCTTTCTGGCATACTTACAGTCCTTGCATATGACAAGCAGAATAAAAATGCTGCATATTACAGAAAACTTATTACCGATGTCAGGCCAAACATTAAGGTTGAACTTGCAGAGGCTGCTGTTCTTAAGGCAAAAAATGAGTCTTGGGATCTTGCAGAAGAAATTTGGCTTGCATTGCAGGGAATTGATCCTGATGACAAGGCCATAACCCTTAACATGGCTATTTTCTATGATCAAAAGGCAGACAGTTTCCGTCGTTCGTCATTGAATGAGGATGCCGATGCGTTTGATGACCTTGCCCACAAATATTATACAAATGCAATGGATAGTGAAAAAGAAATTCCCGATGCATATTTCAATGCCGGTTTTTTCTACCTTAAAAAGCGAAACTATTCAGATGCAAAGGGCTGCTTTGAGTCATATCTTGCTCTTACTTCAGATAAGACTGATGAAGAGCTTGGTGAGAATGGCATCTATAAAAAAGAGCGCGCCCAGGAAATCGTTGACAAGATATCAAACAGAAACCTTGAAAGCGACAGGTTTCATGATGCATACGAATTTATTGCAAACGGTCAGGAAGAGAAGGGACTTGAAGAAATTCGAAAGTTCATCCGTGACAATCCGTTTGTATGGAACGCATGGTTCCTTTTGGGCTGGGGACTGAGAAAGCTCGGTCGGTTTGAGGAGGCAAAACAGGCTTTCCTTAAGGCCCAGGAATGTGACGGTGGCGATGAAAATGCAGACACTTTGAATGAGCTTGCAATTTGCCAGATGGAAACCGGTGAAATTGAAAATGCAAAGAAAACTTTGGTTGAGGCACTGGAATTTGATCCTGACAATACAAAAATTGTTAGCAATTTGGGATATTTGTGTTTGCGTCTTGGCGAGAAGGATGAAGCAAGAAAATATTTTGAAGTGGTTCTTGAAATAGATCCGGAAGACAAGATTGCAAAAGCAGAACTTGAAAAACTTTCCTGATTTTTTAGGTTTTATGTTTTGGTGAAAAGGTCCATGAACTTTGTTTGTGGGCTTTTTTTATTTGAAGGACGTCAAGTTCTAAATATTTTTAGGATACTTTCTGTCATTTCTGATTTTTGCTTTGACCAATGTGTTCTGCCTGGATTATTATTATTTTTTTTGAAGGTCTTCATTATTTGTGCAGGAGAATTTCGTCTACGAGTACAATGTCGTTTTGGGAAACTCCGTTCCTGCCGAACCATCCCTGTGGTACTTCGAGCGCATATTTTGCGGATCTGGAGCTTTCTATTGATTCAAGAGAAAATGGTTTCATGTCCAGTATGTCCGTGATTTGTCCTTTTGCATCAATGTATGCGATTGAAAGTGGAGTCGGGGTGTTTTTCATCCAGAAACTAAGCATCTGCTCCTTTTCAAAAACAAAAAGCATGCCTGTGCCTTCTGGAATTACTTTTCTTTCCATGTAACCGAAATTCCTTTCTTCCTGTTTGGATGCAATCTCTGCCATTACGGAAATTGATTTGCCGTCTGCCGTCTTTATCTGAAGTTCCTTTATCGGAAGCTTGTATTTCCTGCCGTCACATGAGGCAAGTGCAATGAGCATCATTAAAAATAATATTGAAGAAAGAAATTTTTTCATGCTTACAGGTTGTCCAAAAATTGGTCTCTTGAAACTTCTTCACCGCTTTTGCTGACAGTAGCTTTTGATTTCATGTCGTCAAGGGTTTTCTTGTCTGTGTATTTGAGCGTAAGCGGACGTTCGAGACTCATTATCACGCTGTCATTCATCCATACTGAACTTTCTGGATTAAGGGATGTCGGATTTCCATATTTTTTTGACAGTGCTGAAAATACGGAATAATGATCCATCTTGTTCTGTCTTAGTCGCAACGTAATTGTATACAGTTTTCCATCCTGAAACTGAAACCAGCATCTTTCTAGAAATGAATACGGTGCGATTTTTGATGTGTCTGTTTCGATTATCGACTCATTTTCTCCAGAAAGCAGTGAAATGTCACGCTCGCCCCTGTAGCCGAAGTTTAAATCTTTTTTTAATTCAGACTTGACGTCATCCATGCTCATTCCAAGTCTGATATTTTTATATCCTGACGGCAAATCTTCAGAAAATGCTTTCATGCAAAAGAAAGCCGCCAGAACAAGCAACAAACTCTTTTTAATCATTGTGTTTTGCTCTCTGTTTCCTGTAGAATGCAGCCTGGTTGATAAGCTGTGTTACGTCAGGGATTGCGATGTGTCCGCTTACAATCTTGATTGACTGGTCATTCTGAATCTGGTAGAAGGCATCACTCTGGTCTTTTTCCGGAATTGAACAGAACTTTATTATGTCTACAATCGTGTAATCAGTCTTGTAAGTTCCTCCGTTGTCAACAATTCTGTTCTTTTCAAGCTGGAGGGCAATCATGTCTATCAATTTTTCCCTGAGGTCAGTGAGCTGTGTGTTTGCAAGCTGTCTGTATATTGCCCAGATTCGGTCTGCGAATGTGGTCGTCAGCTTTGCAATCATCTGAGGCTGTGTTGAAACCATCTGGTTGAAGTTTGTCTTGTTTACAACCATGAGCCTGCAGTTTTCATGTGCAATGGCTGTTGCAGAGCGAGGTTTGTCTTCAAGAAGCGCCATCTCTCCGAACATGTCTCCTTTTTTAAGAAGGGCGAGAACAACTTCTTTTCCGTCTATGACTTTTGTGATTCTGACAACACCTTCCTGGATGATGAACATGTCTGCACCAGTCTGGCATTCGCAGAAAATCATTGTGTCTCGAGGGAATTCTTTTATTACGTCTGGCGAAGGCTCAAGATAAGGCGTTTTCTTTGCCCTTGTCTGCAGACCGAGCATTCTTTTTTGTGCCGTCTGTACGTTAGGCCCTGCAGGACACTGTTTTACATACTGGTAGTAGCAGTAATATGCAATGTAATAAAAACCGGCTTCCTCATAGTATTCTCCAATAAGGAACATTGTTTCCGGTGAATCAACACTTGTTTTCTTAAGAGTAAGCTTTGTAAGCTGGTCGTTGAGGATGCGCATGTCTCTTGCAAAAGAACGGACGATTTTCATTGCGACAGGCGTATTGTTTTTGATAAGGTCTGAATACTGATCCTTTTTTACCATGATTGCAACTACTTCGGTAAGTGCAACTACTGTCTGGTTCTGGGAATGACCCGACATTGATGGTACAACGCCAACGAAGTCTCCAGGACCAAGCAAAGGCTGTGCGTATCCAGGAATCGAAACTTCACTGTAGCAGCGAACCTTTCCGCTCTGAATGATGAAAAAAGCATCCGATTTGTTATTGCCTTCAACGAGAAGATATGAATTCGGCTTAAACTTTACAAAAGAAAGCTGTAACAACTTTTTACTCCTAATTACATTACTTTAGGAAAATAATTTCAGGTTCCAGTTCAAAACCCTTATTTTCCAATACTTTTTGTCTTGCAAGCTGAACAAGCGATTCTACGTCGGAACATGTGGCATTACCTGTGTTTATGATAATGTTTCCATGAAATGGCGCAATTTGTGCACCTCCGATTTTGCATCCTTTTAATCCAGCTTCATCTATCAATTTTCCACTGGGAAGACCGAAATCCCGATTGTTCTTGAAAACGCTTCCCGCACTTGGAGATTTAAAATGTCCTTTTTGTTCACGATCCTGTTTGTATCTTTCACACTCTGATTTAAGAAAATCTATTTTGCTCTCATCTTTTTTTTGAACTGTGAAGGTTACATTTAGAATAACTGCAAGGTTTGTTGCAAACGGTGAAACTTTATACGCCCATTCTAAATTTCTATTACTATTATGATACATTTTTGTGTACTGTTCAACAAAAATTTTTCTTTTTTTGCAAAATTCTTTTGGCTCTATGAATTCTGCATCTGAAAGAATATCGGAAATTTCTTTGCCATAACATCGTGCATTCATGAATGATGCTCCGCCTACTGTTCCTGGCAATGCTGAAAATGTCTCAAGCCCTGCAAAACCCCGTGATGCACAGTATTGTACAAGGTCATCAGTCTTTACGCCGGCTCCGCATTTTATGTGCGTTTCGTCAATTTCTTCTATTATATTGAATTTTTCTGTGCTGATGATGATTCCGTCAAATCCTTCATCTGATACAACAAGATTGCTTCCTCCTCCGAGAATAAAAAACTTTATGTCGTTTTCAATGCATTCTGATATTGCGTGGATGAGACTTTGGATATCGTTTGGCTTTAAAAACATTGCTGCATTTCCGCCAACTTTCATTGTTGTGTGCTCTTTCATGCTTTCATTGAATAAAACATCACCATTAAAATTGATGGAGTTATTGAAACTTTTAGCCAATTCATCTATTCTAAACATACATCTATTATAGAAGATAATATTATTTTTGCAAGCTTTAAATATGACAATGGGAGGCAAGAGATGGCACTTCGTCTGTATAATACAATGGGTCGTAAGGTTGAGGAGTTCAAGCCGATTCGTGAGGGATTTGTAGGTTTTTATGGTTGTGGACCTACTGTATACAATTATGCGCATATCGGCAATCTGCGTGCCTATGTTTTTCTTGATATTCTTGACAGGACTCTTACGTTTCTTGGATATGACAAAAAGCATGTAATGAATATAACTGATGTCGGCCATCTTACAGGTGACAGTGACGACGGTGACGACAAGATGGTAAAGACTGCCGAAGAAAAGCACCAGTCGGTAATGGAAATCGCAAAGTTCTATACCGATGCATTTTTCAATGACATTGACAGGCTCAACATAATACGTCCTGATGTAGTCTGCAAGGCAACTGAGCATATAAACGAAATGATTGAGCTCATAAAGAAAATAGAGGCAAACGGTCATACATACATGGCTGGAGGAAACCTTTATTATGACATTACGACATATGACCGCTATGGGGAGCTTGCATGTCTTAATCTTGATGAACTCAAGGAAGGTGCTGGTAGGCGAAAGGAAGTTGTGATTGATGAAAACAAGCGAAACCCGCAGGATTTTGCCCTTTGGTTTACGAAATCCAAGTTTGAAAATCAGGCTCTTGTATGGGATTCTCCATGGGGCAGGGGATATCCTGGATGGCATATAGAGTGTTCTGCAATGAGCATGAAGTATCTTGGAAAGCATTTTGACATTCATACAGGTGGAATTGATCATGTTCCAGTTCATCACACGAATGAAATTGCCCAGAGTGAGGGTAGTTTTTCTGATGAAGACAAAAAAGAGGGACGATGGGTTAATTATTGGCTTCACAATGAATTCCTTGTTCTTCAGGGAGCTACAAAAATGTCAAAGTCAAGCGGTAACTTTTTGACGCTTCAGTCGTTAATAGATAAAGGTTATGATGCTCTTGACTACAGGTTCTTCCTTCTTGGCGCGCATTACAGAAAGCAGGTTCTTTTCAGCTGGGATGCAATGGACGGCGCAAAGCGTTCAAGGGAGGCATTGGTTTCGAAGATTGCAAAGAAAGTGTCTTCTTCAGGACTTGAGGAAAAGCTTGATGCATATTTGAAAAAATCATACGGAAAAGGTGAGGCTTCCTTAAAAAATGGTCTTTCTGAAAAGGCATTTTCTTACGTGGATGCATTTAAGTCTGCTCTTGAAAACGATCTTCTTGCACCTGTTGCATTGAGTCAGATTTCCAAGGTTCTTAAGGATTCTTCACTTGATGGACTTGAAGTGCTTGAGCTTATTGCAAGAATGGATACGGTAATAGGGCTTAAACTTCTTGAGGGTGCAAAAAAATCTCTTGAAGATGAGAAAAAAGCCAATTTCGTGGATCATTCAGGCGACAGTGAGGCTTCTGAGATAGATGCCCTTATTGCGGAACGAATTGAAGCAAAGAAAAATAAAAATTTCAAGCGATGTGATGAAATTCGTGACGAGCTTAACGCAAGGGGAATTATTGTTACTGATACTCCTGCAGGTCCTGTATGGAAAAGAAAGTAACGTTATGTGCTGTCATGCTTGAAAAAACTATGAAAACACTGATTTATTCTATAGGGAATAAATCAGTGTTAACCTTGATGTCTGCGAATTGTGAAAAGCATGGCTTTGCACGATTCGCCAGGGAAGCGATGGTTAATTTCACCTCAATTAATTAGTGCTTCCCTATGTAACCTTTGGGAAAGAAAATTGTTGTTTAAAAAAAAGGAAGAATGTCCTCTGGATTGTAACTCTTCCGCTGATTTTAGGGAAATATATAACTCGACATATGAACTGCTTTTCAGAATAGCGTATAAGATTGTTCTGGATGAAGATGTGGCTGAAGATTTGGTGCATGATTCTTTCATAAAGGCAAATGAGAAGAAAATGATTTTTCCTTCAATGAATGATGCCACATTCTGGCTCATTTGCGTTGTGAAGAATGCGTCTCTCAATTATGCCAGACGAAAGGTAAGGGAAGCTAGTGCATACCATAAGGTTCTGCTTGAGTCGAGACAGCATATGGAAAGCGGTGAAGTGGATCTTTTAAAGAAAGAGACGCGGAATTTGGTGCTTGAGGCATTGAATAAACTGCCTGACAATATGCGTGAAGTGCTTATTTTAAAGGAATATGCCGATTTAAATTATAAGGAAATAGGTGAGCGTCTTGGAATATCCGAAGGCAATGTAAAAATTCGCGTATTCCGTGCTCGTGACAAACTTTTGAAGATTATAGGAGAAGAAGATGTCTATTTGCCCTGAAAGCGATATTCATTCTGTTTATTTGGATGGCGAACTTCCTCAGGAATTCTTAAAGGATTACGAGACTCATGTTTCATCTTGTGCAAAGTGTTCCCGTGAGCTTGAAAAATTCAGAAAGCTTAGAAATGTTTTCAGTGACGACAAAAAATCAATATCTTTTTCAAAAGAAGAAATTGATGAAAGCTTTGAACGCCTTCAGGCAAAACTTTCCTATGCAAGGACAATGTCGTTTAATGAGAAGAAGAGAAAGATTAATTGGGGAGAATATTTCAAGTATGGCATTGTTGGTGTTGCGGCTTCTTTGGCTGTGATGCTTGTTTCAACCAGACAGGAATTAAACAGGTTTCGAAATGACAGTTTTCAGCCTGTGAGCAGGAATTCTGCCTCCTATACGGCAAATCAGATTCGCTCTGATGGAAACGTAAACATAACAAATCTTAATGCAATCCTTGCTTCTGACGGTAAGACTGAAAATTCTGTGTATACCATTTCCATTCCAGCAAATAGAGGCAATTCAAAACCCATGTTCATCATGATTGGAAATCCGTATGGTGAAAATCGTTATGGAATGAAGTCTCAGCTTGCAGGTTACGATGTGTTCTGTCCGCCAACAGAAGATTTTGATAGAATTGTTGATGATGGAAAATCATTTGGCGGAATGCCTATAAAGTTCAGTGAGTGATGCATCCTGACGGGAAATAACTTTGAATATATTAAAAATTTATAAACGTTTGCTAAAAAAGTCCCCTTTGGTGAGGGCTGTATCGTTGTTGTCTGTTATTTTTATATCGGTGTCTTTTTTTGGAATGCTTGGAAGACGAGTCATAAAAAAGCCGATGATATCTTCAATTTCACCTCTTATTGGTGCTCCTGGGGATGAAATGATAATAAAGGGAAAGAATTTCGGCAATGAGAAGTCATCTTCTTATGTAGAGATTGCAGGTTCCCGTGTTACGTCAAGCGGATACAAGTCTTGGACTGATAATGAGATTTCTCTTGTTTTGCCTTCCAATGTTCAGGACGGTCTTATTTTTGTCAGTACGTATACAGGAACTTCCGATCCGTTTTTCTTTGCAAATGAAAAAAGCATTCCCGTAGCACTTCAGATGAATACGGCGTCTGTTCTTCCGAAAATTGAGTCCATTTCTTCCGAATCTGCGAAAATTGGTGACAGAATTACGATTTCCGGGGTGAATTTTGGTGAAATAAGGGGAAAATCAAAAGTATATTTTACTGCAAACAGGGATGACAATTCTGGCTATAATGAATTTACGTCAACCAATGATGTTTCAAAACTGTATATTCCTGCAGATGAAAATGATTTTGATTATGTTTCATGGAGTGATAATGAAATTGTAGTAAAAGTTCCGGATGGTGCCGCTACAGGCTCTGTTTTTGTGGAAACTGCAAGCGGATCAAGTTCATCTTTGAAACTTTCCGTAAAATTTCCTTGTGGAAAAAAATCATACAAAAAGAAAATTACGTATGTCGTCCAAAACGGTGCCGACATTTCTGTAAATTCCCAAAGGCAGGAATCTTTCATTACCCTGTATGTGCCGAAACCTGCCATATCGTCTTTACAGCCGTATTCCCAGCTTAATGATGTTTTTCCAGAACCGTTTTATTGTGATGACCCGTATTTTATGATTCATAAAAAATCGTTGAATCACATCCAGAATAACAATCAGAAATTCAGCCAGACTTATGTTGTGAGCGTATACAGTCAGAAAACCGATATCGATCCGAAAAAAGTTGTTCCGTATGAAGACAGGGAAAGTCTTTTTTACAAGAAATATGTGGAAGCTGATGCATGCATTCCGTCAACTGCACCTTCTGTCGTTTCGCTTGCGCAAAATATTGTCGGCAACCAGAAAAATGTCTATTTGCAGGCAAAGCTCATTTATGACTATTTTTGCGAAAATTATGAAGTGCTTGATAAAATCAGGACTGGAAATGCCCAGATTACCGATCTCGTGCAAAAGAAAAAAGGCGATTCTTATGATTTTGCAATGCTTTATGCTTCAGCGTTGAGAAGTCTTGGAATTATGGCAAATCCTGTATCCGGCATCCTTGTTCACGGCAAGTCCAATGTGGTTCCCCATTGGTGGACTGAAGTGTATTTTGCAGGATATGGATGGTTCCCGGTAGACGTGGTTCTTGGCGCGGGACTTGAGTTTTCGCCATTTTCTTCTGTCGGTGACCATAAGAGTTTCTATTTTGGAAATATGGACAACCAGCACATTGCTTTCAGCCGTGGATACCATCAGATAAAGCAGGAAGCGGTAAACAGCGTGATTGTATATAACCCTCGTGCGTATGCCCTGCAGTCTATTTGGGAAGAGGCGGGCGATCTTGCGTCAAGTTACAGTTCGCTTTGGAATGTGCCTGTCATTCTTGGAATATATTGAGGTTTTGCCCATTTTTTATGGATTTTACCGGGAAATGAAATACGAGACAAAGGAACTTACATATTATTCAGGTTTTTCGCTGGAAATTGTCCTTAAAAGGGGAATCTTGCTTGCAGAGGAATGTTCCTCTTTCTATACTGCTGTTTTTTCCCGTGGATGCAGAATAGCGGTAAATTGCAGGGATGTTTTTTTATCTGGAATTCTTTTGTTTTCTCCCTGCCATGGCGTAAAAAAAATCGAGGTTCTGGAAAATCCTGAAGGAAGCGCCTTGATGTCTGTAGTTTTTTCACCTCGTGGAATAAACTCGTCATTTGAACGCTTCCCTGATAATTTTGAATACAGTGCGCTGACAGAACTTGAGTCTGGATACAAATTCTTTTGTCCGAATCCCAGTGTGCTTGAGGTTTTTGAAAATTGCTTTGAAAACATGGATCGTGAACTTAATTGCGTCCAGAGTCAGTATTGGCCGTGTCTTTCAAAATCATATCTGATGGAAATCATTCTTCTTCTGAAAAGGAATTCTTTGCTTCAAAATGAAGTTGTAAAATCTGAAAGCAGAATTGAGAAAATTCTTGAATACATACAGTGTTCTTTTTACAAGCATGTTACCCTGGAAGGACTTTCTGAGATGTTTGCGACAAACAGGACAACCCTTAATGCCATGTTCAACAAAAATTTCGGTACTTCCGTGATGTCATATGTCAACAATCTTAGAATTCAAAATGCTGCTCTTCTCCTTTCCAACACCGGGCTTCCGATTTGCGATATAGCAGTTAAATCTGGCTTTAGTGACGAATCATATTTTTCAAAGGCTTTCAAGAAACAAATTGGAAAATCTCCAAGAGCCTACAGGCTGTCGTGTCCCCCTCCTTATGGAAATGTGGGCAAATGAAGCTGTTTGACTTGCATGAGTGCATTCCTGAAATTGGCAATTTTGAGTTTCCCGTGACTTGAGTTTACTTGAAATCCTTGTTTGTGAAAAGAATTTGGCTTTTTTCATGGCGGACTCTTCTCTTTATGCTTTCCATGGACACTTCCTTTGGTTCGCTGCTTTTTTCGATGAGTATGTCATTTGCATTTGTTACGGTTATGGAATAAAAACTGCCTTTTTCGCTTAGCAGGCTGATTGCCACCATCAGGTCATCAATTGATATTGTTGCTTTTTTCTTGCCTTCAAGTCCGTTTTTTTCACGTATTTTTTTTGAAACGATTGTATCGGTGAATCTTGATTTTTCTCCCATTGATTCAATTGCCTCAAATATTGACTCCTGCACTTTTGTCATTTTCATCCTCCCGTGAAAGAATTTTTCATAAATTTCTGCCTGATTTTAAAGAATTTTTTAACTCGATGCAAGTTGCTTCAAATTTTCTTTTGTGTTTTCATTTTGCAAATTTGTCATGAAATCGTGCATTTTTTCCATTAAGTTTTGTTGTGTTTTGGTGTATCTTTGTTTTGGATAAAAATTGCAGGCAATCTTTAAATGTGCTTTGCGATGGTCTTGAATTGTTCCGAAATATTCTACGGGACTTAAAAATAAAGGTAGGTATATGGGTAAGTTTTGTGTAAAAACATTTTGTGCTTTTTTTCTTCTTGCATTCTGCGGTTTTCACGCATCGGCAAAAAAGTATTCAGTCGTGACTCTTATAGGTCATGCAAGCCTGAAGATAAAGACTTCTGACGGCATCGTGATTTACGTTGATCCCTATTACAAGGGAAATTACAGTGAGAAAGCTGATTTCATTCTTGTGACGCATGAGCATTTTGACCACAATAATCCGCACTTGTGCAGAAAAAATCCTGACTGCAGGCTCATTACGTGGAAAGAGGCTTTGGTTTCTGGAGAATACAAGACGTTTGAAGAAAAGGGCGTAAAGATAGAAGCTGTTCCTTCTGGAGGAAATGCAAATCATTCTGTTCGTGATAATGTCGGCTACATCATTACTGTTGATGGCGTTGCCATATATCATGCAGGCGATACGTCGATGAGTGACGGACTCAAATCCATTGCGGGAAAGAAAATCGATTATGCGTTTTATCCGATTGACGGAAGGTACAATATGGATGCAAAAGAAGCGACTTCTGTTGCAGATATGATTGGAGCTTTGCACAACATTCCGTTTCATGGTGACGGCATGAAATTTCTTGAGCAGACAAAAGATTTTAATCCCAGGGGAAAGATGGTCTTGAAGTTTGGAAAGAGTTTCAAGGCTAAATGATTTTGCTCAAAAGGTTAAAACAGCTTTACATTATGGGAATGTGTGGTATCATGTGTTTATGAATGTTATTTCATTTTTAGTTTATTTATTTGTTCTTGGGTTGTTGGTTTGGGGAATGAAAATTACTCCGAAAAATTCAATTTCATGCGACTGTTTTTCTTCTTCCGCTACAAAAAACTTGAAGGGACTCCTTGCATTTTGCGTGCTTTGCCATCATGTAAGCCAGCAGGAAGCTTTTCGGCAGACAGGTACAATGTCTTTTTTTGTTGATATTGGATACCTTTTTGTCGCAATGTTTTTCTTTATTTCAGGTTACGGCCTCATAAAAAGCCTTGATTCAAAACCTGAGTATTTGAAGTCTTTTATGAAAAAGCGTGCGCTGCCGATTCTTGTGTCTTATTATGTAATGATTGCGTTTTATGCAGTATTTAAAATCGCGGGCATTAAAGTCGGCTTGGCTGAATCAATGGGCGTTTCAAAGTGGATTTGTTCCATAATTGGCGTTTCTCAAATAAACACTCAAAGCTGGTTTGTTGTCGTCATATTCATTATGTATTCGTCTTTCTGTCTTATATACAGGAATGTGAAAAACAGAAATACGGCACTTGCCCTTGTGGTTCTTGTGTCTATAATTCAGGGATTGATTTTCATCGTCATGGGGCATTTTCCTTGGTTCCTCGGTGAAAAAAACTGGTGGCGTGCTCCTGACGGAAGCCCTGCCTGGTCTGTAATCTGGGGTACGGCTCCCTGGTATCTTCATCCAATGAATCTTTGGTTTACGGGTGAATGGTGGGTAAATGGAACTCTTGCATTTGCATCTGGAATTTTTATTGCTGAAAAGGAAACAAAAATCATAGAATTCATGAAAAAAAATTTCTGGATTAAATTTATGATTTTTGCGTCAATTGTACTTGCATATGCTTTGGTTTTTGTTCTGAAAATCCTGCCTTCTAAAAATTACTGGAATGAATGGGGAAGTGACGGAATCCTTAACAATGCATGCTGCTATCTGCTCCAGAATGTGACCACGATGCTTGTTCCTGTTGCCGTGTATTTTTTGATGCTTAAAGTTCACTCAGAAAACAAAGTGCTTTCATTTCTTGGAACCAGGTCTCTTGAAGTTTACCTCATGCAGGAAATATGTCTCTTTTCGTACAGGTTCATCATTGCAAAATATAATCCTGCTGAAGATGATTTTGTTCCCGTAATTTGGAAAAACAATCTAAATCTTGTCCTGTATTTCTTTGCAGTGTCAATATCTGTTGTGCTTCTTGCATGCATTTATCAGTTTTGTCATAAAAAAGTTTCAAAGCTTCTTTTGAAGTAGTTTTTTCAGCATAATGCGGGCCGGGAGTCAAATGGTTCCCGGTTTTTCTTTTTCTTGCTCTTACTTGTCTTTTTTTTTACATAAATATATGATGTATGCATGTTGTCACAAATATTAGCTGTAACTATTTTCATCGTGATGTTCACCATGATTATCTTTGAGGTTTTTGAACGTCATCTTATTACTTTGGCTTGTGGAGTCTTGACTCTTGTTCTTGTCTTTGGACTTGGAATGCATGATTTGGGTGCGATTGTCAGTACTCTCAATTACAAATGCTTCGCTTCCATTGGTTTTTGGTATGCTCATGGTGCGGAAGAAACATCTTCAGGCATCAACTGGGCCACAATCATTTTTATTGCAGGCATGATGGTTATGGTTGAGGGAATGGCTCGTGCAGGTTTTTTCAGGTGGCTTTGCATGTGTCTTGCAAATGCCGTAAAATTCAAGGTAATTCCGATTTTTGTCGTGTTCATGATAATGTCCGCAGTTCTTGCAATGTTCATTGACTCAATCACGGTCATCCTTTTTCTTGCAGCCGTTACGGTTGAATTGAGCCA
Organism: Treponema sp.; assembly: GCA_045627025.1. Taxonomy (GTDB): domain Bacteria; phylum Spirochaetota; class Spirochaetia; order Treponematales; family Treponemataceae; genus Treponema_D. Next base: position 34,351 of record JAZQMW010000108.1, on the reverse strand, counting down.
GCTTTTGAGATTCAATCCAGTGCCGATGATTCTTTCAGAAATATTTTGCGCAAATCTTGGTGGAAGCGCCACAATGTGCGGTGATCCTCCAAACATCATAATAGGAACTTCTTTCGGTTATTCTTTTTCAGATTTCATAAAGAATACAGGTGTCATGGCAGGCTTGAGCCTCATATTTACGGTTGTTTTCTTTTTCTTTTCGTACAGAAAGGATTTGAAATCAAACGAGGAGGTTGATGTTTCAAAACTTCCGAATCCAAGGGACTGCATAACAGACAAAAAGGGTTTTGTAATAAGCTCCGTGATTTTTGCAGTTGCCGTAATTCTTCTTGTAACACATGCCGTGACAGGTCTCACTGTTGCGACAATTGGACTTTTCATAGCTTTGGTTACACTTCTTGCATCTCCAAGAAACATGCTTGTGCTTTTGAAAAAAGTGGACTATAAGACTCTGCTTTTCTTCATAGGTCTTTTTGTTGTCGTTGGGGGTCTTGAAAGGACAGGAGTTCTTGAAATTGTTGCAGGTTTCATTGGAAAAATCTCTGGTGGAAATGTATACTTGATGATAGCAATAATCATATGGATGAGTGCGATTGCGAGTGCTTTTGTGGACAATATACCGTTTGCCGCCACTATGATTCCCGTAATTCAATCTTTGGCCTTGTCAAGTGGCGTAAGTCTGCCGACAATGACATGGGCACTTTCTATGGGAACTGATATTGGAGGCAGTGCCACTCCGATTGGTGCCAGTGCGAATGTTGTCGGAACTTCAGTTGCCGCAAAGGCAGGATATCCTGTCAGCTGGGGAGCATACTGCAAGAAATCTGTTCCGGCGACGGTCATCGTAATGGCAATTTGTACTGTTTACATTTTTGTAAAGTATTTCTAAGGAACGCTTATGGAAAGACAGATCATTATTTCTATCGGACGTGAGTATGGAAGCGCAGGAAGGGAAATTGCGGTTCAGCTTGCGAAAAAACTTGACATTCCTGTTTATGACAGAAATCTTTTGGATGAAGTTGCTGATACAAAGCATATTGATTCCAACAGTCTTGCAATTTATGATGAGCGTCCAAGAAAATTTTTCTTCAGCCGTACTGTGAATGGCTATTCAAATTCACCGGAGCAGAATGTTGCAGAACTTCAGTTTGCACTCTTGAAGGCAAAAGCTGCGGATGGAGATTCTTTTATTGCTGTCGGCAGGTGTGCCGATGACCTTTTCCGGGGCATGGAAAATTTTGTGTCGATTTTCATTCTCGGTGATTTAAAGGATAAGCTTGCAAGAATTGAAGAAATCAGATGCATGAATGAGAAAAATGCCAAAAAGGCTCTGGAACGCCATGACAGGAAAAGGGCCTCATATCATGACTATTTTTCAAAGGGTGGAAAATGGGGTGAATGCAAAAATTATGACATCTGCATCAATTCAAGCAAACTTGGGCTTGAGGGAACAGTCGATTTCCTTTATGCCTACATAAAGAAGCGTTTCGGACTTTAAGAAAACAGCTTTTAAATGAGAGTTGTGGAAAATTTCAAGAATAAGGGGACTTTGCCGGTTCCCTTATTTTTTTGTCTTGCTTTAAAACAGAAATATAAGATTATCTTAAGATAAAATTAAAAATACATAATTTCCAAATGAAATAAACAAAAAGTAACTTGATAAATTGGCTTTTTTTGGATAGTATATTATCATATGGGTAAAGGAAATTTTATATCACAAATAATCAAGTCTGTTTTTTCAAGCTCCGATCCTGAAGCATCGAAAAGAAAGGCATTAAAAAATATAGCTAAAAATCTGCAGAAGGGAAAATATCATTATTTTAAGTATAGTTCACATGAAGTGGAGCCTGCTGTTGCAAAGTTTTTTTATGAGGTTTACAAGAACATTTCTCCTGCACAGACTGTTTTTCAGTCCATACAGAAGCCTCAGCTTAAGCGAATGGTCATAAACAATGCGCTTTCGGAAAAACAGCTTGCAGCTCTTGAGGAATTGCAGGAAGCTTCCATAATCGAAGATGCAAGGAAACTTTCTCTCAAGCAGGTTTCTCAAAAAGTGAAAGATAATATTGGCGTTGTCATGTCTGAGTTTAACGGTGAGAACATTACAAAGACAGACGGCCTGTATACAAAGCTTATGGCTTTTGCAAATTTTGCCCTTTTTGATTACTATTTTGTCCTTAAGAAATTTGACAGTTCCATTAAGGAACATGTTTTTGACGGAAATGTAAAGTTTTCATCCATCAACGGTACATATATTGTCGAAGATTTGAAAAACTTCATGGATGTGGCTTTTGCTCTTCCTTTGGATTGTCCATGGGATGATGTTTTCAAGCTCATAAAATCTGTAAAGGGTGTGGATGCAATATCCATGGGTGCATGGAAGAAAATGATTTCAAAAATCAGAAATCTTCGTGACCATCGTGCCCTCGAAATGCTTGTTCAGCTTATTTCTGAAGATCCTACATATCATGACAATACTCGCGTGAAAGAGCTTGCCATAGTTGATGATTTCCTTTCGGAAACAAAAAATACTGCTGCATCTGCCCTTGAGAGCATAAGGGCACGCCAGACTGCCGGAAAGGTAGAGGGACTTTTGAACCAGGTGTTCGGCACAACGGATATTGACCATCTCAAATACTACAATGAAGCCGGCAGTTCTCCTTTTGAAAGAAAGGAAATTGGTTCTTTTGCCTATCAGGAGCCTTTGAGTTATCTTCGCGCGTTTATTCTTGATTATGTAAAGAAGGATATAAAGGAGCTTTCAGACATTCTGCTTGTTCGCGGTGAATGGGCCAGCCAGTCGCTTGCAACTCCGATGAGTGAGGCTTACAATAACATTGTCGGACTTGTGGAGCAGATTTCAACTCTTGACAACAGTGTGTGCGAAAGTTCAGACCTTGGATTGAAGATGAAGACCCTTCTTCCGAGAACCGAGCGTGATAAGGAAGCAAGAAACATAATATCGTCAACTCTTGATTATATAAATGATTCTGCAGGAAAAATCATTCTTGATGCCATAAAGCATTTTGTAATATATGACAAGAATCTGAAAATGGTTCTTGAAGATTGTGTCAAGAAAAATCCTGAGCTTGTTGTCAACTGGAAGGATCTTGATCATTTTGCAGAAGGCCAGCTTAGGCAGATGTGCATTGATTCTTACAAGAAGATATTTGCGTTTGTTTCCCTTATGCAAAGTTTCCATGTTGAGCTTGTTCAAAAAGAATAGTTTTTGGTTTTGGCAGGAGAAAGCCTTGGATGTGCGTTCTTCTGCTTTTTTTTGTCTTGCTTTTGCATGTTTTTTAGCGGAATCATCAAGTCTTGTGTGAAGAAAATCATCAAGGGGGACCAAAAAGTATTTTTTAGAAAGCCCCTTGATATGCATTGCGTGTGAAAAGGATTGCCGTCAGCTTTTTTGTCAAAGAGACATCAGTTTTGCGTTTTCAACGCACCATTTTCCATCTTCTAGCGTGATTTCAAGTGATGCATATTTGCCGTCGCATAGTGCACCCGGGTTTATTATGGTTGTGTTTCCCATCTTGCAGCATGCCTGGCTTTTGTGCGCATGTCCTGTGATTACAAGAAGGGGCTGTGTTTTTTCTATAAAATTGCTGAGCAGTTCGCTTCCTTCATGCATTCCGTTTTCCGAGATGTCGCATTCAGTTCCTTTGGGCGGAGTGTGGGAGATGACTATGAGGTTGTCCCAGTTTTCATCTTCTTCATCAGAAACAAGGTGAAGGTCATTAATCATCTCTTCTTCATCCCTGAAATTCAAGACTTCGCTTCCGTCTCCAAAAGTTCCTCCGCATCCTGAAATGCAAAGGCCTTCGAAAGAAACTATTGAATTTTCCACGCTGATGGAATCATCATTTGACTCAAGAAAATCTTTGGCATCAGAATCCCCGGACACGGCAAAAACCGTATCGTGAATCGCATGCATTTTCTTGAGCACATCAATTCCTGAAGATTCTTCATCCTTGTCGGAAAAATCTCCTGCAAAGAAAACCGCATCATGCTTTTTCATTTCAAGAGAAAGTTTTTCAAGTTCGCAGGCTTTACCGTGAATGTCGCCTATGGCAATGATTTTTATTGTTTTTTCCATACTAGAATCCTGAAAATCAAGAAAGATTACTGAATTTTTTCCAGTATCTTTTTTAGCTTGTCCATCTGTTCGTCAGTTCCTATTGTAATTCTTACAAAATCCTCAATTCCCTTTGTCGCAAAATGGCGTATGAGGATTCCTTCATTTTTTACCTTTTCGTATATTTCTTTTCCGGATATTCCGTCTTTTCTTGTAAATACGAAATTTGTCTTGCTGTCAATTACAAAGAATCCGTGTGAACGAAGAAATTCCGTGAAATCTTTTCGTGTTTTACATACTTTTTCCGCACATTCTGAATAATATCTGTAATTTTTGCATGAAGAAACTGCAGCTGTCTTGCATATGAAATCAATCGGGAAGTGATTGAATGAATTTTTTACCGTAAAAATCTTCTCTATGAGTTTTGGGTTTGAGATTACAAAACCGCATCGCATTCCCGCAAATGAAAGGCTTTTTGAAAATGTCCTTACGATAACGAGGTTGTCATATTTTTCTATGAGTGGAATTGCACTTTCATCGCTGAAATCGGCATATGCTTCATCTACCACAAAAACCTTGTCTTTTGGAGAATTTTTTATCATTTCTTCTATTTCTGATGTTTTCAACGCAATTCCTGTAGGTGCATTTGGGTTTGCGAATATGATTGGTGCGTTTTCCCTGCATGCAGTCTCCGTCATTTTGTCCTTGTCGAGCGTCCAGTCTTTTTTTAGCGGAATTTGAATCATCGGAATGTTGTAGTATCCGCAATATACTGGATAAAAGCTGTATGTGAAATTCGGGAAGATGATCTTGTCGAAAAATGTGTAGAATACAAAGCTCAAGACTTCATCGCTTCCGTTTCCGCAAAATATGTTGTCCCTTGTAAGTTTGTGTTCGAGCTTGGATTTTGCATCCTTGCTTGCAAAACATCCGCCTGTTTCGTTAATCATGTCTGCAATTGCGTCTCTGAGTTCGTTTACGTCAGGATCTGGATAAAGGCCTATTTTTTCTGGGTGTGAATGTACTGCACTGTTTATGTCTTCCGAAACTTGATTGCATGGTGGGTAAGGGTTTTCGTTTGCATTTAGCTTGATGTAAACTCTGTCTTTTGGCTGTTCTCCAGGAACATACGGATTAAGATTGTTTAAACGTGTAGATAACATAAAATAATACCTCTATCCATACAGTTTAATGTAATTGCACATCTCGTTCAATAGGAATTGCATGAAATGGAATAAACGTTTTGTGTTTTGTCTGAGATATCCTATGGAAACACTGACTTATTCTGTAGAATATAAATCAGCGTTAACCATCGCTTCCCTATTGTTCGCAAATTCCGTGTATTCTTCTTGTATTTATGAAATTGTGTGTTATAATGGCTATGGGGTGAGTTTATTTGTTTTAAGATGTAGTTAATTTTTTTATCAAATTTATTGAAATAGGTTTAAATTATGAAAAAACAAACTGGTGTTGCGATTCCGCTTTCAGCCTTATATACAAAGGAATGTGAGTCTTGCGGTGATTTTTTGGCGTTAAAGGATTTTGGTGATTTTTGTGAAAAGGTTGGGTTTTCAATCATTCAGCTTCTGCCTGTAAATGATACAGGAACTCAGTCTTCTCCGTATTCTGGTCTTTCTGCATTTGCCCTTCATCCTATGTTTATCAGAATCAGCAGTCTTCCTGAATTTAAGGAAGCATTCAATAATGATAAAGTTTTTGCACAGAACTATAAGACTTTTGAAAAGACTTTCTGTTATTCAAAGCGTTTTGATTATGACGGACTTGTTTCTGAAAAAACGAAACTTTTGCATCTCTTGTACAACTATATAGAAAAAACCGGAAAGGCAAAGAAAGCTTCTGAGTCTGGCGAAATGCCTCTCATGAACAAGATTCGCCCTGCCATGCAGAAATTTGTGGACAATAACGAATGGGTGAAATTCTATGCGGTTTTCAAGAACATAAAAGATGAAAACATGCAGGCTACATGGAAAAGCTGGGATGATTCCGTTAAAAATGTTGACAAGGCCCAGATTTTAAAGAAATGGAACAGCCGCGTAAAGAAGGAGTGCCATAATTTCTATGTCTGGTGCCAGATGAGGGCCAGCGAACAGTTCAAGGAAAGTGCCGAATATCTTAGAAGCAAGGGAATCATGCTTAAAGGAGACATTCCGATTCTCATGAATGAAGACAGCGTTGACTGCTGGGCATATCCTGAATATTTCAGACAGGAGCTTCGTGCAGGTTCTCCTCCAGACGGTGAAAATCCAATGGGTCAGAATTGGGGATTTCCTACATATGATTGGGAAAAGCTTTCTGATGATGATTTTGCATGGTGGAAGGAAAGGGTCAAGCTTGCTTCAAATTATTACGATGCATTCCGCATAGACCACATACTCGGATTTTTCAGAATTTGGGCAACATCGGAAAATGATACGACAGCGTATCTCGGTCATACGATTCCATGCTCAAGTTTTACGCCAAAAGATTTGAATGAACTTGGCTTTTCTGACAGCAGGATAAAGTGGCTTTCTGAACCTCACATCCAGACCCATGTAATAGAAGACATTACGTGGAACTATGACGAGGCTGTGGAAATCTTGAGCAAGATATGCACTCGTGTAGGCAACGAGGAACTTTGGAATTTCAAGAAGGAAATAGTCGGTGACAAGCAGATTTATGAAATGCGCCTTAGTCCTGACGACAACAAGAACAAGTCGCTTCAAAATGCATTTGCCGGCAAGTGGCGTGACAGATGCATCATTGAGATTGAAAAAAATCGTTTCAAGAGGGTATATACTTTTGAAAATTCTTCATCTTGGAATACTTTGTCTGATGATGAGAAAAACAAGCTCAGGGGTCTTTTCAAAAAAATGAATGCCGAAGAAACCGAAGTGTGGAAGAAACAGGCAATCGAATCGCTTTCTGCAATAACAAAGGCAACAGACATGACAGCATGTGCGGAAGATTTGGGCGTGAACCTTGAATGTCTGCCTGAAGTGCTCAACAAGCTCGACATACTTTCTCTCAAGGTTGTGAGGTGGTCAAGGCTCTGGCAGGAAGAAGGTCAGCCGTATATTCCTTTTGCTGATTATCCGGAGCTTAGCGTTACCACAACTTCTGTGCATGACAGTTCTACCATGAGGCAGTGGTGGAATACTGAAAAATTCAGCGTGAATAAATTCCTGGAATCTGCAGGTCTTGCAGAAAAACTTGATTCTGGTTCTGCTTTTACTCCAGAAATTGCTGAATTCATCCACAGGGCAATAGCTGTAACGAAAAGCAAATTCCTCATAAATCCGTTGCAGGACTATCTTTTCCTTGAACATTCATATTTTATGGAAAATGAAAATGATGAGCGCATAAACATACCGGGAAGCGTGAATAATTTCAACTGGACGTACAGGATGCCGTGTTTTGTAAGTGATCTTGCCAAGGATAAGAGTCTTGTAAGCAAAATAAAGGCTATAGTAAAGATTCATGATTCTGAGTAGAAATAAAATTCTGCCAATTTAAGGTTTGTTTTGCATGAGGCTTTTGAAGTTGCATCTTTTGGAGCCTCGTGAAAAAATTGATTTTGAAATGAGTGATTTAATAAAATTCAATTAATGTTTGGGCGGCGTATTTTTATGCTGCCTGAAAAAAGTTTATCGAATTTCATAAGTAGGTGGTTTTATGAAAGTATTGTATAATGAGTTTCACATAAGCAGAAACGTACGTGATGTCTGCAAATTTGATGAAACTTTATATTCTTCTACAGGCAATGTTATTTTTGCGGATTTTAAGGCTGTTCACAATTTTCAGATGAAACTCAACAAGTATTTTGATGAATTGAAACAGGTTGATAAAAAGGTTTCTGCAGGTTCTTTGAATGCAATGGGCCTTATAGATGAGATTTTTCATTATGTATGTGCCCTTTACAGAAAAAACAAGGCACCGGACACTTTTAAAAATCTTCTTTCGGATCTTGATTTGTCTTTTGGCAAAGATAAGATTGATGGGCTTCTTTTGTCTTTCATGGACGAATTTCCTCCTGTTGCGGTTTACCAGAATCGCCTTTCAAAAGAAAATTACCTTTTCCAGGTTTCCTATGATTCATGTCTGAAAACAGATCGCGACAATCGTGAGCAGGTTCTTGAAGAGCTTATCATGCTTCATCTTGCAAATGAAAACCCTGCATTTCATCCTTTCTGCATACTTTTTAATGATAAAAAGCTTTTGCAGAATCCTGATTACACAAAGACATGGAATCAGATAAAGGCTTATTTCTTGACACAGCCTGTTTTTGGTCCGAAAAACAATTCCCTCATAAACATGTTGAAGGAGCCTGTTGTTGCAAGTCCTACTTCATTGAAAGGTCAGCTTGATTACATACGCACTTATTGGACTGATATTCTTGGAGAATGGCTTTTGCGCCTTCTGGAGGGAATTGACACCATTTCTGAGGAAGAAAAAGCAGCTTGGTGCCCGACTGACGGCGGTTCTGTTGAACTTTCCGCATATACTTATGAAGGGGAAAACCTTTCCAGGGAGTATGAAAGATTCAGTCCTGACAGGGATTGGATGCCTAAGGTTGTTCTTATGGCAAAAACTGTCCTTGTGTGGCTTTACCAGCTTTCAAGAAAATACGGCAGGGAAATATCAAGACTTGACCAGATTCCTGATGAGGAACTTGACATTCTTAAAAATGAAGGATTTACGGGTCTTTGGCTTATTGGGCTTTGGGAACGAAGCAATGCGTCAAAGAGAATCAAGCAGATAAATGGAAATCCTGAAGCTGCTGCAAGTGCATACAGTCTTCTTGACTATGAAATTGCTGGAAATCTTGGTGGATGGAAGGCTTTGGAAAATCTTCGCTACAGGTGCTGGGTTCGCGGAATACGACTTGCGTCCGACATGGTTCCAAACCATACCGGCATGGATGGAAACTGGGTTACGGAACATCCTGACTATTTTATTTCTACCAAGGACTGCCCTTTCCCTCAGTATACTTTCAACGGTGAAAATTTGAGCCATGATTCTCGCGTAAGCATATATCTTGAGGATCACTATTATTCCAAGACCGACTGTGCAGTTTGCTTCAAGCGTGTTGACAATCAGACAGGCGACGTTACATACATCTATCATGGAAATGATGGCACTGGAATGCCTTGGAATGATACGGCACAGATTGATTTTTTGAATGCCGAGGCAAGGGAAGCCGTCATGCAGAAAATACTTGCCGTTGCAAGAAACTTTCCAATCATAAGGTTTGATGCAGCCATGGTTCTTGCAAAAAAGCATATAAGGCGTCTTTGGTATCCGGAACCAGGTCACGGCGGTGATATTGCAAGCCGCAGCCGTTATGCGCTTTCAGTTCAGCAGTTTGAGGAACGCATTCCAAATGAATTCTGGCGTGAGGTTGTAGACAGGTGTGCGAATGAAATGCCTGATACGCTTCTTTTGGCAGAGGCATTTTGGATGATGGAAGGATATTTTACGCGAACTTTAGGAATGCATCGCGTGTATAATTCTGCTTTCATGAATATGCTCAAAAAAGAAGAAAACCAGAAATATCGTGATACTGTAAAGAATACCATAAGATTTGATCCTCAGGTCTTGAAGAGATTCGTTAACTTCATGAACAATCCCGACGAGGAGACTGCGGTTGCACAGTTTGGCAAAGGTGACAAATACTTTGGTGTATGTACGCTCATGGTTACCATGCCTGGTCTTCCTATGTTTGGCCACGGTCAGCTTGAAGGATTTGAAGAGAAATATGGCATGGAATACACTCGTGCCTACAAGGAAGAAACTCCTGATGAAGGCCTTTTGAACAGGCACTGGCATGATATTTTCCCTCTCATGAAGAAAAGATATCTTTTTGCAAATGTTGAAAATTTCCTGTTCTATGATGTATGGAACAATGGTGTCGTAAATGAGAATATTTTTGCCTATTCCAATATGGCAGGCGATGAAAAAACGATTGTCTTCTATAACAACAAGTATGAGCGCACACAGGGCTGGATAAGGCAGTCTTGTGAATATGCCGTAAAGGTTGGAAGCGGTGATGATGACAAGCAGATGTGGACCAAGGGAATTGGTGAGGCTTTGAATCTTTCCCATGGTGACAACAGGTTTGTGATTTTCCGTGAGCATAGAAGCGGACTTTGGTTTGTCAGGAGAAGTTCCGACATACTTGACCATGGCCTTTTCGTCATGCTGAATGGATTTGAAGCACAGGTTTATCTTGACATAAGGGAAGTTGTTGATTCTGCGGATGGAAAATATGCAAAACTTAACGATCTCCTTAACGGTTCCGGTACACAGGATCTTGATGTATTGTGGCAGGAATACCATTACAGGGAATTGTACGACGCTTTGGACAGATTCTTGACTTCTGATTTCATTGCAAAGATTCATGAACTTTTTACTCCGAAGAGCAATGGTGTTGACTTCAAGGCTCTTTTGAAATCTGTTGAAAAGGATGCCCTTGCATATTATGAAGTTGAGACCCGTTTTGCAAATGAAGGCGTTGTTGATGAAAAGAGAATCCTTTCCCAGAAGGAAGCTCGTTCATTGAAGAAAGCCGTGACTGCAACTCCAAAGCAGAAATTTAATGCATTTAAGAGGCAGGTGGAATATCTTTATGATACGTTCCTTGCAGCACAAGGCTCAGATGTCCAGGCAGAAAAGAAATCCATGCTAAAGGTGACGCTTGAGACGGAAATATATGAAGGCCTCATGGAAAATAAGGGTAGTGCGGAAATTCTCGTTGCATTTGCAGCTGTCAACTCATGCGAAAAAGAAAACTGCATGAAGTGGGGATTTACAAGAAAACTTTCGGAAATACTTTCTCGTTCAGGTGTAATCAATTCTGAAATTAGGAATATATGGGACAGGATATTTGTCTGCATGAGAATTCTTGGCATGAATTTTGGCGCATCCGCTTTTGTAAAGTCAACTTATGAAGTTGCAAAGCTTTTTGTGGAATCTGAATATTCAAGATTGCTTTCTGGCGCAAATGTTTACAATGGCATCAGGTGGTTTAACAAGGAATGCATAGAATCATCATTCTGGTATGGACTTGCATCTAACGCCATGAGAAGTCAGCGTGTATTGCGAGATCAGATTTACAGGCTGTTCAGGACTTTGGAAGCTTCAAAAGAACTTGCAGAATACAAGTGCGATAACTTTACAAGTGCCGTAAAGCCCGTAAAGATGCCGACTGCAAGAAAGAAAACTGTCAGAAAGTCTGAAAAGCAAAAATCAGATTCAACCGAAAAATCTGGCGTAAAGAAAGATAACTGAAAATCTTGACTGAATAAAAAAGAAGGGGCTTTTGCCCCTTCTTGCTTTTTGTGGATTTATTGAAATTTTCGACTCAGAGTGATTCTATGATGGATTTTATGTAATCCGCATCATCTGGAGATATCGGTTTTCGGTCGAGTGATACCGGCTTGAATGCGTCTTTTATGTTCTGTGTCTGTTCAGGCTCTTCCCCTATGTTGTGGTGTATGAATTCCCTGTCAAGATAAGGATTTTCCCTTGCGAGCAGGACGACAGAACCTTCATTGTCCACTATGTCGTTTCTTTTTAGTGAAGCTGCGTATGCGGCTGATGTTTCTGAATCTGCGTATATCTTGTATTTTACAAAAAGATCCCTGCATGCTTTGTCTATTTCATCTTTTGTAAGTGATGCCGGAAAGACGAAGTTTTTTATCATGAGCGAATTTGCCTTGAAAACCTGCTCCAGTCGTTCTATGTTCAGTGGATCAGACGGATCGGCAGGATTTCGCTTTTCTATTGGAATCGTACTGTCGAGCACGAGGCAGTCACCCTTTGCGTCTTGCGTGAGCTTCGATGTTGAAGGTACGATGAATCCGTTTACCGGAAGTGCGAATTTCCATGCGTAAAGTCCAGATATCAAGTTTCCGTAGTTTCCCGCAGAAAATGCATAATATATGTTTTCATAGACCTTTTTCTTGAGCCTTGAAAATGCATATGTGTAGAAAAATGTCTGTGGCAAAAGCCTTCCTATGTTGGCCGTGTTTGCAACTGTAAGGTTGTGTTTTTTGACGTATTCTGCATCGGAAAAGACTTTTCTTACGAGATTGTGGCAATCTTCCTCCGTTCCGTCGACTTCCACAGGGAAAATATTGCCTCCGTTCCATACAAAATCATCTTCATCCATTCCTCGGAATTTTCCCTTTGGAGCTATGAGGATTGATTTCAATATGTGCTTGTCTTTCATCGCCTTTGACATGCATGCCCCAAGTTCGCCTGTAGTTGCGTCAAGAAGTATTGCTTTTTCATCATCAAGCTGAAGTATTGTTTCCAGTGCCGACGTAAGGTAAGCTACTCCAAAATCCTTGAATGTGCCTGTGCTTCCGTGATATAGCTCGAGTATGAAAAGATTGTCGTCAAGCTGTTTGAGGACAGGTTCCTTTCTGAAAGATCTTGTAGCGATTGTTTCACATATTATTGGGCTGAACTCATCATTCAGCATTGCCGTAGTGAGAGAGCCTGCAAGAGACGTAAATGTTGTGTTTTCGTTTGCGTATAGAATCCATTTCCTTAAATCAACGTCATCGTCAGGAACGTAAAGACCACCGTCTGTAGGCATGCTGTTCAGAATTGCTTCTTTGAGCGAGGCCTCTTTTTCTGCATCTCTTGTACTATAAAACTTCATAAAATAATTCCCTTCTTTTTTTTGCCAAAATGTACTCCAATATTATAGCATACAATATGACAAATGTCATGAAAATGCCATGTCTCAATAGTTTTAGTTTTGAATTTGCGATTTCAATTGTCTGTATATTTTACGGTTATGATTTTGCTGCTCAAGCAAGGATGTACTGCCGTAATGGTTGCCTTATATCCATTGGAAACTTTCTTGTTGAGAAGCAAGATGACTTTATTGTTTGGATTGACTGTGTGTTCTTGTATGCTGTAATCTGTTTTCTTAAAGCCTGAGGCTGTTGATACTTCGATTTTAAAGCTGTAGCCGAGGAGGGAACCCGAGTATAAAACCGATATTGTTTCGTCGTCAAGAAATCGTGCGTGTATGAGTTTTAGTGAATCAGCACTGCTTCCGTCTTCTATCAGAATGTTGCAGCTTGTGAATGATAAAATGAGAAACATGATTGGAAGCAGAAAAAAACATTTTCTTTTCATAAAAGTCTCCTTGAAAAATGTGAGCAAAATGTTTTCAGGAAACCATGTCTTGAATGATGTGCATGGTATGCCCTCTGCAATTAAATGCAGATTTTACAGGGATACCATGCACGTGAATGACGGCAGAAAACTTTTACTCAATGTATAAGTCGCTGACTTTGTCGTTTTTGTCCGATTTGTCATAAACATATACAGTATAGCCTGATTTAAGCTCCTTGTTCAAGGTGAGTGTGTTTTCACCAGTTATGTTGTTGAATGAATATCTAGATACGCTGTAACCTGCGACCCTTTCGTTGAATTCATCCTCCACATATACTTTCAGCGTGTTCGACTGCATGAAACCTGTGTATGATACAACGATTTCCTTGCTGTTCTTGCATTCTGCGCTTACAAGCTCAGTATCAAGGCTCATGAGGTTATTGCATCCCATGAATGCGAGTGAACATGCCAATGCCATTACAACGATAAATGTGCTTCTTCTAATCATAATAATCCTCCTCTAAAACCGCGTGTTGAAACGCGAAAGCATCCCTGCATCTGGAGAATTTAAGCTGCTAGAATCTGCACCGGGAATACAATGTGCATCTTAAAACATCTAGAGCCTTTTCCAGACTGCTGAATGAGAAAATCTAGTAACTTTTTTGCTTGACTTTTAGAATCGACGTTTTGATTGGACTTTTGTAAAAATGCGCAGAATAGAAATAAAACGCATTTTCGTTATGTTATTCATGAATTTAACACGTTATTTAAAAAAAAACAAGTTCCTGAATAATTTTTTTATTTTTTTTGATTGAATGCACATTGCAAAAATATTATAATCTTGATATGCAGAAAGAAATATCCATACAGATAAGCCCGGAAAATGAAAATAATGAAAATTTCATTAGGAAACAGCTTTGTGATGCTCTGAATAAAGCTGGCGTTAAGTGTAATTTGCAAGAAATAAAAGGTTTGGTCAGAATCAAGAAATCAATTGACGCTCGCCATAAGAACATAAAATTATTCTTAAGATATAAGGTTTACATAAATGAAGAAATTCAGGATGAAAAGAAACTTCCTGAATGGAAAAAATGTACAGGTGACAAATCTGTGATAATTGTCGGTTCAGGCCCGGCAGGACTTTTTGGTGCGCTCAATCTTTTGGAACGCGGCATAAAGCCTGTGATAATTGAGCGTGGGTCGGTGACTTCTGTGAGAAAGGCTGACATTGCGAAAATAAGTACGGAACACAAGCTTAATGAGGATTCAAACTATTGTTTTGGTGAAGGTGGGGCAGGCACGTTCAGTGATGGAAAACTCTATACAAGAAGCAATAAGCGAGGAGATATTTCTTCTATTTTAAGAATCTTTACACATTTTGGTGCGGATGAAAAAATCCTTACTGATGCACATCCCCACATTGGCACGGACAAACTTCCAAAAATCATCAATAACATGAGAAACTTCATAATTGAGTGTGGCGGTGAATTTCATTTTGAGGAAAAATGTGTTTCCCTTATTACTTCAAGGAATTCGTCAGGAAAGCATGTTTGTCTTGGAGTCAGGACAAAAAATGTCAAAACTCGCGAAGATGGTGAAATCAGGGGAGATGCGGTTCTTCTTGCCACAGGTCATTCTGCATCTGATATTTACATGATGATTGCGAAAATCGCACCCAAGGCGCTTGAGGCAAAGACGTTTGCTGTAGGTGTCAGGGTGGAGCATCCAAGAAGCCTTATTGATGCCATTCAGTTTCATGGTGAAATCAAGGAAAATCTTGGAGCTGCGGAATATCGTCTTGTCACGCAGGTTGAAGAGCGTGGCGTATACAGTTTCTGCATGTGTCCAGGCGGATTTGTCGTTCCGAGCAGCACGTCTTCCGAAGAGATTGTCGTGAATGGAATGAGTTCTGCAAAAAGAAACAGCAGATGGAGCAATGCGGCTATTGTAGTTGAGACAAGGCCTGAAGACATACCGGCTGAATTTCATGAAAAAGCCATTGAATGCGGTTCTGAAAGTCTTGCGGGCCTTTTGTGGCGTCAGCATCTTGAAAGGCTTGCTTTTTCGCATGGTGACAATTACATGGCACCGGCTCAAAATCTCAAGGATTTTCTTGACGGAAAGAAAAGCGATGTGCTTCCTGAGACAAGCTATACTCCAGGTGTTGTATCTTCAAACCTTACGGAATGGATTCCGCCTGAAATTTGCAGCAGGCTTCAGAAGGGATTTCGGGAGTTCAATAAAAGCATGAAGGGTTTTGTCTGTGACGATGCCCTTTTGATTGCACTTGAAACGCGTACGAGTACCCCGGTAAGAATCCTTCGTGACAGGGAAAATTTCGAATGCACTGAAATTGAAAATCTTTATCCTGCAGGAGAAGGATCCGGCTATTCCGGTGGAATCGTAAGTTCTGCAATGGATGGCGTCAATGCATGCTCTAGAATTTCCTTGTAGGTAATCTGTCTTTTTGAAAACGTATAGGTTGATGTTTTCAGTATGTATGGTCCCTTCCAGTTGTCTGGAATTGGGGCCAGTTTCGGTTTTTCGCGAAGTGCCTGCAGCCCCTGCTGTTCGGTTGGAAAAGATCCGCAATCTTCGTGGTATTTTTTAAACGCCCGTACCCAAGACTGCACTTGAATTGCCTCAGATATCTTGAGCAGCATGAATGCAGGTACAGTACATATAGCAAAAATCCATATGATTTTTTTTGCATACATTTAATCCTCCGTGGAAAACATTGTGTCAGATTCATGATTCAGGGAAGCGCTGATTAATTGAGGTGAAATTAACCTTTGCTTCCCTAGGATGACATTGCGATGAAAATCATTTTATGAAATCCCATATATTATTATTGAGGAAAAAAAATAAAAACTGTCAGATTTTGCCTGAATAAGTCGAAAAAAAATTGCAGACTGCCAAGTGTTTTGCTTTTTTTGAAGAAATGTGCTTTTCTATAATCCAAGTTTTGGAAAGATGAAAAAATTGATTGGGGAAGCTTCAATTTTGGGTTGAAACTTCCCGTTTTGTATCAGTTTGTGTTTTGGAAAAAAACTAGATGTCGTTTCTTATGATGTCTTCAAGAGTTTCTTTTTTTACAATGATTCTTGAGTTTCCGTCTTTTACCATAACGACTGCAGGTTTTGGAGTTCTGTTGTAATTTGAGCTCATGGAATAATTGTATGCACCCGTTGAAAGGACTGCCATGATGTCTCCGCCTTTTGCATTTTGGAGAGGAACATTTTCTCCAAGAAAATCTCCTGTTTCACAGCATTTGCCTGCAACCGTCACAACTGCATCTTTTTTGTCTCCGGCCCTGTTTGCTATGAGGAAGTCATATTTTGACTGGTACAGGATGTAGCGCGGATTGTCTGTCATGCCTCCGTCTACGCTTACGTATGTTCTGATGTTTGGAATGTTCTTTACGGCTCCTACAGTGTAGAGCGTTGTTCCTGCTTCTCCCACAATTGACCTTCCAGGTTCCATGAGAATGAAAGGAAGCTTTACTCCAAGCTTTTCAGATTTTTCATGAATCACCTTTGACACTTCTTCCATGTATTTTGGATATTCAATTCTGTCATCTTCGTCTGTGTATCGGATTCCGAATCCTCCGCCAAGGTTAAGGTCGCTGATTTCGTACTGAAGTTCGTTCTTTATCTTGGCTATGAAATCCATCATCACTTCCGCAGCCTGAGTGAAAGGCTTGAGTTCGTGTATCTGGCTTCCGATGTGGCAGTGAATGCCTGAAAGCTTTAGGTTTTTCGTAGCGATTGCTTTTTTTACAGCTTCAAATGCCTCGCCCGTTTCAAGTGCTAAACCGAATTTGGAATCAATCTGCCCTGTCATTATGAAATTGTGCGTGTGTGCGTCAATTCCTGGCTTTATCCTGAAAAGTATGTTTGCAGTTTTTCCCATGCGTTCTGCAATTTTTGAAAGCCTTTCAAGTTCTTCCATGTTGTCTACAACGATTCTGCCGACTCCGTGTTCGAGGCACATCTCAAGTTCCATGTCGCTTTTGTTGTTGCCGTGAAAGCACAGGTTTTCTGCCGGAAATCCTGCTGAAAGTGCCGTATAAAGTTCTCCGCAAGATACGACATCTGCTCCGAGACCTTCGCTTTTTGCAATTCTGTATATTTCTTTGCAAGAAAATGCCTTTGATGCAAAGCAGACGAGACCGTTTCCGCCGTAGAATTTTTTTACGCTGGACACGTACTGTTGCATTACGGAACGGATTATGTTTTCGTCCATGACATATAAGGGTGTTCCATATTGTGCTGCAAGACCAACTGCATCACATCCGCCCAAAACCAAGTGATTGTCTGAATTGATTTGAATATTTCCCGTCATGCCACCATATTATAGAATTTTTCTTTTTTTGTGAAGTATTTTTTTCGGGAACCTCTGGAAATTGCAATTTTTTTAAGGATGCCCTTTTGATTTCAATTTTGATTTGAAAAATCTCTTGGATAAATCTCTTGTGCAGTGTCTTATGCAGTGTCTTTAAATATTTTTTTTAATATGGTAGAATGGAACAATTTGTGAGGTTAAAATGAGTAGTGACAGTTTGACAAATTCCCAGGGAATTTATGATGCACGCATTTTGGGAAGACCAAAGATGTTTATTCTTGGAATTCAGCATATGTTTGCAATGTTCGGGGCAACCGTTCTTGTTCCGCAGCTTACGGGATTGAGCGTTTCTTCGACACTTCTATTTGCCGGAGTCGGAACCTTGATTTTCCATTTTATTTCAAAATTCAAGGTGCCTGCATTTCTTGGTTCATCGTTTGCTTTTCTTGCAGGATATGCCGCAATTGCGCCAAATAAGGAAAGCCATCTTCTTCCATATGCATGTGTCGGTGTTGCATTTGCATCAATCCTTTACTATGTCCTTTCTGGACTCATCAAGGTTTTTGGCGTAAAAAGGGTAATGAAGTTTTTCCCTCCTGTCGTGACGGGACCGATTATTGTTGCAATTGGCCTTACTCTTTCAAAATCTGCCATTGACAACTGTTCCCAGAACTGGCTTGTTGCACTTGTTGCCATTGTTGTAATCGTGGCATGTTCAATTTTCGGAAAGGGAATGCTTAAAATAATTCCTATTCTTCTTGCATCAATCATTTCATATTCCTTTGCAGGTGTTGCAGGAATCGTTGATCTTTCTGCCGTGAAATCAGCCCCGTGGATAGGTCTCCCGGTAAAATTTGAAAACACTGTTTTCTCAATCTTTTCCAATCCAGACTGGTCTCTTTTCATTACGTCAATCATAACAATCATGCCGATTGCCATAGCCACAATGATGGAGCATATCGGAGACATCGCGGCCATTTCATCAACCGTAAACAGGAATTTCATTGAAGATCCAGGCCTTCACAGAACTTTGTGGGGCGACGGTCTTGCAACAATGGTGGCAAGTCTTTTTGGTGCTCCTGCAAATACGACATATGGTGAAAATACAGGTGTCCTGACTCTTTCAAAAGTTTATGATCCGAGAGTTGTGAGAATTGCGGCTTTCCTTGCAATGTTTCTTTCTTTCTCTCCAAAATTTGCAGCCCTTATTGCCGCAATGCCGGCAGCAACATGTGGTGGCGTTTCAATCGTTCTTTACGGAATGATTTCTGCAGTCGGCGTAAGAAACATTGTTGAATCGAATGTCAACTTCAAGGAATCAAGAAACGTTATTATTGCGGCCCTCATCCTTGTGCTTTCAATTGGAGTCAATTATTCCAGTCTTGGTGCAATCGTAATAAATGCGGGAAGCATTACCATAAAACTTACAGGTCTTGCAATTGGATCTCTTATAGGCATTATCCTTAATGCAATTCTTCCTGAGAGGGAATAGTTTTTATCTCTGCCAAAATTGCGGCAGGGATTTTTTTGTCAAATGGGCCTCTTGAAATTCAACTTTGGGGCACATTTAAGAAGGCTTTTTAATGTTTGTGTGCTTTTTGACTGTTCATCAGAAATGGACTTTTATCCGCATATGCATTTTCTTGCCTTCAGGAATTACAGCCAGCGCAGATTTTTTTTAAAGGGAGCAAAAATATGTCAGAAAATGTTTTTTACATGGATCATCCTTTGATTCAGCACAAAATTTCAATGCTTAGGGATGAGAGAACTGGAACCAATGAATTCAGAAGACTTGTTGAGGAAGTGACAATCCTTATGGGATACGAGGCACTTCGTGAAATGGAAGTTGAAGATGTTGAGATAAAGACACCTATTGAAACATGCATGAGTCCTATGCTCAAGGGAAAAAAGGTTGTTGTTGTTCCCATCCTTCGTGCAGGTCTTGGAATGATGAACGGAATGCTTGACCTTGTTCCTTCTGCAAAGGTTGGACATATTGGCCTTGCAAGAAATGAAGAGACTCATGAGGCTGAGGAGTATTATTTCAAGATGCCTGATTCCCTGGACCAGCGTCCAATTGTAATTGTTGATCCAATGCTTGCAACCGGCGGTTCTGCAGTAAGTGCTGTTGACTTCATAAAAGAGCATGGCGGAAAAAACATCAAGTTCATGTGCATAATCGCAAGTCCTGAGGGTGTTGAAGTTCTTACAAAGGCTCATCCTGACGTAAAGCTTTATGTTGGACATCTTGACCGTTGCCTTAACAAGGATGCTTACATTTGTCCTGGTCTTGGTGATGCAGGTGACAGGATTTTCGGTACTGAAAACAACTGATGGAAAATTGATTTTTAGCTGATGATTTAAATGCGGTGTCTTTTCGATGCCGCTTTTTTTTATCTGCCGTTTTAAAATAAAAATCCCCCAAATTTGACGCTTGGGGGAGATTTGCAAGATGCGTTTCAAGCAACCTGTTTGATTTTTTTTGTCAAAATCACACTGGCGTATAAACTACTGCAAGAATCTTTGCTTTTTCAGAGCCGTGGCTGTGAAGATGATGGGCTACAATCGAGTCGTAGTAGATGCTGTCGCCCACTGTGAGGATGTACTTGTTTTTGCCGTAAATTACTTCAATTTCACCGTCAAGCACGTATATGAATTCTTCGCCTTCATGAGTTGAAAGCTTTACGTCTTCGCTGCTTGGAGGAAATACGTCAATGATGAAAGGATCCATGTGTCTGTCGGCTTTGTTTTGTGCAAGCGTATAGAAATCAAGGTCTGAAGATGTGGCATTGTTTCTTTCGCTGAATCTTGTAATGCTGTTTTCTTTCTTTTCTGATGAACGTACGACTACAGGACCGAGATCTTCCTGGTCATCCATGAATGTGCCGAGTCTTACTCCAAGAACACGGGCAATCTTGATGAGCGGTGTAAGGCCTGGAACGAGTTCACCTTTTTCAATGCTTTCAATGCTTTCCACGGAAAGATTTGATCTTTCGCTGACATCTTCAACTGTAAGCTTGCGGCTTTCCCTTATCATGTGAACCTTATCGCCAATTCTGTTTTTCTCAGACATAATGCACCTCTTTAGGTTTAGAATTATATAGAAGGAAATGATAAAATTCAAGTATTTGGAAAATTTTGATGGATTGTTTGGGTAGCGGTTTTGCGTGAAGTCATGCATCATCATGCTTTGGGGGTGGATTTGCAATTGAATGGGGTTCGATTGATGACTGCACTGAGAAATTTTAAAAAGTCACTGAGAATTTTTTAAAAGTCAGTGAGAATTTTCAAAAACTCAGTGACTTTTTTAGTAAAACTCACTGAGAATTTTACGTCAGTTTTCTTCCTTACATCTGTGGCTTTTTTTTGTATTCCAAAGTGAAAAGTTTCGGCCACGTAAGGATTCCACATCAAGTGCGGAATGACGGTTGGCATGCCGGTTCACGGTTTTCAAAGAAGGTACCTTTTGCGACAAAATGTTTTGCGGCCCTTTTTGACAGTTTGCATTTGATGCCACAGTTAGGCTCTTTGGCGGTTTGCATTACAATCCTCGGTTTTGAGAGTGTGCACCTGAGGGAGACACTTTCATTTTGCACGTCCGTTTGGCGGTTTGCAATTGGATAGTTTCGATTGCACTTTTGGCGGTTTGCTTTCAAGTCCGCAGTCAGCCATGAATTTGCCGGTCTGGAATTTGATGCCGTGTTTGCCTTTCTTGCATCGGTTTGCTTTCTTTTTGCAGTGTCTAATGTATGCTTTTTATCATTCGCCATTTATTGTAAAATGACAAATCTTCTCCCTGAGGCTTATGGTTTGAAAATGCGCTTTTTTGAATGACAGTAAAATTTCCGTCTGACTTTTTTCTTACTTCCACGCAGAGCCTGTATTCTCCATCCTTGATTGCATAAACGATTATGCATGCTTTATTAAGTGCCTTTTTGGAGTAAAGGTGCCCCACGCATATGTTCATTTTGAGTCCGATGTCAAACAGTCTGTCCGTATTTTCAGGCAGAAGGAATTTGTATTTGCCTTCAGTCCATTCAAGATGCTTTTCATCATCTGAATATGGAATTACTGTATTTTCAAGTCCTTTACCTTCATCAAGATGAGTTTCATCGTATAGAAGCATGAGCATGTCATGGTTATAGCTCGTAAAACCTTCTTTCCCGATTTTTTTTACATATTCTGAAGGAAGAAGGTTTTCATTATGAAGCAGTTCCATGTAATCGATGATGTCTTCTTTTTCAATTCCAACATCAAGAGTGCTTAGCGTAATCTTCCTTTTTTTCAGTCGTTCCAGAGTAAGCTTTAGCACGATTTTTTCATCATAATTGAATATTCTGAACAGAGTGTCAACTTCCTCTAAAAGATATGGCATTGAATGGAATGAAAATCCGATTTCCTGATATGAATCTTCTTCGTCAAAAGTCTGTGAGCTTTCGTCCTGATTTTTAAAAAGTCCCAAAACTCCAAACTTCATCAGTTCTTTTCCAAATATGTAATTCATGTCTGATTCCATAAGTTTTTCTATATTCTGTTCATCCTTGAATCCGGCTTTTAAAATCCCGTAGTATTCTGCAAAGGTTTGATGTCCATCCAAAAAGATTCTGTTTGTTTTTCTCGTATATGGAATGCCAAGGTACTGGAAAAATTTTCTGGTTCCGCCATGGGCATTTTTTAATTCTTCTTCAAATGAAGTTGTTTTTTCGAATTCGACACCGTTGTAGTCCAGGCTGTTTTCCGAAGGGCCTTTGAAAAACAATCGGCTGAATTCGTTCAGCTCTGGATTAAAAGGGTAGGATGCAAAGTTTGCGAGAATGTCATAGTTTGTCTCTCCGTAAATCACGTCCGGTTCAAATCCGCATTCTTCTTTCATCTGTTTTTTCATGATGTCGAGACATTTTTCGCATTCTTCATCTTTAATGTCGAACCAGTTGTTTGTGTAGTCTGGATAAATAACCGCAGTCCTTTTGCGTACGTTGAGTATCAGTTTCCTTTCTTTTTGCTCGATTTTTTGCAAATCCATATTATAGAAGCTGTAGGAATTTGCAATTTCTATGGAACCGTCTTCCTGAACCGTAATCTTGTTTTGAAAGAAGTCGCTTTCTTCGAGAATGTGAACTGTCCGTATTTTTTCCATCGTGTCGGCACCGTCACTGAAATCTATGTATTCGCAAATGCAGTCAAGCGGTACAAGCCTTTTCCAACCGTTGTTGAAATAAACCGTAGCCGCTATGGTTTTGATGCCGTCTTCACGCCATGGAACATGACTGCATGATGTAATGTTGCACTTGTTGTTTTTTACCACGCCAAGTAAGCTTGATAATGCAATTTCTTCAATCTTTACGACAACTCCATGGAATTCTTTTTTCTTCAACTCATATTTAAAATTATGTTTCCATGAGTTTTTGAATGGTGTCGCGAGTCCGTAATATGAAAAGGAATGTGTCTTGAAATACCATTTGTCATCGCCTGGTGGACTGTATTCAAGATGATACGGACCGTGGAATTCTTTAAGGTATCCCGTACATAAAACATGTTTCAATAATATTTTTTTCTGTTCTTCATTAAGTTTGAGCATTTTCATCTTTCGCATGAATCAGCAGCTTGATATGGGGCATTGCAACATAAAATTAAAATATCCCATGATGCATGCAAATGATTATAATTGATTATTCCCGAAAAAACAATTTTTTTGTGCCGTTTTGGGGCGGTTTTGCAAATGGAAAGGTTTTGGTTGCGTCTTTGCGTAAAGCTATACACTGGCATGCTTTGGGGGCGCCCCCCTTTTGACGGTCTGCATTCCGATACACGGTTTGCTTTCTTGCACCGGTTTGCATTCCGACGCACGGTTAGATTTTTCTTTGCAGGTAAATCATG
The DNA here is from genome assembly GCA_045627025.1 of Treponema sp. GTDB lineage: Bacteria > Spirochaetota > Spirochaetia > Treponematales > Treponemataceae > Treponema_D. Next base: position 10,920 of record JAZQMW010000108.1, on the reverse strand, counting down.
TCCACGAGCTGAATGCCACACTCGTAGATTGGATGGTCATAATTGTCCGTAAAAAAGTTTTTTATCCGTCCTGAACGCTTAAATCCGCATTTTTCATAAAATGGTACCGTAAGCGGACTGTCGCCTGTTCCCACCTGCAAAACGGAATGTGTTCCCTTGTATTTTTCTATGACATAATCAATCATCATCCTGCCGTATCCTTTTCCCTGGCATTCTGGATTTGTCGCAATGTTTTTAATCTCTATGACGCCATCGCCTTCGTCCGTGATTACGCATTCACATTTGACGCCGCCATCATCGAGAACGTACATGAATCCTTTTTCAAGATACCTGTCAACCATGCTTTCCATTTCATCAGCCAAAAGAAGAAGAGAAAGATACTGTTTTTTGTTTTTTTCAACCTGCCGTATTTCCATTTAAAATTTTCCTTTTACTTCCTAACAACATTCGACCTGCGGTAAATGTAAAACAATTCCTGCGAATATTGATATCCTTTTTCCATCTTTTCAAAAGTGCTGTCAAATTCTTCAAATCCTTCTCCGTCATACTGATGGGCCTTGCTTTCCTCATATTTCCAGCATTTCCCAGAAAGGACATTTTCATCAAGCTCTTTCACCATGAGCGAAACGGGATAGACATTTTCTTCAATGCACACATTGTATCGCCTGCAGTTCTTGAATCCGTAACAAGCATAGTTTTCCGGGTTTCCAAAAATCGCAACCGTGTCATATCCCATTTTTTTTGCTTCTTCCAAAGAATGATTTAAAAGTTTTCGTCCATAACCTTTTCTCTGATAGTCGGGATGAATCGTAAAAGGTCCGAATGACAAAATCTCTTTTTCAGTGCCGTCGGTTGCAACAAGTTTTGCCTTGACGTAAATGATGTGGCCTATAATCTTTCCGTCTTCTTCAAGTACAAAATCAAGCTTTGGAATGTAGTCTCCGCTTTTTCTCACCAGATGTGCAAAATGATGTTCGTTGCATCCGGGTACATATAAATTCCAGAAAGTTTTTTTAATCAATTCTTCCACAGTTCTGTAATCTTCAGGTTTTTCATTTCTTATAATCATTGTCTTCCCTTGTGAATTCAATTGTCTTTTCTTTCATTGAGATTTTTCCCACTTTCCATCCATATTCAGAAAGTTCCTTTTTGTATGTCAGAAATGAATGGTCCACCGGTACTCCCGCAATTTTTTCAATTTCGTCGAATGCCAGTTTGAAATTGTCCTTTTCATTTTTTGAAACATAAATCCAAAGGTTGTCGTATTTGCTCACTTTATGCCTCCATAATCATTCTGTAAAACGAAGACAGCGGAATTTCTTTTCAAATGCATTTTGTTTGCAATTGTTTGTTTCTTCTGCTTCATGATGAAAACAAGGATATTTTGGGTGAATGAATTGTAACATATTGTGGCCGCAAAGTCCATGTTTTTGTTGATGTGATTTTTATGGAAGTTTGCAGGAATCTTGTATTTGCATGCCGATTTCAAATGAAATTGATTTGAATGAATGTGCCGGATGGTTTCAAAAAAACATTTTCTTTTAAGATAATCTTATTGAATCAAGTTTAAAATAGTTGTATTCTGAAAACTGCATTATAATAAATAGAGCCTCTTGGACAAAAAGGGGCAAAATTGAACTAAAAAGCAGAAGGTATATTATGAGTTTTGTAGATGAATTGCTTGACAAGGCAAAGAGTGCCGGTAAAAAAATCGTTCTCTGTGAAGGTGAGGACAAGCGTGTTGTAGAAGCAGCTTCTATTATTGTTAAAGAAGGAATCGCAAAAATTATTCTTCTTGGAAACAAAGCAGAAATCGAAAAGTTTGGATTTGACATGAGCGGAGTAACAATCGTTGATCCAACAACAGATGCAAATGCAGACAAATATGCGGAAGTTTTGTTCAAGGCTCGCGAAGGAAAAATCAATAAAAAAACTGGTCTTCCAGAATATGCAGATGTAGCAGCAGCAAAAGCAGCAGCTCTTAAAGATTACACAATGTATGGTGCATTGATTCTTAAAGCTGGAGATGCAGACGGTTTCGTTTCAGGTGCATGCCACTCAACTGCAAATACACTCCGCCCAGGCCTTCAGGTAATAAAGACCGCACCTGGAATCAAGACTGTTTCTTCATGCTTCATCATGGTAGCCCCAGGAAGCGGAAATCCATACATAAAGGAAGGCGTTTCCGTATTCGGTGACTGCGCAATCAACATTGAGCCAAATGCAGAAGAAATGGCAGACATTGCAATTGCATCTGCTGACACTGCAAAGAAAATTGCCGGAATCGAGCCACGTGTTGCAATGCTTTCATTCTCTACAAAGGGATCTGGAAACGACAAGAAATTTACGGACAGCGTTACAAAAGTTCAGGAAGCAACAAAAATCGCACAGGAAAAGGCACCGGAACTTGCATTGGACGGAGAATTCCAGTTTGACGCAGCAATCGCTCCGGAAGTTGGAGAACTCAAGGCTCCAGGAAGCAAGGTTGCAGGTCATGCAAACACATTCATCTTCCCTAACATCAATGCAGGTAACATCGGTTACAAAATCTGCCAGCGCATGGGCGGCTGGATGGCAATCGGTCCTATCTGCCAGGGATTTGCAAAGCCTCTCAACGACTTAAGCCGAGGCTGCAATGTAGACGACATCGTTGCAACGGTTGCCGTTACTGCTTTGCAGGCATAAAAAGCAATTGCTTCCGCGGGTTTTCGTGAAGAAAACTCGTCAGTGAGCGAAGCGGACTGCTGTTTGGCGTTTTGACTTTTTTTCATATTGAAACCTCTAAAAATTACAGTTTCTAGGGGTTTCCGTGTCTTTTTCCAATCTTTTTGTCACCTGTGCTTTTTGATAAAATTTGTTTTCAAATTTGCCGATGATATGGTATAATCTTCTTTTGGCTGATTGTTTTAAAGAAGTTAATCGGCTCGTGATTTTTTTTCAAGTTTTTTTGAAAATTTCATGAATTTTGGAATGTTTTTGCAAGAAAATCTACAAATTGCCACAGGCTCAGTGAGCTTTGAGAATTGACTGCGTTGTTGGGCGGTTTTCATGTCGCCGAAAATACAGTTTTTTGGATATTGCTAAAGAGAGGTGCTGGATGTTTAGGACCAAAAAGACAATTATTAATGTCATCAGCGGAATTATTCTTTTGTTTCAGGTTGTTGCAGTCGTTTTTGCCGTGACTCCTTTTTTTAATCTTGATAGGCCTTTCATAATTTTTTTTCCTTTTGTAACATCTACGGTTGTTTTCCTGACAGTATATTACATCATAAGCGGCGTGCAGAAAAATATCATCGATCATTTGCGTGAAAAATCGCTTTTTACAAAAGAAACTGGCTTGCTTAATGGTTTTATTGACAAGCTTCGCGTCTGCTATACTCTTGACGATTTCTATGAAGCAATCGCAGGATGTCTTGAGGTTAAATGTGACTGTTCGGTACTGTTTGTCGACCGTTCCAAAAATTATGTCCTTTACAACAGTCCAAACAAGATAACATGCAGCCAAAGCGTAATGTCTACACTTGAGCTGAATTATCCTGAAGGCTGGAAAGACGGCATATGTTTCATGGGAGATGACTATGGTGTTGTTTCCAAGGCAAGTCTTTCGCGCGGATTCATTCTTTCTTACAACAAATATCATTTCTACATTTTCTGCCGTTATACAAAGCTTTTTGATGATGAAATTTACAAGACTCTTTTTGATGAATTCAAGCGTTTCATGACGAGAACAAAAACAATTTCCAATCTTTCGGAGATTTCTTCCCTTTCCAAGGAATGGAAGCAGCTTGCAGACACGCAGCGTTCATTTCTTCCCCAGAAGATGCCTGAGATTGGCAAGCTTTCCATTGCGGCATATTTCCGTCCTCTCGTAAATGTTTCCGGTGACTATTATACCGTTTTGCCGATTACTCCCACAAAGACGCTCCTCATGCTTGGAGATGTTTCCGGTAAAGGTCTTGCGGCAGCCTTGGTCATGGGTCTTGTTATGAATACTGTAAAGATTCTTGAAGACAAGGAAGATTTGCCGAACATGATTCGAGCCGTGCACAAGGCCATAAAGGGCATGAAGCTTCAGGACAAGTATACTGTTGTTTTCATCGGCATCGTGGATACGGAGAAAATGGTCATACGTTATGTAAATGCTTCGATGTCTGACCCTCTGATTATTACGAATTCTCCGGCAGGATACAGGATTCGTCCTCTTACTTCAAACTGTTCCCTTGTAGGTATTATTGATCTTGACGAAATTGTTGTCGCAGAGCAGAAGCTTTTCCGTGACGATGTCATACTCATGGCTTCCGACGGTGTTTCTGAGGTCATGAATTCTGACGGTGTTGAGCTTGGTGATACTGAACTTTATGAGGAGACCATAAAGAAGAGCGCCTCCAAAACCCCGAAAGAATTCATTGACGATGTTGTAAATCTTATTATGGAATATAATGACGGAAAAAAACTCCGTGATGATGTCACTATGATGGTTGCGAAGGTAGGGAGGTAAGTGATGTTCAATACAGTAGTCAACTTTATTATCAGTGCTGTCCTTATATATACCTCTTTTGTTGTTGACAAGAGGGAATCTGAGAATAAGACTGCGGGAAATCTTGTCAATCTCATATTGTTCCTTGGCGTAGTCTTTTTCATGATGGGCACGACACTTCTTCTTTGCATGAAGGGAACTCGGGCTATTTCCTTGATTTGCGGACGTGTAACGTTCATGATGATGGGCTGGTTTTCAGTCCTTTCTTGCAACTACATTCTCCTTTTCCCAAATTACAAGAAAACATCTTTGATGACCCTGGCCCAGGTTGTTTTGTTTATCGGTTCCTTTTATGTCATGTTCTTTGCTCCAAACGGTTTCAATTCCATTTCCGTTTCATATAAGGGAACCGTCCAGATTATGTCGGGCCTCGTTTTTTCAGGTTCGCTTGGCAGGGCTTTTCCTTTTACATGGCTCAGCTTGTACGGCATCGCATATAGAATTGTAATTCCGTTTTTTGTTGTCCTCATGGTTTTGGTTCGTGCGGAAAATATAAAAAACAGGCTTTTGAAGCAGAACATGTTTTCCAATATAGCCGGTGTTGTCATTTCATGGATTGTTTTCTGGTACATGAGCAAAAGTGCGCTTCGCCAGCCAAATGTCATAGCATTTTTGGCCGTGGGATTCCTTCCTTCCATATTCATGTTTGTAAATGCAAACAGCAATACTGAAATCAAGGATTTCAGACACTACTGGAAATCTTTTTTGAGGATACTCACAACTGTCATTTTGCCGATATTTCTTGTTGCGGTGTGCATTGCGTGTTTCCTTCCTGTCGCAAGAAGCAATTTCCTCCTGTATCAGATTCTTCTTCTTATATGTGTGCTTGGAATCATTGTTGGAACTGTTCTTTTCAGAAATAAATTCGGTGAGTCTGAGATATTCAGGAATAAAAAATACGGTGCGCTTTTTGAGAAGGATCTTGCATCGCTTGATTTTGACGTTACCCCAATGGAAGTCATTGATGAGGTTTTCAGGATTTTCAATACTCACGTAGATGCATCTTTTTTGAAGATTCTTATTGAAGACGGCAACATGAACCTTAATTGCGTATATTCTTCGGATGATGATGACTTGACGCTTTCAGTTCCTGTGAATGCCACTTTGTTTGACAGTCTCATGAACATACACCGTCAGGTAATTTTCAAGGAATTTGTTGAGACAAGCAGTTCTGTTGCAGCCTTGCGCCGTCCACTCCTTGATTTTTTTGACAAGACAGGCGGTGAGGCAGTCATCCTTTTGAATGAGGGTCGTCAGCTTATAGGTGTCCTTATCCTTGGAAAAAAACAGAGCGGAAACGTTTATTCTGAATATGATTATGAGATGTTCAACAAATATTATTCTAATCTTTTCGTTTTTGCATATTACATAAAGAACATCATGAACGAGGCTGTTGTCGGTACTGTCAACCGTGAAATCCGCATGTCAGGCCAGATAATCACGTCAATTCAGGAAAACATGGATTTTATAAAGAATCCAAAAATTGATGTCGGATACTTGATGGTTCCTGCCCATAACATTGGCGGTGAATTTGTAGACATGATTCGCCTTACGGACACAAGGTACATTTACATCGTCGGTGCACTGAGCGGTAAGGGTATTGCGGCATCTATGAGCATGGTCATCCTCAAGTCCATCATTCGAACATTCCTTTCCGAGACAACAGATTTCAAGCTTCTTGTTGCAAAGGTAAATTCGTTCATTCGTGAAAGCCTTCCTAAGGGAACATTCTTTTCAGGTACTTTCGGCCTTATTGATTTCAATACGGACACAATGTATTACATCAACTGCGGAACTCCTGCAATTTTCGTATATACAAAGGCTTACAACAACATCATTGAGGTTCAGGGTGAAGGATATGTTCTTGGTTTCGTAAAGGATATTACTCCATACCTCAGGGTAAAGCGCGTAAAGCTTTCTGCGGGTGATATTGTCATGACTGTAACTGATGGTATTATTGATACAAGGTCTCTTCGCGGCGACATCTTCGGAAAGGCAAGGACTCAGTCAGGTCTTATAGAAAATTCAAGTTTCCCTGCAGAAAAGATGGCAAAGTTTACATATGATTCCCTTGTAGATTTTACGTCAAAGGAACTTGAGAATGATGTTACCATTCTCATCATGAAATATCTTGGTTAGTGGAGGCAATAATGAATCAGCTTATTTTGCATGAGAAAATTGGAGTAAATTATGTTCTTCTTGAAGTTTCAGGAGCAGTAACATCTTATACTGTTTCAGAACTTTCTGAAAAACTTTTTTCATATATCATTGACGGAAACGTTGTTCTCGACATGGAGAATGTAATTCAGATAGATTCTTCCGGAATCAGTGCAATTCTTGCAGGCCATAATGATGCGATTGAATATGAGCAAAAGCTTTTTATAATGAATCCTTCCGAGGCCACAAAGCATGCTCTTTCCAGAACAGGATTTTATGACCATTTTGAGATAATCCATTCTGTTACTGAGGTTGCAAATGCGTAAGTTTTTCATGCCGTTTTGTCTGGCTCTTTTTTGCATTCTGAATGTGGAAGCAAAGGATGTTTCTTCCGTCCTTCAAAAAATGTCTCCCCGTGCAAGAAAGGAAATCGGTGAGAAAATCCTTTCAAATCAAGATGCTTTTTTGAATGATTTGAATAAAGTGCTTTCTGAATATGGTATCAGTTCAAAAATTCCTGAGAACCATATTCTTTTTTTGATAGACAAGAAGCATTTTGCAGGAAAAAATTACGTTCCAAGGGATGCTGTTGATTTTTCTTCCAAGGATGCCTTTAATTTTGAAAAGAAAAACCTTTCCCTCAGAAAATCTGCATATGATTCTCTTGAAGAAATGGGATATTCGGCCCTTGATGACGGCATAAAGCTTTTCGTAAGTTCCACATACCGTTCTTATGAGTACCAGAAAAATCTTTTTGACTATTGGGTGAAAGTTGACGGTCTTGAAGAGGCTGAGCGTGAGAGTGCCCGTCCGGGAACAAGTCAGCATCAGCTTGGTACTGCCGTTGATTTTGGAAATGTTGACGATTCTTTTGCCGAGACAAAAATGTGCAGATGGCTTATGGGCAATGCAGAAAACTTCGGTTGGTCGCTTTCTTTTCCAAAAGGATATGAAGACATGACCGGATACAGATGGGAATGCTGGCATTTCCGCTATATTGGAAAAACTGCTTGCCGTTTTCAAAAAAAATGGTTTAATGACATCCAGCAGTATATGCTTGAGTTCGTGAACTATTACGCAGAGTCGTGAAGAGAGGACCTTCGGGTCCTTTTTTTATGCATTCAATCCCATTAGAACCATATCAATTGGTTGGATTTAAAAAAGATAAGAATTTAGATTTGTATAGACTTAGATAGGTAAAAGTGGAGTGTTTTCCACCGAGTAATTAAAATATTAAGCAAAAACTCACGAAAAGATGACTTTTTAACAATTTTCTGATATAATAATAATTTTAGGTTTAAAGCAAAATGGATGCAGATTACGAAAAATTATGGGCGATTCTAAAAGACCGTAAAATGAAAAAAAAGGATCTTATAGAAAAGTCAGGAATATCAAGCAACATCATGGCTAAAATGAGCAAAGGTGAATTGATTTCCATGGAAAGTGTGAAAAAGATTTGTGTGGCTCTTGGGTGTGTTGTTGGCGATATTGTCGTGGTGAATCAAAATTCTGAAACAAAATAACTACAGTGTCGTTATTTGGCACTGTAAGTGAGTATACTGAGTGTAACAAAAATTGAGGTTATAAAGATGGCAAAAAAATGTAATTACTTATTGCTTAATGAGTATCAATCAGAAAATAAAACAGACGAATTTTATGCACTTGTAAGTCATTACATTCAACTTCAAGATTTATCTGCAAAAGAAGGGTATCAGAATCTTCTGGAAAAAAGTGGAATTGATTTATCAAAAATTCCATCAAAATTAGATTTTAATAAAAATAATAATATTCCTTATCCAAACAAAGGTTCTAAATTTACATTTATTGATCTCTTTGCCGGCATCGGCGGATTTAGAATGGCTTTGCAAAATAATGGCGGTTCGTGCGTCTTTTCTAGTGAATGGGATGAATCTGCTAAACAGACATATTTTGAAAACTATGGGGAAGTTCCATTTGGTGATATTACAAAAATAGATCCAAAATCAATTCCAGATTTTGAGGTTTTGGCCGGTGGTTTCCCTTGTCAGCCTTTTAGTTCAATCGGAAAACGAGAAGGATTTAAACATAAAACTCAGGGAACTCTGTTTTTTTACATTGCGGAAATTATAAAAGAAAAACAACCAAAGGCATTTATCCTTGAAAATGTTACGGGTCTTCTTACACATGATGAAGGAAGAACTTACGAAATAATAATGGATGTTCTTCAAAATGAATTGAATTATAAGGTTTTCCCTAAAGTTTTAAATAGTGCTGATTTTGGAGTTCCTCAGGAAAGAAAACGTTTATATTTTGTTGGATTTAGAAGTGATATTGATTCTTCAAAATATAAGATACCAGAAGGCTCTGGAGAAAGAGTTGGAATAGGGCAATTTGTTGAAAAGGATGCTCATGGGCCTTGCATTTCTGAACATTTGCAGAAGAGTTACATTTATAAAAAGGATGATGGACATCCTCAGATAATTGATGAAAACTCAGATTTCCCGGTAAAAACGCTTTGTGCTTCATATCACAAAATTCAACGTATTACAGGAACTTTTGTTCGTGGTGGTGATACAGGGTTGAGACTCCTTACAGAAAATGAATGCAAGGCAATTATGGGTTATCCAAAAGATTTTAAAATTCCCGTTTCTCGAACGCAGATGTATCATCAATTTGGTAATTCTGTTGCCGTTCCAGTAGTTCAAAAACTTGCAGAAAGTATTGTCGAAACTCTTTAGATAGATAATGGAGAAGTTTTATGCCTGAATTAGATAATGGAGATCGTGCTCAGCATGGTTACAATGCTAAAGATTCATTAGAGCAAATAATTAAGGATTGTATTTCTAAATCTTATATAAAAGCATATGAAAAAGGCTATCGTTGTGGTTATGCTGATTACGATAATAACCAATTTTTCTGCAATTTCTTGATTACATTTATGGATGATTCAAAATGGATTATCAACATTACAACCTCTTTGCGAGATCGTGTAAAAATGCAGCAATGGGATTGTTATCATATAAAGAAAATTGTTAAATCCATTGAAAAATCAATCCTTACTTATCCGGATGATATTAAATTAGAAGAATTAGAAGCATTTCAGTCTTATAGATTAAAGATATTAAATCATGTTCATTACTCTGCGATTGATGATGTTGTGGGACAAACAGAATTGTATGAGTTGATTCAGGCTTATGCTACAAAAAATCTTTCAAATGGTCAGAAAAAGGATTTAATTGGTAATGATTTTGAGGCCACGATAGCTTCAATTTTGAGTAATCGTGAGAACTACGAAAAATGGGTATCTGGTGACAGAGTGAAAGTCGGAGTTCAATATAATTATTTTGAGAAGATTGTAAACTTTTTTAATCTGAAAAAAGATGAGATAAAAGGAATTGAAGCTACATCTGATAAAAATGTTATTGGTAATTTAGAATCTTCTGGAATGCCGAAAACGGATGTAATTGTTTATGTATATTATAAAGATCCAAGTAGAGATGTAGAGCATTTTACAATTAGTTGTAAGAAGACAAATGAAAAGGCCGTGAGTGTTCATCAATACAATGCTGATGCTTTTGCTGATGCACTGAATGCTGAAGATAAGGAATTAAGACGACTTTTAAATGAATTCCAGGTTCAGGGAAATTTGAGAGATTTTGGAGAGGAAAATAAAGTATTACTGACACAAGCCTTACAACCGTATTTAAAAAAACTTGTAAGATGGGTGCTAGGCGGTTTTGGTGGTAAGAATAGGAATGAACTTCAATTAGCAAATTATATTTTGCTTTCGGATGATTCAAATATTTATCTTCACACAATTGATGAATATACTGATGAACTCTTGAAACCTGAAAACATTGCTCATTTTGGAACTCCGTTCGGATGGACTTATGCTTCTGGAAGGAAGGGCAAAGATATTCAATTGAAGTGTAAGATAATTAAGTAAAGCATATGGCAAAACACAAGGAATACAGTAAAACTTTCGGTATCTTTTACGACAATTTCCGCAGATGGTGCAGAGAAATGGCGGCTAATGGGGAATTGTCGGATCAACCAGAAGTTCAGTTTCATGACTTTTTTCTCAAGAACTTTGCACAAAGTATTGATGATGCAACGGCCATGCAACTTTTTGTCCGTGATGTAAGACACGAACTTGTTCATATTTATATGTCTGATTCTCACCTTCAAAATTTTTTGAAGCAAGCGGAAGTCAAAGACTTGTCTGGAATCAAGAAGTATATTGCAGA
>JAZQMW010000107.1:0-12638 GCA_045627025.1 Treponema sp. | reverse complement strand
ATATCGCGGGCTTTCTTTTCTGCAGAAAGCTGGGCTTCCTGTTCAATCTTGTTCAGCAGAGCCTGTGCGTCATGACGGGCTTCGTTTTCAAGATTGCGGATGATAAGGTTTTTTGCTTCCTGTGCGGTAAGTCCCGATATGCGCTCAAGTTCAGTGCAAAGAGTCTTTTCCTGCTCAGAAAGATGTGTTTCCCTTTTTTGTATTGCTGCAAGCTTATCGGTAAGTTCCTTTTCCTTTTTGTCAAATTCCTGACTTCTCTGATCCAAAACTTCTTCTTTTTTGCTTACACGACTTTCGTAACGCTGTAATTCCGTACGGCGCTCACGATTCTCCCGTTCCTGCTGGTTACGGTCCTGAATGAGTTGTTCTTTTGCCTGAAGCAGAATTTCCTTTTTCTGGGCTTCTGCTTCTTTTATTGCATCTTGTCTAACGCGTTCGGCTTTTTGTTCCGAGGCGGAAAGTTGAAATCTGGCATAAATCCAGCGAATTGTCCATCCAAGAAGTATTCCTGCTATGGGGAGAATTATGCATAATGCTATATTCATTTTTTCTCCTGCGTTAAGGAATGTTCGCTATGCAAACTTTTGAAAAAAAAAGCTTTGGCCTGCAAATTTCTTCAAAATTTCCCTAAGAATAAATCTAATATCTATATTAGTATATAGGTATTAGATTGTCAAGTTTGAAAATAGATTTATCATAAAATAATCTTTTTCGTCTTGTGGGGGGGGGTGACACGGTCAGCGTTCTGCATGTCGGCATGCATTTTGGGATGGCGTTTGCAGTTGGATGGATGTCGGCTGCGAATTTGTCGTAAGGGTAAACATCATCAGGCATTTGAAGCGGCTTGCGATTGTGAGGGGGCAAATTTGCGGAAAAATATGCATCGAAATGCATTTGGGGCGGCAGTTTGCGGTTGGGAGGGTTTTGTTTGCAAATTTGCGTGAAGTTATGCATCATCATGCATTTGGGGCGCCCCTTGTGCCAGTTTGCATTTTGATTCACAGTCAGCTTTCTTTGTGCCAGTTTGGAAACCGATACAAAGTTTGCCCCTTTTTGACGGTCAGGAAACAGATTTGCGGTCAGGATTCCAGTCGTCGGTTTGCATTTCGATTCTCGGTTTCGAAAGCAGGCATCATTTGGCATAAAGATATTTTGCCAGCCCCTTTTTGACAGTTCGCGTGCCATCACACTGTTACCCTTCAGTTCGTCGGCATGCATTTTTGCGCGTTTGCAGTTGGACATGCTATGGTTTTTGTGCTTTTCTGGAAAAAACATCACTTCTCGTGTGATTCCTTGAAAACTTTTTTCCGTTATCGTATAATGCTTGCCATGAGTGATAAATTTAACGTTAAGGGCAGCGTGATTGCTGCTGTTTGTGTCTTCATTATGACTGTTGCGGTTTTTTCTGTTGCCCGTCCGAAGGATGAGGTTTCTGAAAGAAAATTTTCTGTTACCGCAACCTTTTACCCATTGTATGTGTCCCTTTTGAACATAACGGATGGAGCTGATGTTGACGTGAAATTGCTTGCTCCCTCGAACACGGGATGCCTTCATGACTATCAGCTTTCTGCAGGCGACATGAAGAAAATAGAAACAGCGTCTGTGCTTGTCGCAAACGGACTCGGAATGGAAGATTTCCTTGAAAAGGCCATAGAGTCAAAAAAAGAGCGCGTAATCATTTCCGGTGAAGGCTTTGAGGTTTTTGATGAAAATCCTCATGTATGGGTGTCTGTCGAAGGCTGCATCCATCAGGTAAGGAAGATTTCTGAAGGACTTTGCCGTTTTGATCCTGATAATGCTGAAATTTACCTTAAAAACACGGATACATATGTGAAAAAACTTGAAGACTTGAAAAAATACATGCATGATGAGCTTGATGAGTTTTCAGGATGCAGAATTGTGACTTTCCATGAGGCTTTTCCTTATTTTGCAAAGGAGTTTGGTCTTGTGGAAGAGGCTGTGATTGAGCGTGAGCCGGGAACTGTTCCCGGTGCACAGGAGCTTTCTGAGCTGATAGCGCTTGTGAACGGAATCCTTTCCGAGGAAAAGAAAATTGCCCTTTTTGCGGAACCCCAGTATTCATCAAGCACGGCAGAAATAATTGCGAGGGAGACAGGACTTACCGTATATGAGCTTGATCCGTGCGTTACTGAAAACAAGGATACCGATGTAATGGAATCATACATCAGCACAATGAAGAAAAATGCTTCCGTTCTCAAGTCAGCCCTTTCTTCCGCAAAGGAGTGATTGGTGTCAAGCTGCATTTCTGCAAAGCGACATGTCTGCTGTACGCGCATAGAAAACCTTTCCGTAAAAGGCGGGGACGGTTATATTTTAAAAGACGTGAACCTTCATCTTCACTGTGGCGAGCTTACTGCCATTGTGGGACGAAACGGTGCCGGCAAGACGACTTTCATAAAGGCACTCCTGAATACGATACCCCATGCCGGAAACATCATTTTCGAAGGTGAAAAGTGTGCCGACCCAAAATGCACGGGCGACCATACCATAGACCATTCTTTTTTCTGCAAATGCAGGCAAAAAGTCCGCTACATGACGACAAAGCCGACTTTTGGCTATGTGCCGCAAAGTCTTTCCGTGGATGCAGGAAGTCCGCTTTCTGTGGAAGATCTTGTGCGTTCCTGCATGTCAAATCGTCCCGTATGGCTTCCTCCGAGAAAGAGCGAAATTGTGAAGGCAAAAGAAATCCTTCGCATGACAAATGCTGACGGCCTCCTTTCAAGGCGCGTGTGCGATCTTTCGGGGGGCGAGCTTCAAAGGGTGCTTCTTGCGCTTGCCATAAATCCTGTCCCTGACATACTGCTTCTTGATGAGCCTGTGAGCGGAGTCGACAGGGTTGGGCTCAAGGCTTTTTATGAACTTGTTTCATCGCTTCGTCGTGATTTTGACGTTACGATTCTTCTCATAAGCCATGACCTTGATCTTGTATCCCGCCATGCTGATCGTGTCGTGTTTTTAAACAATGCAGGTGCCATTGTCGGAAAAGTTGATGAAGTTTACAGGAGAAAAGAGTTCGTGGAATGTTTCGGCAGGATAATGCTTCCTTCCGAATGTGACGATTTGAGTGGAGAAAAAGAAAAATGAATGCAATATATTCATTCTTGGACATCATTCTTCCGTTTGAATGGGCATCTCCGGTTTTCATGAAAAATGCGTTTCTTGCAATACTTGTTTCGTGCCCTGTATTCGGGGTTCTTGGAACCGTGGTTGTCTCAAACAAAATGAGTTTTTTCAGCGATGCAATCGGACATTCAGCCCTTACGGGAATTGCTCTCGGCGTAATCATGGGAATTCATGACGTGATGCTTTCGATGATTCTTTTTTCACTGATGCTTGGATTTGCGATAGTATCCGTCAAGGTGAAGGGAAAAGCTTCCGCAGACACGATAATAGGCGTTTTCTCATCTACGGCTGTTGCCTTGGGTCTTGTCCTTCTTTCAGCAAATGGAAACTTTTCAAAATACCAGAAATATCTTGTGGGAGACATTTTGAGCATAAAGCCCGAAGAAATCCTCATGATGCTTCTTTCGGCTTTGGTGCTTGCGCTCATATGGATTTTCTTCTACAACAAGCTTCTTCTCGTGTCCCTTCATTCTTCATTTGCAAAAAGCAGGGGTGTAAAGGCATTTTTCATAGAACAGATATTCGCCATGCTCATTGCTGTGATTGTGACGGTGAGCATAAGGTGGACGGGTCTTCTTGTAATAAACAGCATGCTTGTGCTTCCTGCCGCATCTTCAAGAATGGTCAGCTTCTCTTCCAGAAGGTATCTTTTTACCTCGATGATGATTTCCCTCATAAGCGGAGTTGTGGGGCTTGCACTTTCTTACTACATTGACTCTGCAAGCGGTGCGTGCATGGTTTTGGTAAATGCCGCCATATTCATCGCATGTTTTTTTGTTTGCATGATGAGGAAAAAATGACGGACACGGCAATCTTTGACCTTGACGGTACTTTGCTTGACACCCTTGACGATCTTGCGTTCAGCTGCAATTCTGCGCTTTTAAGGCTTGGATTTCCTCAAGTTACCCGTGACCAGGTGCGTTCCTTTGTAGGCAATGGGCTTTCAAGGCTGATGGAACAGGCTGTGCCTTCAGGCAGGGAAAACCCTCTTTTCCAGGAATCCGTGAAATTAATGAGGCAAATTTATGCGGAAAACTGGATGCGATGCACAAAACCGTATGACGGCGTAATGGAACTCCTTGAAAAATTAAAGATGCGAGGCATAAGGTGTGCCATAGTGTCTAACAAACCTGACTTTCAGGTAAAGGAGCTTGCTTCTCTTTTTTTCAGGGATTACATTGACAAAAGCTGTGCGATAGGCGAGCGTGAAGGTGTCAGGAGAAAGCCTTATCCTGATTCCGTGCTTGAAGTAATGAATGTTCTCGGTTCTGCAGTCAGCAGCACATTATATGCCGGGGACTCTGACGTTGACATCCTCACTGCTGAAAATGCAGGCATAAGATGCATAAGCGTTGCGTGGGGATTTCGTTCTGAAAAGTTCCTTATGGAACACGGTGCCCGATTCATGATCAGAAAACCGGGCGAGTTTTTGGATTTATTATAATGAAAGATGAATTTTTGAGGGGCCAGGTGGCTTCCGATTTTGATTTTTACAGGATAAGGGATGAAATATCGTCTCTTTGCGTAACAGAAGAGGGAAAGAATTTTCTTCTTTCAAGGGAAAGTTCTTCTGATTTAAGACAGTTTTCATATTTGAAGACTCTGGGGCGTGAATGGTTTTTGTACTTGAATTCAAGCCATCCGCAGGCATTGAGCAATTTTCCTCCAGTAAAGGATGTATTCGGCTTCCTTGGTGTTGAAGGTGCACTCCTTAATCACGAGCAGATTTTCGCGCTTGGACTTTTCAGTGTTTATTCTGAAAAAATGAAAAAATGCATTTTGGCTGCGGGAGAGGATCTTGAGATAAAGAACCTTCTGGACATTGCAGTTTCTCTTCCATCCCTTGAGGGGGCTGCAAATGAGATTTTTGCTATACTTGACATTTCCACGGGCCAGATAAGGGATTTGCCGTCTCTTCGTGCCATAAGGTCAAGAATTTCCCAATTGAAGCGTGAGATTGAGAATGCGATAAGAAAATATACGTCCGATTCTTCACTTCAGGGTGCCCTTCAGTCGAATGTGCCTGTTTACAGGGCAGAGCGTGAGCTGCTTGCTGTCAGGAGCGACCACAGGAAAGACATTTCGGGCATTGTGCATGAGGTGAGCGGTACGGGCCAGACGCTTTACATTGAGCCTGATGAGATTGTAAGGGCAAACAATGAGCTTTTGGAAGCTGAAAACGATTTGCAGCTTGAGATAAACAGGATATTCCGTGAGCTTGCTTTCAGTCTTGGAAAGTACAGGGAAGATTTTGCCGCATGTCATGAAAGCGTACTTCTTCTTGATTCAACGTATGCGGCCGCAAAGTATGCAAAAAAGATAGAAGGCGTATTTGCCGAGGATGCTGATCTTGAACTTGAAGCTCCAAGGATTGTGGAGGCTCGACATCCTCTCTTGAGGGAAAAGGCAGTTCCTGTCACGATAAATTTTGTAACCGGCAAAAAAATCATGATAGTGACGGGACCTAATACAGGAGGAAAGACAGTTACGCTTAAGACTGTTGCTCTGTTCGTGCTTCTGAATCAGGCAGGCTTTCCGTTGCCGTGCGCGGAAGGGACAAGGCTTCCCGTATTTGAATCCATTTTTGCGGACATAGGCGACGACCAGTCCATAGACCAGAATCTGAGCACTTTTTCGAGCAGGATGAAAAACATTGCCCTTACTCTTGACAATGCGAATTCAAAAAGTCTTGTCCTTCTTGACGAGCTTGGAAGCGGAACAGATCCTCTTGAAGGCAGCGCGATATCCATGGCGATTTTGGACACTCTCATTGAAAAAGACGCATTTGTCCTTGTCACGACGCATCATGGCGTTTTGAAAAACTATGGATACATGAATCCAAAATGCATAAATGCAAGCGTTGAATTCAACAGCGAGACACTGAAACCTACATACAGGCTTTTGATGGGCGTGCCGGGCGAAAGTCATGCGCTTGAAATAGCATGCCATTCAGGAGTTTCTGCAACCCTCATTGAGAAGGCAAGAAATTACATTTCAACCGAGCAGGCTGATGTAAGTTCTCTCATAAAGGGACTTACCGCAAAACATGAAGAGGTGGAAAAACTTATTTCGGAGCATGAAAAAAAGCTTGATGAGCTTATGAACAAGGAAATCAAGGTGCATGAGCGTGAAATCCGCATGAAGGAAAGGGAAATAGAGCTTTTGGAGATGGAACACAGCCAAAGCAGCGTTTTTTTGCGTGAAACCAGAAGCATGCTTGAAAATCTTGTCCGTACTCTTCGTGAAGGTGAGATTACAAGGGAAAAGACACTTTCCGTAAAGAATTTCATTTCGGGGCTTTCAGAAAAAATAGAAGGCCAGGTTGAAGTCATTAAAGAGGAAAAAAAGAATCTTGCCGATGAAAAAGAGTCTTTTGTCGCAGAAAACGGAATCAGAATCCAGAAGATGAAAGACAGGAAAAACAGGTCAAGCAGCAAGAAATCAAAATCAAGACTTTCAAATCAGGAAGCGTTGAAAAATGCATCCGTAAATGAATATCAGAAAAATGCGAAAGAGAACAAAAAGAAAGATGCAAGAATTGTTCTTTCAGAAGGAATGGATGTATACGTTGGAAAGGACAGAAAGAAAGGTGTTCTTGCAAGAAGTCAGAAAGACGGAAAATGGCAGGTGCAGTTTGGTTCCATAAAGATGGTCTTCCCTGAAAGCCAGATAGTTCCTTGCGAGCCGTCTGTTTTTGATTCGAAGGCATCATATGTGTTTGAAAGGGATTATTCAGTGCACTCTGATGATGAAAAGCCAAAGTTTGAGCTTAGGCTGCTTGGAATGCGTTATGAGGAAGCATTGAAGGAACTTGAGCATCAGATGGATCTTTGCGCCATTCATAATTTCAAGAATTTCTCCGTAATTCACGGAAAGGGTACGGGGGCTTTGCAGCAGGGCGTACTGAATTACCTGAGCCATTCTGGAATCGTGAAAGACTATCATTTTGCGTCACCGGAAGATGGCGGAAGCGGCAAGACATACGTTGAGCTTATTTGATTTTCAGAAAAAATTGGCATGAAAGAAAAAATCAAAAAATCGTTAGATTTTTCCAATCCGTGTGGCATTAACCAAATGGCATTAGCTGTGTGCATATAAAAATATCGGGGAGACAAAAAAGAGAGTGTATAAACCAATAACATCTATTGGTTATCAATTTTTTAATACGAGTGGTGATTCAAAAAATAGTGAAAAAATAGATAGTAGAGACTTTTTTGAAGAGGAACAAAACCAAATCGTGCGAAAATAGGCGATGTTGTAGAACTTAATGGAAACATTTCTCTTGCTTTTTCTGAAAAAGCAAAATCAATTTTTTCAAATTCAGGACAATTTTTTAAATTTACAAATCTTGAAGACTTTGAACTTTTTATTCCTCAAATAATTGATGCTTTAGATTATGAAAATCAGAAATCGATTATTTTGATGATGAAAAACAGGAAATAATGAGCATTGATAAATACTCATTCAAAGAAGAATTTATTTCTACTTTAGATGCATTTTCTTTACCTTTACCAGCAGAATCAACTTTCGTAACAGAAAAATTTGTAGAAAAATACAAAACAAACAATTTGACAGGCATTGAATTTTACTGCGTATATGACAGCGAAAACCCAGGAAATGTAGGTAAATTCATTCAGGAAATGTAATTTATAAAATAATTTTATGAATAGTATAGCAAAATTCCTGAAAGAACAGCGAAAAATGAACAAAATTACGCAAGAAGAATTTGCACTTCGTTCTGGACTTGGACTTAGATTTATTCGAGATCTGGAGCAGGGGAAAACAGACTTCCTTATTTTGTTCAATTTGCAGACAACAGAGCAAGAGATTGGAATTGTTGGTTTTCATATATCAGTCTGATGTTAGGATGAAAAAATGAGTGAAACAGTTAGACGAGGTTATTTTGATAGCGATGAATTTGATTTCAATGAAAAAAATCTTGAAAAATTAAGAAAAGCACAAAAAGACTTTCATTATCTTATGAATCAAAATTATCCAATGCAAAGTATCGCAACATTTGTTGGAAATCATTTTGCATTTTCAGAAAGACAAAGAATGGCTTTGATTCGTGCAACTTCTTCTTCTGAATCAATTAAAATCCGCGCAGAAAAAGAAATCAAAAAACTTGGCGAAAATGAAACAGTTTACATTGACGGTTTTAATGTCATAATTACGCTCGAAGTTGCTTTGTCAAATTCAACATTGATTCATTGTATGGACGACACAATCCGAGATTTGGCGGGACTTCGTGGAACTTATCGCTTAATCGACAAAACAGAAATCGCAATCGATTTGATTGGAAAAAACTTAAGCGAAATGAAAATCAAAAAATGCGTTTTCTATCTCGATAAGCCAGTTTCAAATTCTGGACGATTAAAGACAAAAATTTTTGAAGTGCTAGAAAAATACAATTTTGAAATCGAAGTAGAAATCGTAAACGATGCCGACCAAGCCCTCGTAAATTTGCCAAACGTAATTTCAAGCGATGCAATGGTAATTGAACATTCATCAAGCTGGATAAATTTCGTAAAAAACATTTTCGACGAAGATCAGGAAAAGTTTTCGTTTTACAATTTCACGATGAAAAATTAAATTGGCACTAGAATAAAAAACAGACTGCTAAAAGATGAAGAATATGAAAAATGCAAGAATTCAGTTATTTTATCTCAGCCTGAATGGGGTGGTTGTGTTTCTATGCCTCTTAATGCCGCTCTTGATTCTTTAATGGCAAAAATTATTGGCCCGGATTCTGAAAAAGTAAAGGATATTTATTATGGCATTTGGGCTGTAAACGATTGTGAACTTGTGAAAAAAGTGGTTCTTGGAATTTTAGGTTTTGCATCTGAAGATTATGAATTTGATATATCATTTAATATTCCAAAAGAAAAGATTAATGATCTTGATTATATTGAAGTGATGTATGATGATTCGGAATTTGATGCGGAAAATTTAATCAGAGTAATGTATTAGGTTCAATTTCGAATTTTTAAGTTTTTGTGAAAGAACCCTGATATTACGGTGATTGAGTCCTTCTGCAAGCTAAGGATACAACTTGCCTAAATCACGTCGCAATTTCAGAGAAACCTCCAAAAACTGAAGTTTTTAGAGGTACCCTTGATAAATTTTTCATTTCGGCAGGTTCAATGTCCATTTTTAAGAAAAACGGCTCATTTTTTTAACGGTTTGGCTTTTTTGAAAACGCTCATTAAAAAAAACGGCCCGGCTTTTTTTGAAATTGTTCATTTTTTTTAAACGGCTTGCTTTTTTTAGAAACAGCTCACCGCATTTTGCCGATGGCTTCCTTTAAAAAATGGTTCGTGGCACTTTGCCGATGGCTTCTTTTTTTATAAATTTGTCATTTCGTCAGGTTCAATGTCCATGAAATTATTGATTTTCAAAACTTGACATTCGGCCTTTTAAATCACGGAATCTTACATAAAAATGATGATGTATTGCCCCTTGAGACTGTAGGGTAGGTAACACAGACATGCGTTTTGGGGGGATTTGCGATTAGCGGGGTTGATTGCAAATTTGACGTAAGAGTAAACATCACCATGCTTTTTGGCGGATTTTGCAATTCAAAGGGGCTTGATTGCGAATTTGTTGCAAGAGTATGCATCGGCATGCATTTGGGGGTGCCCCGTTTGACGGTTTGCGTCAAGATTCACGGTTTTCAAACCAAGCATCGGTTTGCATCAAGATATTTTGCGGCCCCTTTCGGCGGTTTGCATTTAGTGCCACAGTCAGCGAACCGTATGTCGGTATGCAAGCCAATATACGATTTGCCCCATTGCGACAGTTTCCTTTCAATCCACGGTTTCCAAACAGAGTATCAGTTTGCATACCGATACACAGTCTGCCTTGTTTGACAGTTTGCATGCCATGCTTAAAAGATTCTTTTTCATTTTACAGTCCCTTAGGTTAACAAAAATTACGAATTGACTCAAAAACACGTTATTGATAGATTCTACTTTCGTGAGTTCATTTATGAAATTTAATTTTCTTTTTTTGAGGAGTTTTTTATACATGATTTTAGAAAACTATTTGTTATATTTGTGGTGATTGCGGGATTTGTCGGATGTGAGACTTCTACGGAAGATGTCGTGACGCTTTCAAAAATAGAGGTTACAAAACAGGCTTTGAAGAGTGAATATTTTGTCGGAGAAGAACTTGATCTTTCTGGTCTTGAAATTACCGCAAGATACAGTGACGGAACAAAATCTGTTGTTGATGGGTGGAGCGCAAGGGGCTATGACAGGACAAAAACAGGAACCCAGGAGATTATCGTGTCTTATTCGGAAGAAGATGTCTTGAAGGAGATTTGTTTCAATGTTTCCGTAAGGAAAAGGCTTGCATCCCTTAAGAAAATCGAGATTACGAACCCTGCTTCCAGAACTGAATTTTTTGCAGGTGAAAAATTTGATTATTCCGGTCTTGAAATTACTGCAACATACAGTGACGATACATCAATTGTCGTAAAGGACTTTATGGTAACAGGCTATGACGGAACAAAAACGGGCACCCAGACAATTACCGTGTCTTACGCAGAAAATGATGTTGAAAAAAAGGCATGTTACACTGTGGACGTGAATAAAAGGCTTGCTTCCCTTGAAAAAATCGAGATTGTGACAAAACCCAAGACTGATTTTTTTGTAGGTGATGAAATCGTCTTGACGGGATTGCTTTTGGCTGCAACCTACAGCGATGGGGCAAAGGCATTTGTTACGGGCTGGAAAGCTTTCGGCTATGACAAGACAAAAATTGGCGATCAGGAAATCAAAGTGTCTTACAGGGAAGAGGGCATTACAAAAGAGACATGCTACAAGGTTTCCGTAAAGGAACCTTCCCTTGAAAAAATCGAGATTACGGCAAAACCAAAGACAAAATACTACATTAGTGATGAACTTGATTTGACAGGCCTTGTGGTAACAGCAATGTATGATGACGGATTTTCTGAAGACGTAACGGATAAGACTACTTTGAGCGGATTTGATTCAGGTGATGTTTCTGAAAGCCAGACCTTGACAGCATTTTATGAGGGAAAGACTGCGACATTTGCGGTGGAAATCTGCTGGAAATATAAGTTCCATGATACTGTAACCGTTCTTTCAGGCTCAACAAGTGGATCGTTTGGCGAAGAAGCTGCAACTTACGTGGAATTTGGAGATTTCCCTCAGGATGTGGTTCCTGAAAATGATGTGGAAAGTCTCTCGCTTGATGAAGATTCTGATACAACCATAAAACGCGGATATCTCAGGTTTGTGCTTGGCGCAGACGGAAACTACTACGTAAAGTGCATCGAGAATGGATATTCAGTGACACAAGATCAGGAATTATTTTGCATTTTAAATTATGCGACGGACGATTCAAAAGTCGGTATTGGCGGTACAACATACCGATGGTTCAAGGTGATGCCGATTAAGTGGCGTGTTGCGGATGAAAATTACAAAGACTCGGAAGGAAATGTCAGAGGAAACCTCTTGCTTGCTGAAACTGCACTTGAAGGACTTTTCTATTATGAGGATAGGGATAGGCATGCAGTTGAGGCAGATAATGTTTACGCAAGCAACTGGATGCACAGCCAGATACGCGCTTATTTGAATGGTCTTGTCTACTGGGGTAAAAACTCAGAAGAAAAAAAATGGAAAGGAAAGGGGTTTTTGCAGACTGCTTTCGGGAATACTGCAAGAGAGTCAATTATGAGTTCCGTTCTTGATAACAGTGCGGAAAGCACGACAGATGTGTCGGGAGAAATAAGTAAGCAAAGTTCTTTTTATGTTTGTAATGCGACTGAAGATAAAATATTTTGCCAAGCATATATGAAATAACAAAATATTCCAAGAGTACGGAAACTTATGAGAGTAAAGACAGATTTGGCAAGGATGGCAATAGCCGCACGCGAATACCTACAGATTTTGCAAAGGCAAATTCCACTTGTGAGTTTAACCCTGAATATGGCAACGGCATAGGTTGTGACTGGTGGCTTCGTTCTCCAAACTCTTTAGAGTATGCAGCCTATATCTCAGCTGGAGGCTATGTCTCAGGCGTTTATGGATCTTATGTCAACTCGAAGTGTGGCGTAGTTCCTGCTTTGTGCGTTTCTTTCTAGTTGTGGATGTCTGTGTTGTGCCACGATGCATTTTTGCGTTTTGGCTGCCGCTTGAAAGGGTCTTGATTGCACCTTTGCGTGAAGATATGCATGGATTTGCTTTTGGGCGGCAGTCTGCAATTTATAAGGTCTTGGTTGCGAATTTGCGTGAAGGTATACATTGTTTTGCTTTTTGGGGCGATTTTGCAAATAGATGAGGTTTGATTGCAAATTTTTGCACGAGTATACACAGGCATGCGTTTTGGGGCCGTCACCCAGCCCCGTTTTTCAGCCATTTATTTCTGACTTTATTCGCTCGACATCTTGAACGGTAAGGGACGTATATCCTGCGATTGTTTCCAAAGGAAGATTGTCTTTCAGCATGGAGATGACGAAGTTTTTGGTT
>JAZQMW010000106.1:0-3858 GCA_045627025.1 Treponema sp. | reverse complement strand
ATGAATCTTCTAAAAGGAATTGAATTACCTGTTTCAACTAAAAAGAAGAATCTGACAATCGGCAACAAGCATACACTTTGCTCACAAAACGAAAAATGCCTGCTTTATGCTCTCCAACAACTATAATGCGTTTGCCCTGTGACGTTCAGCCTTCAGAATGTATTTTTGACTCATATTTTAAGGAAAATAAAATGCAAAAAAAATCACTTGGGGATTAAAAAAAAACTTGCAGAACCTTTATAAAAAAATTATAATGTAGTTCCATGATAGAAATTATTAAAAAGGCAGATGGAAAAACATTAAGTGTTGAATTCGAAAAGGACTTGCTTGAAAACAAGAGAAAGCTTAGTCCTTCCGAAATAGAAATCCTTTGCAGAAACGGCAATACTTGTTCTGATTCATGGGAGAACTTTTACGTAAGCTCTGTTGAAGGCGAATTCAATCCGAATCTTATAGCGCACAGCGATTTTTCAGGATTCATAATACTTGGAAGAATCACGGGCGATTACATAAAATATCATGATTTGTCATTGCAGACAGGAATTTACAGGTCGGTTGTCAAGGATGCAGTTATTGGAGACGACTGTGCCATAAAGAATGTAAGCTATCTTGAAAACTACAGGATAGGAAACAGGGTAATCCTTTTCAACATTTCTGAAATGAGCTGCACCAGGCATTCCAAATTCGGCGAAGGAATCCTCAAGGAAGGGGAACCTGAGTCAAACAGAATCTGGATCGGCGTATCAAACGAAAACGACAACAGGGCCATTCTTGCATTCGAGAGCCTCATACCTGCGGATGCATACCTTTGGTCAAGGTACAGGGAAGACAAGGAACTCATGAAGAGGTTCGTGGAGCTTACCGAATACGGCAAGTCAAGGGCACTCAATACGTACGGAATTGTAAGTGACGATGTAGTCATAAAAAATACCCTTTCCCTTAAAGACGTAAAGGTTGGAAGCTCCACATACATAAAGGGCGCACTGAAACTCAAGAACATAACGATTCTTTCATCCGAAAAGGAGCCTTCCCAGATTGGCGAGGGTGTCGAGCTTGTAAACGGAATCTTGGGATACGGAAGCAAGGTTTTCTATCAGGCCGTAGCCGTAAGGTTCGTGATTGGAAGAAACTGCCAGCTTAAATACGGTGCAAGGCTCCTTAATTCGGTTCTCGGAGACAATTCCACGGTATCATGCTGTGAACTTTTGAACAACCTCATATTCCCGTTCCACGAACAGCACCACAACTCTTCGTTCCTCATTGCAAGCACAATCATGGGACAGAGCAATATTGCAAGTGCCGCGACAATCGGTTCCAACCACAACTCAAGAAGTCCTGACTGCGAGATGATTGCGGGCAGGGGATTCTGGCCGGGCTTGTGTTCCGACTTCAAATTCGATTCCAAATTCGCATCTTTCGTGCTTGCAAGCAAGGGAAGTTATCAGCATGAGCTTAACGTGACGTATCCTTTCTCCCTTCTGGCTCCAAGTACCGAAGACTGTACCGTGCACATAATTCCCGGATACTGGTTTTTGTACAACATGTTTGCCATAGTCCGAAACAAGTACAAGTTTGCTTCAAGGGACAAGCGTGTGGTAAAGGTGCAGCACATAGAGACAAATCCTTTTGCCCCGGACACAATCCAGGAAATCATAATGTCTCTCGACAGAATCATTGAGCTTACGGGGCGATACCTTAAGCTTCCTGCAGAAGACTGCAAGAAGATGACTCAGATGAATCCAAATCCTTCGCTCCTTGAAAAATTCAGGTGCCGTGCAATTCTTTCCACATCAAACATGGAGCTGTATGAAATTGCAAGGGATTACCTCCATCAGAATCCGGATGCAAAATTCTATCTGTCCGATGACAGGTGCCAGAAAAAGCATGGTGCCCTCATATGCAAGCCTGCACAGGGATACAGGGAATACAGAAGGGTGCTCAAGTATTTTGCAATCGAAAGCCTTTTGGAATGGACGCTCAAGAACAACAAGGAGTCATTGACTCTTGAAGACATAGCAAGAATCGAGAAGATGCCGCTTTATACGAAGTGGATAAATGCCGGAGGACAGATTATTCCTGAAGAAAAGGTCATGGAGCTTTTCAGCTTGATAAAATATGGCAAAATCAACAGCTGGGATGAAGTCCATGCATTTTATGATGAATGCCAGAATAACTACACTGATTACAAGGCAAGTTATTCAGTGTACATTCTTGAACAGCTTTATGACAGGGAAATTGCAAAATTCACGGAACATGATTATGACGACATAAAAAATGATGTTGCATTCGTTGCCGTGAACATGCTTGAATCTTCTGTATCTGTAAGGGAAAAGGATTTTACGGATTTTTTCAGATCCATAACGTTCAGAAACCAGGCAGAAAAAGAAGCCGTGCTTGGTGTCATTGATGACAACAGTTTCCTGAAAAACCTTAGGGGGTATACGGAAGAGTTTACCGCAAGTCTTGACAAGCTTTTCAAGAAACTCAGGTAGAAATGATTGCGGAATTCCCGGAATGCATTTTGTTTCGGGAGTCTTGAAAGTCTCCCTGCATGTTTTCGGTCATCTTTTGTTTTCGCATGAAACCTGTGCGTGTTTTTAAGGAAAACTCCTGAAAGTTGCATTTTGGCAAGATGCCCTTGACATTGCCTCCATGTTTTGGGGGATTACAAAATCTGTGGAAGTAAGTGAAATGAATCCAGAAAAGTATTCACCGGTAGAACTCGGGGTAACAATAAAGGAAAGAAAATGGCCGTCAAACAGAATCACGAAAGCTCCCATATGGTGTTCCGTTGACTTGAGGGATGGCAACCAGGCCCTTTCAACGCCAATGGATGTTGAGCGGAAGCTTGAATTTTTTGACATGCTCGTAAAACTTGGCTTTAAGGAAATCGAAGTCGGTTTTCCGTCTTCAAGCGAAACGGAGTATGTTTTCATAAGAAGGCTCATAGAAGAAAAAAGAATCCCGAAAGACGTTACGATACAGGTTTTGTGCCAGGCAAGAAAAGAGCTTGTGGAAAAAACAGTGGAGGCCGTGAAGGGATGCGACAGCGTCATATTTCACCTCTATACGTCAACATCACCTGCACAGCGTTCATATACTTTTGGAAAGACAAAGGATGAGATAAAAAGGCTTTCTGTAGAAGGTGTCAGGTGCATAAAGTCATGCCTTGAAGAAAGCGACAGGGAACGCATTGCGCTTGAATATTCTCCTGAAAGTTTTTCCCATACCGAGCTTGACTATGCGGTTGAAATTTGCGAGGCCGTAAGAAAGGAATGGGGCACGTTTGGCAAAAGGAAAATCATCTTCAACCTTCCGACAACTGTTGAATGCTACATGCCGAATGTCTATGCGGATGCAATCGAGTATTTTGCGTCAAGCATTTCAGACAGGGAAAACGTCATAATATCGACGCACTGCCACAATGACCGCGGAACAGGGGTTGCGTCATGCGAACTTGCGCTTCTTGCGGGTGCCGACAGGGTGGAGGGATGCCTTTTTGGAAACGGCGAAAGAACCGGAAACCTTGACATTGTGAACGTTGCCCTCAACATGTTCAGCCAGGGCATAGATCCACACCTTGATTTTTCAAATCTCATGGACACGGCATCAATGTACACTAATTTCACGCAGATGGACATTTCTCCAAGAACTCCGTATGCCGGGGAGTATGTGTTTACCGCATTTTCAGGAAGCCATCAGGATGCCATAAAAAAAGCCCTTCTTGCAAGAAAAGAGATGAAAAGCGATTCTCCGTGGAATGTTCCGTACCTTTTGATTGACCCCCATGACATAGGACGCGAATACGAGGGAATCATCAGGATCAACAGCCAGTCTGGCAAAAGCGGCGTTTCATAC
>JAZQMW010000105.1:0-18403 GCA_045627025.1 Treponema sp. | reverse complement strand
AAATACCGTTGCTTGACTGTACTGCCAATTCACGAATGCGCTGAACGATTTCTTCAGTTTCCTGGAGATATCCTTCTGTTGTCTGAATGAAAGAAATTCCATTCTTTGCGTTTTCTGAAGCCTTGTTCAAGCCACGGATCTGTGCGCGCATCTTCTCAGATACTGCCAATCCTGAAGCATCGTCTCCGGCACGAGTAATCTTCAAACCTGAAGAAAGTTTCTCCATGTTTTTCTGTGTCTTAACTTCTGTCAAGCCTTCTGAACGCTGTGCAAACATTGCACTCATGTTGTGATTAATAACCATATTTTATCTCCTACATCAAAGATATAAGGGTCGTAAGCATTCCTCATGAACACTTGCCCGATGGGCTTCACTACCCTATACCATAAATTTCGGAGGCAATCCCTTTTACTTTAATGATTTTTTAATTTTTTTTTAACTTTTTTTGTTTCTTGAAATTTCAGCCCTTTTCATCTTTTTTGAAGTACAAATCCTTCATGCAGGGCAGCAAAAAAAGCCAAGGCACATACAGGAATGGCAGCAAATTTTATATCAATAAATAGTAAAATCAGAGGAAACAAAAAAAGCACAAAACCTGTTATTTTATTTGGAATCGTATGGAGCATTAAAAATTTCTGATATTTTATCCTGCTGAAAACCAAATTGCTTATTTTTATGAATGCAATAACAAAAATGCAGATCCATGTCCAAAAAGGAATTTCCAATGCGCAAAAAAACTTGGGAATGCAAACTGCAACAAATATGAAATCACCAACACTGTCCAGCCTGGAACCAAACTCAGAACATGCATTGAACTTTCTCGCAATTGCCCCATCAATCATATCCGTAAAGCCTGCAACAACATACAAAATGACAAACATCATGCTAAAAGTTTTTGTAAAAATCAAAGCTGCCGACAAAAGAATTCTTACAAAAGACAAAACATTAGGAACGTATTTCATAAAACACCACATGCCAAAGTTATTTTACCAAAGCACAACAGCCAAAACTTCTTTTATTTTACAAATCAGCTTCATTCAAAAGTGCATAAACAAAAGTATCCTGCCAAAGAGGATTTCCATTTTCATCCTTTTTTCTAAAAGCATTCTTCTTAAAAAATGCCTCGCGTTCAAAACCTGCCTTTTCCAAAAATTTCCAGGAACATTCATTCAAAGAATTGCATTCCGCAAAAAATCTGTGCACCCCAGACTTAAAGCCATTATTAATGACGGCCTTCAATGCTTCCATGCCATAACCTTTTCTTTGGAATTTCTTGCCCACAATATATCCGACTTCCTTTGAAAAAAAATCACGGTTTCCAGAGTAAATGTTTCCAATTACTTTTTTGTTTTCCTTGAGTTCAATGGCAATAAACTCATCATTTCCAACACGATATTCAAGATGCTCCCTTCCGTTTTCATAAGTGATGTCTGGATACGCTTCAAAATCATCATATTTGCGCTCTGAAAGAAATTCATAAACATCATCATAATCGCTTTCTTCAAAATTGCGGAGAACCAATCTTTCTGTTTCGATAATTTTCAAAATCATACCTCTGTATTATTTTCTTCAAAGAATCTATTCAATTTTACAAGGTCCAATCATTTCAATAAAATCTTCAATGGCTTTTGCACGTTTTTTTAGGTTTTCAACACATTTGACATCAGGGCGTTTCCAGTGCTGGGAGCGGCCGACAGGTCCCAAAGAACCTCTCATAACCAAAGTATCGTCTGCATATTTTTTACCGTCAGCTTTCTGAAAGGAAATTCTGCATTTGTATTTTTTTCCTTCACCGCAGTCAATTATAAACCCGTTTTCTCAAATGTCGTCTTTTGTTTTTTTTTAGGTTATAAATCCATGGAATTTCATACATTACTTTCATTTTTGAAAATTCACCAGAAACCGGAAACTCTTTATCCCGCTGCAAATTCCTGCATCCATCAGCAATTGTTCCGATGTCACAGCCTGGAGAATAGACAATAATTCCTTCCATATCGCCGTGTTCGTTTATATAAAATTTCCAGCCTGCAGTAATTTCATTAGTTTTTTCATCAAAACTTAACCAATAGCCTTCGCAAGGATCTTGAGCTGCAAGTTTTGCGACAAAGGCAAATGTCAAAAAAATCATGAAAAACTTTCGCATAAGTACCTCAATGTGCATTTTTTATTCCAAACAGAAAATTGATTACAGGAATGCGCTTAACGATTTCAGACAAGGCAAAAGTACAAGCGTAAGTCAAAACAATCGAAAGTGCAGATGAAAGAACATATTCTCCCGTCAAATCATAAAATGCAAGCTGGCATACCAGCAGAATCGGGAAATGAAGGATGTAAAAAACAAATGACGTACGATTCAAATAGTTCAGAGCCTTATTTGTTCCATTAAAACATTCAGCAAAAACGGCAAGGACACCAAGCTGCATGAACCACATTATCAGCTGATGCAAAACATAATGCAGAACAGGAAAAGAGTTTTGAAAAAACGCACAAAAACAATATCTTACTATTGTTAAAAGCATGGCAAATGAAAAAAGCCAGACTTTGTATTTTTTAAGAACTTCTTCAACAGAATCTTCAGAAAAAACATAATATCCCAAAAGGAAAAGAACCGAACAATACCCCATGCTTTTTCCGTCAAAATCAAGAACAAAATGACATAAAAAAGCCGGAATGCCCAAAAGAACAATTCCCAGGACACTAATTTTTTTACAAGAGAATGATGGAAAGAATTTCTTTTGCAAAAGAATTATTGGAAAACAAAAAATTAATGCAACACATAAAAACATGAGAAACCACAAATGTCCCGGCGTAAAAAATCCATCGTATCCTGTAAAATCCGTCACTTTTGAAAAGAAAATTTTATAGTGTTCAAAAAAAGTTCCGCTATAATGATTATGAAATCTGTCCGCAACATATGCAAGAAATGGACAGACTGTAAAAATTCCAGCAAAAAAAGGAATCAAGACTTTCTTTACGCGTTCCAAAAAGAAATGCTTGAATCCTCGTTTTTCAAGAGAATATTTTGCACTTATTCCTGAAATTGTAAAAAGAATCGGCATAAACCAAGGCGAGAAAAAAAGAACAAACGATGTCGCAAGTTTACTTTCTGTAAAGAAAATATAGTTCGGCTCATTAAAAGCATTAAATGCCATGGCACAATGATATGGAATCAAAACACAGATACAAAGAATTCGAATGTTATCGAGATAATTTTTTCTCACGTGATTCTCCCTTAAAAAAACAATGATAAAACATAAATTTTCACACTGGCATTTTTATGACAGCGTCAAGAATTGTTCGCAATTTCTTTGAAAAATGAATCTGCAAAAGCTCGATACGATATTACTTATTTTGTCGACTTTATGCAATGATTTACTTTTTTTTCTTTATAAAGATATATAATTTTTTTTTAGTTCATAAACATGAATTTATGAATTTTGTCATTATTGTGCTGAATATAGTTACTTATTTTTTACACTTTGCTTGATATTCGGACATTTTTGATATAAATTGATATGTACTTATCAGCAAAATAAAACAAAAGAGGAGTTAAAATGAAAAACATTTTAGCAAAAAAAGCCGCTATTGCATTGGCTGCACTTTCCATGTTCGGATGTGCAACAACAATCAGCACTGTAGTACAGCGTCCTGCAGAACTCAACATGAACGGTGCAAAAAGCATTTCTGTTCTGCCATTCCAGATTTCAGACGATTCAAAATCAGAAACATCAGTTAACATTCTGGGTCTTTTCAGCATCACGGTAGACAACAAAGAAAAAAACCGAGAACTTTCAGAAGTTGCTACAGAACTTACGACAAAGCTTTCAGGCTCCATCGCATCAAGCGGATATTATCAGTTTGTAACGGCAAATGCAGTACAGACAAAGCTTACAGCCGGAGAAAATGCACCTTGTGACGCATATCTTACGGGAAAATTCCAGAATTTCAGAGACTCAATCGAATCAAAAACAGAAAAAAGAAAAGATGATGACGACAACGAATATTTTGTTGACGTATACTACAGAAAATGCACGGCAACACTCGTTTACGAAATCATAGAATCCAAAACAAATACAATAATAGCATACAAGGTAAGGAACATCGAAGTAAATTCAAGCAACTATGACAACAAGCACCAGGTTCCTCACACAGTTGACGTTCTGAAAGGAGAACTCAGCCAAATCACAACGGAAATCACACACCAGATTCAGCCGTATTCAGAAACCGTATACCTCACTTTCATGAAGGACAAGACAAAAGATCCTATGATGAAAAATGCAAACACGCTTGCAAAGAACGGAGACCTTAAAAGTTCCAAAGACCTTTTCGAAAAACTTTACAAAGAAAAAGGATATATGGAAGCAGGTTACAATCAGGCACTTCTTACACAGGCTCTCGGTGACCTTGAAGGAGCAAGAGACCTTCTTCAGGAAATATCACGCACTACAGGAAATCCAAAGGCCATCCAGGCAATGAATGCCGTAAACAGGGAAATTGAAAGCAGAGACAAGCTCAAGGCTCAGAACGCACAAAGAGAAAACGCAGAGTAATTCTTTGAAAAAAACAATTTCATCCCTAAAAACTTGAATCAAATGCATTCTTGCGTAAAATTTCAGGTTTTTAGGGATTTTTGCATCCTGCATGCTAGAAAAATTACATGAATCAATGCTGCAAAATGATATATAAGCATGGATTTTGCAGTTTTGCACCAAAACACAGTCAAACTTCCAAAACATCATCAATAAGAAAGTGCTGATTAATTGATGTGAAATCAACCATCGCTTCCCAAGAGAATCATGCAAAGCCCTGTTTTTCACGATTCGCAGACATCAGTGTTTCCATAAGATTAAACAAAACAAGTCGTTTTTTCGAGGCATATATTTTAGCTTCGTGTCCACTTGAAAATATGACTGCTTACATTTATAATTGGTAACATGGCATACGAAGTTACAGCGACACGCCGTCGTCCTCAAAGTTTTGAAAATCTTGTCGGTCAGGAATTTGTGGCCGAAACGTTCAAGAACGCAATACAATCAAAGAAAATTGCACACGCATATCTTTTTTCAGGCCCAAGAGGATGTGGAAAAACATCAACGGCAAGAATTCTTTCAAAGGCACTCAATTGCGAAAAAGGGCCTACAGCAACCCCTTGCGGACAATGCTCTGCATGCAAAGAAATAACGGCAGGCTCAAGCCTTGATGTAATAGAAATAGACGGTGCATCAAACACAAGCGTAAATGATGTAAGGCAGATAAAAGATGAAGTTCTGTTTCCACCAAACAGCTGCCGATACAAAATCTACATAATTGATGAAGTCCACATGCTCTCGACAAGTGCTTTCAATGCACTTTTAAAGACAATAGAAGAGCCACCTTCGTATTGCATTTTCATTTTTGCCACGACAGAACTGCAAAAAGTACCGGCAACCATAAAATCAAGATGCCAGCAGTTCAATTTCAGGCTTGTACCGGTGGAAAAAGTAAAGGAACAGCTTTCTCTTGCGGCAAAAGAACTTGGAATCAAGGCAGAAAACGAGGCATTGTATTGGATTGCGAGGGAAGCTGGCGGAAGCATGCGCGATTCATACACTCTGTTTGATCAGGTAGCGGCATTCAGTGACGGTGAAATCACTTATGACAAAATACGTGACAAGCTTGGACTTGTAGGCATAGACAGGCTTAATGAACTTTTCACCTTATGTGTATGCGGAAACGCAGAGTCTGCACTTTTGAAACTTGACGAATATCTTCAAAACGGAGTAAGCATTGAGCAGCTCATCTCCAACTGCACGGAATACCTTCGCTCACTGCTACTCATAAAAAGCGGCGTAAAAAAAGAATCACTGCTTGGACAAAGTGCAGAACGATACAGCAAAGATGTTGTTGATGCATGGAACAGCGTACAGATTGAACGGGCACTCAGCATTTTCATGCAGCTTTACAGGGACATACGATACTCTTTGAATCCAAGGTACGAATTTGAACTTTCCATAAGCAGGCTTTGCTGGCTTAAAGATTATGTAAGTCCTCTCGATGTAAAAAGAACAATCGATGCAGTAAAACCGATTCTTTCATCGACATCACAAAAACGTACGATTACTGTTACGGAAAATAAAAGCGACGTACAAAAAAAAAATGATGTGACATCACATTCCTCCACGAATGAGCAAAAATCTGACGCTAAAGATTTTTCAATGCAGAAAGAACAGTCCGAAAAAACAGAAAAAATTGTAATCCAGGAAAATCAAATTGCGCCAAACGCTTTAGAAAAAAAGGAAGCAGAAGCACCTCAAAAGGAAAAAATAAAAATAGACCCCATACCAAACGGGCTTATGAGGTTCAGCGCACTCGACATTCCGGAAGAAACACTTTCAGAAGCGGAAGCAGAAGCTGAGGCAACAATTCTTGACGATGAAAATTTCATGGATGAGGCAAAAGAAGAACAACCAAAGAATCAGCTTTCAGATGAAGAAAAACAGCAAAACATAGCCGAAAGCTATATTGATGAATCAGAAAGAGAAAAGACAAGTTCTGTTTTCAGCCATGTTGAAATTGACCTTGAAAAAATTGATACGGTAAAGGAATCCATCATTGCGGAACTTTCGGTAAACGATGCCATGCTCGCAAGCAACCTCATGCAGACAACATCATGGACACTGAATGGCGACAAAATATCGGCAGTTTCAGGAAATTCATTTGAATTCATGCAAATACAAAAACAAGTTGGCAAAATCAGTGAAATCCTATCAAGAATATACTCAAGACAGATTTTCTTTGAAATTACACTTGAACAGAAAAAAAATTCCATGGAAGAAAAAAAGCTTCCAGTCGAAGTGGAAATAATCAGGGATGTTTTCAGGGGAACAGTTTTGCGCTAAAAAAAACATTATCTGGATATTTAGGGAACCTCTAAAAACCTATTTTTAGAGATGCCCTTTATTCATTTCCCCAAAACACATGTTTTCAAGAAATGAACAGATATCCACTACTCCTCCCAGTCGAAGTCGCTTTCAACTTCTGATGCACGTCCCGAAGATGATGAAGTTTTCCCGCCTGCAATATAAGTCTGTTCCTTTTTCATATTCTGAATGGCAGAAAGATTTTTTCTTGCAGGAGCATAATTTCCATCAAGCTCGAGGGCTTTTGAAAGAAACTCAATTGCCTTTTCATCATAATCGATTCCATGATATGTCTTTGCTATAACATTCATCTCACTGGCTTTATTTGCAAAAGATGACAGCCTTGAAAGCTCAGCATCCACAAAACTTCTGATGTCAAATCGATTTGATTCCAAAAAAGCAACATCTGCATCTTTATCAAAGATGACTTTTTCCTCATCAATATTTGCAGAAATAGGAGGATAAAGAGACCGCTGCTCGTCCACAACAATCATTTCCTCTATGCATTTTTTGTCTTTTAATTCTGACGATGCGGTTTTCCAGGCATAAAGGAATCCCTTCGACATGACGGTAGTCTCTATGGGAATCCAAAGTTCTCCATTCAAGCTTAAAGTTGCGTATTCATCTGAAAGATTTTTCCAAAAGAAATTTTCCTTTGCTCCAAGTTTAAATGCACCGAGAATGTGTCCCGGAATGGTTATGAGCATTGTCTGAATTCCTGCACTCTCAAGTACGGAACAAAACAACGTGGTCATGTCATCACAATCTCCGCCCTTAAATTTTAATGTGTCGGAAGGAAACCT
Organism: Treponema sp.; assembly: GCA_045627025.1. Taxonomy (GTDB): domain Bacteria; phylum Spirochaetota; class Spirochaetia; order Treponematales; family Treponemataceae; genus Treponema_D. The sequence goes on along the minus strand of JAZQMW010000105.1, from coordinate 10,700 downwards.
CACCGTATCAATTGAAAAAGCACTGCACATGAGATCCGATGTGGACACAACAGGGTCATGAACATAATTCAGGGGAATTGAACCTATTGCATTTACAAGCTTCATGGCCGAATTAAAGTTCTTTGTAAAAAGCACTCTTTCATCTTTCAATCCAACGTCAAGCGCACTGAATGAAAACTTTGTGACTGTGGAATCATTGGGAAGTATAAAACAGGAAACCATGGCAGTTTCATCCCATGTGATTGCATTTTTCTTGTACATTGTCACCGGACGAACAAGATTCAGCTTTTTTTTCTTTCCGTCAAGCTCATACTGAACAGAAAACATCATCTGGACATCTGAATTTTCAGACTGCTCGAAAACCCTATTATTCAAGACAACTTTAAGATAAATATCAACTGAAGCACCGGCAGCAAGGGTTTTCACAACTTCTGATTCTGTCGGATAATCCATGAAATTCTTCAGGCTGCATGATACAGAAAGATTTTTTAATTCACTTGAAGAAGAATTTTTCAGCGTCATGATTCCAGCTGGATTTTTTGCATAAAAATTTTGAAGGGCTGGAAATAGAGAAGAAATTTCTACACTTTCCACTTCAATATCAGAAACAAAAGATGACGATGCTCCTTCATCAAAAACATCAACAAGAGCCTGATAATAGGAAATCAATTCCCTGTCACCCGGAACCTGCTTCATGAGCTTTTCTATCTCAGGAATTACCTTATAAAATTCCGACTTTGCAGAATATTTTCCCTGCTCCTCATAAAGGGAAAGCACTTTCTCCGTCTGGTTCTTTATTTTCCTTTTCATCAATTCAACTTCAACAAGGAATTTCTTTTCAGAAATTTTTGAATCGGCACGGCTTAATTCCAGATATTTCTTATAGGAATTCATTGCAAAAACTTTTCCGCCATGAGCCAAATATTCTTCCGCAAGGTTCACATATTCATCATTATTCTTGAATCTATCCTCAAGAATTCTCAAAGTATGTTTCTGAAGATTCTTAAAAAAATCCGGCAAATTTCCGTTTTCATCAAAAAAGCGGTATATAAGCCCAGCAGAATCACGCATGTAAATTATATTTTTCCTATAGTCAAAAAAATTCAAGTCAGCAAGATTTTCAGAAAGCTCAAGCTGCCATTTCTTTTTTCCATCGGCACCGACATACGCAAATTTTCGTCTTGAAAAATCTTCCTTATCTTCATAAACAAAAGAACCGTCATCATTATATGCATGCAAAGTCTGGTTAAAATCATGCTGCAATGTAGAACATACAGGAATGCACTTCTTTAAAATGCCGTTTGGATTAAAAACATAAAGGATTCCCGCAAGAATGATGGCAGAATCATCTGCTGAATTCACCCTGATGCTTTCCGTATTTCCACATTGTATGAAGCTGTTTGAAAAAATTCGTCCAGAATCACGGTCGGTAACAGAAATTTTCTTCAACCCATAATCAAAAGAAAAAAGTTCTCCAGAATTGGAAAGGTTAAACATGTCCGGCTTCCAAAGTGGATATGTGTTTTTGGAAACTTTTACGTTCAGTTCACATGGATTTTTGACATCATAAACATAATTGAAATTTGAATTCGCAACAACAGTATTATTTCCGTCAGAAGAACAGATTTTCCATATTCCCGAAGTCTTGGTCTCTTCAATTGAAAGCTTTTCCAAAAGATTTAAAGTCATGTTTCCATACATGTCATAATTCACCAAGGAAACAGGGGCATAATTCACTACAGAAAAAGAATAGTCATCATGTGCGGCAATTTTTCCTGCAGGCGACGATGAAATGTTTTCATGGCCATTTGAAACATCAACAACATCAATGATTGAAGGTGACAAAACATGTTCTTCACATTTTTCAAGATAAGGAAGGATGCTTTCAGCAAGCATTGTAAAAGTATCCACAAGGCGAATGAAATCTTCACTTTCAAAATCGTAAACTGAATAGATGTTCTTGATATATTCTCCATAAACAAGAGGTGCATACGAAAATTCATACATGATGCCATCAGCAATTTCAAGAGTCATCTTTTCATGGTCAAAGTTGAAATTTGGATATAAAGTGCTTCTTGAACACGCAATGACATCTATTCCGCAAGATTTTCCGTATTCCTTTAAGTTTTCAGCAACACGATTCCTCAATATGTATTCAGGATAATCAGCAAGTTCTTCTTCTGTTTTTTCAGGACTGTAAATGATGTAAAGATTCTTTGCAAAAAGATTGAAAGATATAAATGAAATTAAAAAAAGAGCAAAAATTTTTTTCATATTTTCCCCATACATAACATTGCAAAATTAACGAAAACAATAAACATCTTAACTTAAACTTCTCCACCTGTTCCTGTCATCATCAGAAATGCATGAAAGACGAGAAGATGAATAATGAGAGCCAAACTTTGGACTCGACGCAAGCAGTGCCTTTGTATAAGGATGCTGGGGATTATTCACGATGGATGAAGATTTTCCCCTTTCCATGATTTTTCCTGCAAACATCACAATCATTTCATCTGAAATTTTTGACACCAAGTCTATGTTATGGCTTATGAATATGATTGACAGCTTTCGTTTTTTCTGCAAATCCAAAAGAAGTTTCACAATCTGGGCTTGAATCGTGACATCAAGGGCAGTTGTAGGTTCATCGGCAATAAGAAGCTCACATTCCTCAGAAAGCGCAAGAGCAATGCTTATTCTCTGAAGCTGTCCGCCTGAAAACTGGTGCGGAAAGTTTTTCAATCGGCTCTCAGGATCTGGAAGCCCCACTTCCTTCAAGAGATTTACAGTTCTCTGCCTGCATTCATCATCTGTAAAATCAGGATTATAATTCAGAAGCGTTTCCCTGAACACGGATTCAATATTCTGCAGAGGATCAAAAGAGCGACCCGGTTCCTGAAATATGTATGCAATTTTTCTGCCACGGAAAGGCCTCATGTCGGACTCAGAAAGAGACGTAAGATTCGTTCCCTCAAAGAAAATATTTCCCTCAACCTCAACTTTTCCTGGAAGAAGCGCAAGAATTGACGTAGACGAAACAGATTTTCCACTTCCGCTTTCACCGACAATTCCAAGTATCTCACCTTTTTTAAGTTCATAGCTTATTCCGTTTACAGCCTTGAATCCATTTATCGTCACATGGAGATTTTGTACGGAAAGAATGACATCATCTTGATTTGAAAGATTATTTGAACTTTCAGGTTCTTGATTTATTTTCGAAACATCGGATTTTGATGCTTTTTTGCAAAAAACACAATCCATGGCATTTCGGATAAAATTCACAAAAGATTTTTTTCGGAAAAAACTGATGCTGTTTGGGTCAAAATAATCCCTAAGTGCATCACCAAAGAAATTGAATGCAAGGGTAACGGCCAAAAGAAGCCATACAGGAATTAAGAGCCACGGGAAATTCTTTAAGTTGTTCAACGTGGATATATCCCTGTTTATAAGCGATCCCCAGCTTACGGAAGGATCTGCAATACCAAGGCCCAGATACGAAAGTGTTGTTTCGCTCATTATGAAGCCAGGTATGGAAAGAGTGGTGCTTACGATGAGAAGACTTGCAATCTGCGGAATTATGTGGCTGAAAATGATTGAAAGTGACGGCTGACCTTCAAGCAAAGCGTTTTGCACAAAATCTTCTGTTTTTATTGCATGTATCATGCCGCGAAGTGTTCTTGCAGAACCAGGCCACCCTACAAGCGCAAGAATCAACGTAATCATCATGTAAGCCGTGCCTGAATCCATATTGGTATTTAAAAGAGAGCGCAAAAAAAGTATGAGATAAAGACTTGGAACAAGCATAAGGAATTCACAAAGCCTCATGATGGTCCAGTCTGTTTTTCCACCGTAAAAACCCGCAAGTCCGCCAAATATCATTGCAAGAAGAAGAGATATTCCACTTGCCACAAATCCTATTGTAAGCGATATTCTGGAACCGAAAACTATGCGGCTGAAAAGGTCACGGCCAAGATTGTCCGCGCCAAGCAAATATGCAGGATAAGAACTATCCTCCGTTCCAAAAAGATGAACGTCTGTGGGAATAAAGCCAAGCAGTTTGTATTTCTCACCATGAACAAAAAATGAAAGCTTATGGTCAAGATTCTTTACCCTGGCATAACGCCATGTCGTTGACTCAAGCACACGGCATTCAAAAACACAAAAACCCTTTTTGGAAAGCACGATGTTTGAAGGATGAAACGTATTTTCAGAAAAAGACGTTCTGGAAGAATATGGAGCAAAAAAATCAGCAAAAATCATCACAAGATAAAGAATCAATATAAAAATCAGCGAAACAAACGCCAAAGGACGGTTCTTTATGTACTTTGTGAAAAAAATCATTTTTAAATGCTCCCATGCATGAAATAGAAACTTTAAAGGGGCATCTCCATAAAACAATTTCTTTTAAAGATGCCCAATTAAGGTTTTGGCTTGCATAAAACATCACCATCTCAAAAAAAACAGAGACGGTGAATGGCAAACATTATTTTTCAGTTTTTAGGGAACCTCTAAAAACTTCAGTTTTTGGAGGTTTCTCTGAAATTGCGACGTTTCGAGCCTTGTAATTTCAAGGTTTGGAACTCGGCGGCATCTCTAAAAATAGGTTTTAGAGATGCCTTTTATTATTTTGCTTTTGCAAGAATTTTTGCAAGCTCAGGATGCTTTTCAAGATCGCCTTTCAAGCCAGCTTCACGAGCTTTGTTGACATATGCAGGATCCTGGAAAGAATACTTGAATTTTGTATGAACGTCATAAGTTCCCTTCATGAGGGCATAAGCGTCTTCCGTCATTACAAGCCCTTCATCCGTAGGAATAACGGAAATCTTTGTCTTGCTGTCATCAGCAGAAATGCATGTCTCTGCATTGCTTGTGTTGCTCAAGGCATTTTTCTGCTCATCAATCTTTATGCCGTAATTTTCAAGACCAGTTGTTGACTTCAAGCGGAACAATGGACCGTGCTCGCCAACACCTGCCGTAAATACGATGGCATCAACATGACCAAGTTCAGCCATGAAAGCACCGATATACTTCTTTATGCGGATAGATTCCATTTCAATGCAGAGCTTTGAATTTTCATCACCATTTTTTGCGGCATTTTCAATGTCACGTCTGTCAGAATACTTTTCTGTGATTCCAAGACATCCACATTTCTTGTTGAGAGCCTTGTCCATTTCGTCAGCAGACATTCCTGTCTTTCTCATGATGTAGAATGGAAGAGCTGGGTCAAGGTCTCCGGAACGTGTACCCATAACAAGACCTTCAAGAGGAGTAATTCCCATTGTAGTATCATAGCACTGTCCGTTCTTTACGGCACACATAGAAGAACCGTTACCAATGTGGCAGATGATTACGTTTGTATCTTTTGGATCTTTTCCGAGAAGAACAGCGGCACGTTTTGCAGTATAAAGGAAAGATGTTCCATGGAAACCGTAACGGCGTGCACCATATTTTTTGTACCATTCCTGAGGAATTGCATACATGAACGTCTCAGGTGGCATTGTCTGATGCCATGCAGTATCAAGAACAGCACACTGAGGAACACCTGGCATAACTTTCTGTGCAGCCTCAATTCCCATGATGTTTGCAGGATTGTGAAGAGGTCCAAGATCCTGTACGGAACGGAATGTCTCAAGAACTTCAGGAGTAATGAGAACAGACTTTGTAAATTTGTCTCCGCCATGAAGAACACGGTGACCTACAGCCTTTATGTCTGCCATATTGCTTACAACACCGATTTCCTTGTCGGTGATGGTCTTTAATACAAGCTCAATTGCTTCTTTATGTGTTGGACATGGGCTTTCAAGCTCAGTCTTCTTTCCTTTTGCCTTGTGAGTAATGCAAGATCCATCGATACCGATACGCTCAACAACACCATTTGCAAGAACTTCCTTGTTGTCCCAGTCATATACCTGATACTTTGCAGATGATGATCCGCAGTTCAAAGTTAAGATAATCATTGACATAAATTTTTCCTCGATTATAAGTAATAATTACAAATTCAATTGTATAACGAAAGATATCTTTAATCAACCTTAGGACAGAAAAAATCGCTCCAAGAACTCCCGCATCTTAGAGGGACACATTACACATCAGGATTCAATGTTTTCAATCTCACCTTCACATTCAGAATCAGGAGAACTCTCGCTTCGCATTTTTGCAAGATCCAGAAGTCCAAAACGGAAAACATTGCTTTGATTTCTGCCATGTTCCTTTGAATAATAAAGAGCCTGGTCTGCCTTTTTGAATATGTGCTGTGGAGTAAGACCTTCATAGCTTTCAATGACGCACCCACCGACACTTACAGTAATCTTCAGCTGCTGTCCCTGCTCATACATGACAATATCTTCTATTGCATGACGGATTCTTTCTGCAACAACATATATGGAAGATTCAGTACATTGGGTAAGAAGGATTGAAAATTCCTCGCCTCCGAATCGGGCAACACAATCTTCCGTGCGAACAGTTTTCTTTAATGTGTTTGCAATGGCAACAAGAACCTTGTCACCTACAAGATGGCCCCACGTATCATTAAATTTCTTGAAAAAATCAATATCGATTATGAGCATGCCGCCTGAAGTTTTATATCGCCTTACGGAAGAAATGGTATCTTTCATGCGAGAAAAGAAAAAATCATTCGTATAAAGCCCAGTTTTTGGATCAGTTATGGATGTTTCATAATGAAGTCCATTTTGAATCGTAACCGAAAGGAATGAAAATATCCTTGTCATGTATGATATTTCCTGCTCGCTGAATTCATTTCCGGTAATTTTATCTGAAACTATTACGATTCCATATGTTCCGCCAATCGCAACAAGAGGAATGATGAAAGAAGGACGCAGATTCATGAAAGGAACGTCAATTACTCCACCAGGAAGCTTTTGATACAATTCCTTGAAACTGTAAACATTTCCAGACTGCTCATGATTAATCGTCTCGTCAAAGTACATCTTGAAGTGGGAAAAATACTCCGTGGAAATTCTATCATCCGAAAGAACAAGCTTATGGTAGTAATACTGCCTTATATGTTTTCTTCTAGGTGGCTTTATGATGAAAACAAGATTTTCCGGTATAAAATAATCAAGGAATTTGCTGATGATGAAATCAATCATGGAGTCAACATTTGTCAAAGAAATCAATTCCGAAGCATCATCAATGATACGCAGAAGTTCCTTATTCTCTTTTTTGAGATTTTCAACGGAACTGAACATACCCGACTGCTGTAAACTTTGATATTGTGACAGAATGTCTGAACTTTCAATATTGTCCAAAACAGACTCCTTGCTATAAATTGTAGCCTCAAAAATGAATTTTAGACGAATTTCATCAACAAAAACAGAGACTCACATTAAAATATAACACGCTTTTTTCTATTTGGCAATTTCGATGTTTTTCCAAAAACCGGGATTTTCCTGACCAAGCCTCCAAAATCCTATATTTGAAATGCCAAGACTGCGGCACATTCGGCATCTTTCTGTAAGAGATTTTTCATCATCATACCATCCGGTAACCGTTATTTCGGTCTTGAACGTAAAATTAGGCACATAATCAGTTCTGCTTACTTCCGTAACGTTGTTTTCCCTGCAGATTCTATTTATGCCGCTTTCATACCATGCCGTCCTGTAGTTGACATCCTGCCATGTTCTGCCATAAAAAGGAAGACCCATTATAAATTTTTCCGCAGGAATGACTGAAAGAGAATACTCAGCTATCCTTCTGCTCCAGCCAAGTCCTGCAACAGGGCCTGGTTTGCTTGTGGCCCAATGCTCATCATATGCCATGACAAAAACCTTATCGACAATTTCAGAAATCTTTGCGTAATCATACGCATCAGATTGCAAAGTGGACATTCTTGCATGAACACAAACGGAAAAAATTTTTTCTTTTGGAAGAGCTTTTTTCAGATTCCTTAAAAAATTCCTGAAATTGTCACCATCACGGGCTTTTATTGATTCAAAATCAATTTGCAATCCATCATATTGACTGCTTCCTGCAACAAGAGCTTCTATCGCCTTTCTGTCAAGACCATACTTCGGTTCAAGAAGGAAATGTGCAATCGAAGGACTGTCTACAGCACAAACAAGATGTACGCGGCCTTTATATTTTTTTGGAATATGCTTGCTTCTGACAGGAATTCCTGTAACTTCTCCAAATGAATTTATTGATGCACCAAAAAGACACGCATCGGTCACCTTCATTGTCTTTATGTCGAATTCATAACTTCTGGAATCCATGATATATCCCCATGTTTCCTTGAAGACAAATGGCGGCATCTCCTGCTTGCCCCGTGACCTGGAAAACTCAATCGGAGAAAGTTTCTGATCCGACTGATAAAAATCCGCGGCATCCAAAGAAACACAAAGCAAAGACAAAACCAATGCAAAAATTAAACTTCTTCTCATGATGTACTCCAAATTCCATTGGGAACCTCTAAAAGTTGCAATTTTCAGAGGTAACTTCCAAAAACGCTTGCAAAAATGCAAATAGGCATTTCATGCACTCACAAAAACTTTATGGCATATGTATTATTTCACGCGGTTTGCTTCCATTTGCAGGTCCAACAATTCCACGCTCTTCCATAAGTTCCACAAGTCTTGCGGCCCTGTTGTATCCGATGCTGAGTCTTCGCTGGATATAACTTGCACTTGCTTTTCCTGCCTGCACAACAATATCCAAAGCCTTTTCATAAAGAGGATCGTCGGCACTTTCTCCAAAAAGAGACATCTGCTCGCCTTCATCGCCTTCTTCTTCATCATCAACGAAAATCTCGTCATCTATATATTCAGGCTCACCCCACTCTTTTACAGCCTCGACAACATCTTCAACTTCCTGATCAGAAATAAACGCACCCTGGATTCTTACAGGGAAAGGATCTGTCGCACTGGCATAAAGCATGTCGCCTTTTCCAAGAAGCTTTTCGGCACCAACCTGGTCAATAATGATTCTCGAATCCATTTTTGCGGCAACCATGAATGCAACTCGGCTTGGAATGTTTGCCTTGATGAGACCCGTAATTACGTCAACTGAAGGTCTCTGGGTTGCGAGCACAAGATGTATTCCGACAGCACGGCTCATTGCACAGAGTCTTGCGACAACGCCTTCAAGCTGCTTTCCCGTAGTAGCCATGAGGTCTGCAAATTCATCGATGATTACAATGAGATAAGGTATTTTTTCCGTGGCGATATGCTGTTCCACAATTTTTCTATTGTATGATGACACGTCCCTGCATCCCATGGAATCAAGGACTGCGTACCGGCGTTCCATTTCACAAAGACAATACTGGAGTGCCTGCATTGCTTTTTTCGGTTCAGTTATTACAGGTGTCAGCAAATGAGGTATTCCGTTATAAAGCTTAAGCTCAACGATTTTCGGGTCTATGAGGATAAGTTTTACGTCATGAGGATTTCTTTTGTAAAGAATGGAAAGAATCATGCTGTTTACGCACACGGATTTTCCGGCACCGGTTGAACCTGCTATCAAAAGGTGAGGCGTCTTTACAAGATCCATTATCTGCGTCTCGCCTTCTATGTCTTTTCCAAGTATTACGGGAACTGCCATTTTGGTCCATTCTTTTCTCTGCTGCTCGATGCATTCACGGAAACTTACAATTGCGCGATTTTTATTTGGAACTTCAATACCAACGGCACGCTTTCCAGGAATAGGCGCAACTATTCTGACAGACTGTGCGGCAAGGCGAAGTGCAATATTGTCGGCAAGACCTACAATTTTCGAAAGTTTTACGCCTGGAGCCGGCAAAAGCTCAAACATTGTTACAACAGGTCCTTTCCTGATTCCTGTTACTTCCGCATTTATCTTAAATTCATTCAATGTTTCCTTAAGGTTTTTTGCAGCCTGAGTTGTCTCTTCATCAACTATCCAATACGGATTTTCATCATAGCTTGTAAGAAGATTTGTAGGAATGGAATATGTTCCCGTCCTGTGAGGCTTTACCTGAGGAAGCTTTATTGGCTCTGAAATTCCATTTTCATCTGTGTAGCAAGCAGTTTCCGTCACATCAACTATCTTTTCAAAACCACTTTCAATGCCATGAGTTTCACAGGGAGCTGTTTCTTCTTTTGCAACAGGTGTCACAGGCATGGAACTTCTGTGTCCTGCATCAAGCGATGCAAGCGATTTTGCAATATCTGACATTTTTTGAGATGATTCGGCAATGATTTTCTTTTCAACAACCTTATTCGCATCTTCCGTAAGCTTTGAAAACACATCTTCAAGGCTCTTTGAATCAGGGTCAAAATCACGCTCTCCTGCCCGGGAAGCAGTATATGGTTCATCAAATTCGTCATCATCTTCGCCATCTATTTCGTCCTCGAATACTTCAGGCTCTTCAAAATCTTCATGGTCTTCAAACGGATCTTTTTCTATCTCGTCTTCACCGAAAGGATTTTCATCTTCCTTTTCATCATTTTCTGACATCTGATTTTCTTCAAGAATCTCTTCTTCGCCTGCAAACTTTTCATCCTCGAATAATTCTGGCTCTTCAAAATCCTCATGGTCTTCAAACGGATCTTTTTCTACCTCGTCTTCACCGAAAGGATTTTCATCTTCTTTTTCATCATTTTCTGACATCTGATTTTCTTCAAGAATTTCTTCTTCGCCTGCAAATTTTTCGTCCTCGAATACTTCTGGCTCTTCAAAATCCTCATGGTCTTCAAACGGATCTTTTTCTATCTCGTCTTCACCGAAAG
>JAZQMW010000104.1:0-3303 GCA_045627025.1 Treponema sp. | reverse complement strand
TGCCCATTGGGTGCTTCTATAATATATTTACAGCCTCCTTGTGAACTTCCTACTTTCCACGGTTTTGAAGCCCAGTCTCCTTTTGGGTCATTATCAGGATTTGAAAACTTTCCAGTTAAACCGATTTTTCCTATTCCAAATGACTTGTGAGCTTCACGATTTTTAGAAAAAGCGAGAATATGCTCTGCGACTATACCAATCATTTTTGTTTTATCATTAGGTTGATTATGTCGTCTTCGCCAATGAATTTGACCTTCAGAGTTTTCTTCCCCAAACACTTCATCAAACAAACACTTCACATACGCCTGATTTTTATCATCAATGCTGCAGAAAATTACGCCTTCGTCAGATAAAAGTTGTTTTGCAAGAATCAATCTTGGGTACAGCATGGAAAGCAGATTGTCGCGGGTAATGGCATTTGTGTAATTGGTCTTGGCAAATTCACCCATGCTGTCTTTGCCGTAAGGCGGATCAATATAAATTATATCGATTTGGCCTTTGTACTGAATCAAAAGATTTTGCAACGCCTGATAGTTGTCGCCAATAATCAGTTTGTTTACAGGTTTTGCGTCGTCTGTGTGGAAAGAAAGCTCTTCATTTTTCTTGAAATATTTAATGCTGTCCGTCATTTGTTCTTTTTCCATACGATAACTAAAATGCAGGCCTGTGCGCTTGTAAGTTGTTCCCAAAGCCGCAATATTTATGGCTTCATCATTTGATTCTGCATTTTTTATAAGTTTTATAAGAAGCTCCGCATTTGTCGGTTCAAGGATTTTGTCCTGAACCCGTTTATTTATTTCTTCGATTAGAGATTGTTTGATGTCTTGCATTTGTTTCTCACTAAATAACTTGTTAAAAACTGATTTTATTATTTTTGACTCAGTAATTATTTAGTATAACATAGTAATGTCAGAAAAAATACAGTTTTGGGCGAAAAAATCAGAAATTTCTTAGATATTGTTTACATGAGTGATTTTTGGAAACGAGTTGATAATGAACTGGATTATCTCGGAATAAATCGAACTTATCTTGCAAATAAATGCGGATTTAGTCTAACTAATATTGGACAAGGAATAAAACTTGGCTCAACTCCTTCCGCAGATACCGCAGTAAAAATCGCAAAAGTCTTAAATGTTTCCGTTGAATATCTTGTAACAGGCGAAAATCATTCTTTAAAAAATGAAGGCGTAGATATTAAAAAGTATCGTGAATATTCCACATTTATTTCACAGCTTGACTCACTTCCAGAAAATCAAAAAGACCTGATAAAAGATATGGTTTCAAAAATGTGCGAATGGAAAAAAAATTAAATCGGAACATATATCTTTTGATGCTGCTGTTGGGCATCATTTCATCATCAGCCATTCCAGATTTCTGATAAGTTTCGTCATTTGCTATAAATATGTTTTCACATGAACTGTTCAAGCCATGTGAAAAGTGCCGTGTCCCATGATGTTCTTTTCATCATTTCATCATCAGCCATTCCAAATCCATGGTCTCCTTTTTCATAAAAATGGAATTCATGGGAAATGTTTTTTTCATTGAGCATGTCATTAAGCCGTACGCTGTTTTCAAATAAAACTACTGAATCGTCTTTGCAAGCAAGAAGAAATATCGGAACCATGTCGTTTGGAATTTGCATTTCCATAGAATATTTTTGCTTCATTTCTTCTGACGGATGTCTTCCAAGCAGACTTTTTCTTGAACGCTTGTGTGCTATATCATCCTGCATGGAAACAACAGGATATATTGGCATTATGAAATTTGGCCTAAGGGATTCTTTTGTTCGTAATCCGATTTTTTCAAGTTCATTTTGATTATCGCCAAAAGCTCCAGCCATCAAGACAAGATGCCCTCCCGCAGAAAATCCAATTGCACCGACTTTATTTTTATCAACATGGAGAACTTCTGCATTTTCCCTTACGTATTTTATTGCCATCTGCAAGTCTTCAAGCATTGCCGGGTGATGATGGCCGTTATATGAAACTCTGTATCTGAGTACGATTCCAATAATTCCCTTGTCAAGCATTTTGTTTGCCGTACAGAAACCTTCGTGCTTCATTCCAAGATGATGATAGCTTCCTCCTGGGCATATTATGACAGCCATATTGTTTTCTGTTTCAGGAATTTCTTTTGGAATGTAAAGAATTGTGTCCCTTATGTTCAATTCCATTCCGTCAACATTTCTCCATAAAAATATTTTGTTGAATTTGTGTTCGTTTGAAGAAATCCTGGAAAGTGCAAAAATCAATATAAGAAATGATATGGCTTTTCGTTTCATGTAACTGATAATAGCATATTTTTCGTTCTCGTGTTAATATGATGAAAATTTTATAAGCAGTATTTTTTATATCTTTTTAAGGCTGGTATGATGAATAGAAAATTTCTTATTCTTGCAATAATTATTTCGGTATTTTCCGGGAGATTTGTTTATGCAGATATTGGAGCAGGAGGTGATGTTGGTTTTTATGTAAGTCCTGACTATTACGGATATTTTTCTGCAAGTTTCAGGTCTGATGAATCTCCCTGGGTTTTTTATGTTGCGTTTTCTCCTTTTGATGATCGAATTTTGGGCATAGCTGACAATTGGTTTATAAATAAGAAGCTTTCGACCCATTTAGATTATTTTATCTTTTGGGGGATATCTTCGGACTGTAAGGCTGATGCTTTTATGGCTGGTACCGGAGCAAGAGTCGGTGCGGGCATCAGTTGGTTTATGCTTGGTGAAAGGGCGCTTGAATTCAGTCTTCAAGGTGCGTGGAATCCTTCTTTTGGCATTAAGGATGATGATGGCGACAAATGCATGTACATAAGGCCGATAGATTTTCCATTTTCTACCGGTGCAAGGTGGTGGTTTAGATAAAAAGTTTTTGGGGTGGAAACCAGCTCTGAGTTCGAAGTCCGCAGTTTTTCTTCCCAAGCCCACCTTCCTTGGACACGATACATGGAAAAAGTTCCTTGAGAACCCTTTTGCGGTTGGATGGGGTTTGACTGCGAATTTGCTTGAAGTAAACATCGGTTTGCTTTTGGGGACAGTCTGCAATTGAAAAGGTTTCGAGTGCAAATTTGTCGTAAGAGTAAACATCGGTTTGCTTTTTGGGGCGTTTGCAAATGGTTTGGTTTCAATTGCAAATGTGTTGCAAGAGTAAATATCGGCATGCATTGGAGGCGGCGGTTTTGCAAATGGATTGGGCACGATTGCAGATTTGCGTAAAGGTATGCATGGGGATGCTTTTGCGGGCGGAATTTGCAACTTAAATGTTTTCGACTGCGCATCTGCGACAAGGTAAACATCGGCATGCA
>JAZQMW010000103.1:0-14754 GCA_045627025.1 Treponema sp. | reverse complement strand
CTTGGAACAGAAATCTATTACAAGATATACAACAATCAGGGAACGATGGAAAGTGCAATCAGTTCCATTGACGTATTGAATTCTTCAAGTGATGTTTCAGCCGCCGCTACAAGTCTCATAAATACAAAGAAATATGTTCCTTTGAAAATCATGGGCAAAAACCTTTCTCCGATTCTGGAGGCTACGGGAACAAGCAGGTATGTGTATCTCAGGCTTAATGACTATTCTTCAGACTCTAAGTTTTCCAGATGCATGCTTACAGGGTCGAGCAAGATGTCATACAGGACAGCCTCCGATACTTTGCTTGGAATTCCTTGCAGGAACGCTCTCGGAAAGAATTATGGATTCAATTTCAAGAAAAATGACACGACCAGCAATCCTTCTCCTTGCCAGGGTGATGAGGATGTTGAGTGGAGTTCTTCGTCTACAAAAGACGGAGTGTGGTATGTGAATCTGTATGCCGTATCAGTGGGCAGGGATACTTCATTTGCCCAGTCGTACAGTAAGGTTTTGCATATCGGATCCATAAAAATAGATGAAGAATGGTATAAGGACTAGTTTTTGAAAACCTGATGTTTCGTTTTCATTCCCTGATTATTTTTTCAAGATATGATTTTGAGTCTTCCAGCATTTCTTTGAGCATGTATGGCGGATTCATTATGAACATGCCGCTTCCGTAAAGATGAGATTTGCCTTCTTCTTCATTTTCATAATCTGCATTTTTTGCAATCAGTTCAACTTTTATGCTTTCACATGGATTTGTCCCAAGTTTTCCAAAATCTTCAAGTTCCGTAAGCATTTGGGATGTCTCATTTTTCTTTCTTGTCAAAAGCGGATACCACAGTGCTATTATGGCCGTGTTCCATTTTTTATGAACTTTTTTAAGCGTATCGCTTACTTGCATGTAATCACTTCTGTCCTCAAAACTTGGATCGCAGAGTACGAGACCTCTTTTTATTAGGGGCGGGGTAAGCGAATTCAGCATCTTGTATGCGTCATCATTGTGGATGTTGATTCTTGAGTCTCTGTCAGAAAACATGTTTCCCTTGAGGTTTTCTATTGCCTGTGGATGTTTTTCTATGAGGTGCAGCTTGTCTTTGTCCCTTAAAAACATTTTTTCAATGGCAGGGGATCCTGCATATTTCCTTTCTTCAAGAAATTTTTTTTCTTTTTCAAGATACAAGGCCACTCCATGTGGAATATTGCCGGCACTGTCAATGCACGCTTTCTGCAGTTTTTCTATGGCATCCCTTGCTTCTCCGGTTTTCTGAAGCTTTTCATCATTAAGGTCGTATATTCCGGATCCACTGTGACTGTCAATGACGGTAAACGGTTTTTCTTTTTTGCAAAGCGATTCTAAGATGAGGCAAAGGCAAACATGCTTTAATAAATCTGCATGATTGCCTGCGTGATATTCGTGTTGGTAGCTGAGCATGGCATCCTATCTTGAATAATGGTTTACGATATCTTCCTGACAGTTCTGCAAAAGCTCGAAAACATCAGGCCTGAAGGCTTCCCTGTCATCCAGGAGCGTATTTATCGCAAGGTTGAACTGCTGGTATCCAGGTTTTTCAACTGTGAAAAAGCTCTTGCAGAAATCAATGGAAATGGAACACATCTGTGTATAAATGTTGTTGATGCTGTTTTTTAATCCATGAGGCATTCCGCGTCCGTCGTATCTTTCATGATGGTGCATGCAGATGTCTGAACAAATTTTTACGAAATATGCCACTGACGGAGAGTTGTTTATGCTGACCAAGTCTGCACCCGCAATTGTATGTGTATCAGGAATGTCATCAAGATCTGAAATTTGATAGACCTTGAATTTCTCTTGCCTTACTACAGACATTCCGATGTCATAAAAGTAGGCTGCCTGGCTTATGATTTCTATTCCTTCCGGTGTCAAATCCCTTGGGTTTTTGCTTGTGAAATATGATTCAAGCATCAAGTGAACAATCTCACTTACATGTATGTAAAGTGAATCGTCTTTTTTAACGCTCTTCAAATATGTAAGGTATACGCGCCTTAATCTTTCCGCATATATTGCTGTTGCCCTCAGCTCGCTGTCTGAAATTGCGGCTGATGGATTGAATGCTGAGGATGAATTTTTCTGGGCAAAAAGCTGCTTTAGTTTTCCAAGTATCTGGTCGCTGTCATATGGCTTTTTGAAGAAACCCGCAGCTCCATAGTTTGCCGCCTTGATTATGTTTCCTTTCTGCACTTCTGCCGATATGAACATGATCTGCATGCCTGCGTGACGTGACTTGTCCAAAAGATTCAGTACTGAAAAACCATCCAGCCCAGGCATTGATATGTCCAGCAAAAGACCGTCTATGTGCATGGTAGGGTTGTTCAGAACCTCGAGTGCTGCATATCCGTTTTCAGCTTCGATTACATTGTAATAGCTTGTAAGAATATTTTTCAAAACCATTCTGTCAATTTCTGAGTCATCAACAATCAGTATTGTAATCATAAAATCCTCTATATTTCGAAAAAACTAAGTGGCCAGGGGTACATGACGTACCCTCCATAATATTATAATACTTTTAGCTGGTAAAATCAAATCAAAAAACATTTGTATTCCCAAAACCTTTTGTGGCAGACAGCTTGGAATTTCATGTTTTCTGCATTTCAAGCGGGCAAATCATTGTGCATGTGCAATTTGATTGATGCCGCCTGAGCTGCATCGAAGTGCAAATCGCCTTGTTTTGCTTGTGGCTCATGATGCATTTGTTGCCGGACAAATCTTTTTCCGTAGATTTTTCTTGTCTACAGTCTACTGAAGCGGTGCAAAATATCCTGTTTCATCTCGTCCTGACCTGTTGAGAAGGTAGGTCTCGATTTCTATTGGAAGATATTTTTTTCCGTATTCAATTGCATGTGACGATGTGTATTTGAACTGGTATACTCCGGATGGAATGTCAAGGATGTCTTTTATTACCCCAGAAAGTCCTTCCGGCCTGTATATGTAGTAGCTTTTTCCCTTTGTCGTATCCGTAATGTATGAAATCTCTTTTGAAGGTGAGTGCTGGTTCAGGAGTACCGTCGAGAATGAAATCGTATTGTTGTTCATGAATGTAGTAAGGTCTGACAAACTGTATTTTGTGAATGCGTTTTGTGTTACTTCGCCTGAAGAAAGATATATGATTCCTCGTTTCTTTTCTGCATTTATCAGATTGTTTGATGCAAGCCTTACTGCAAGATCAAGGGCTGTCGTATCGGAATACTGAGATTTGAGTGCTTTTACTGAGAAATCCGACAGTTTTTCCGGAGTTCCCTTGTACTCTGTCACTGGAATTTCACCGGCACTGATGATTGAAATCGTTCCTTTTCCGTTCATTGCGCCTGAAAGTTCCTTGACTGCGCTTGTAAGCTGTTCTTCAAATCCCCTCATGCTTTCTGACCTGTCTATTATAAGTATGATGTCTACTACATCGTTGTTGTTTGCGGAACCGATGAGTTCGAAATTTGCAACAGGTCTTTTTCCTTCCGTAATGAGGAAGTTTTTCTGCTTTAAGCCTACTACTGGCTGTCTTTTTCTGTTTTCGACTTTTACTTCTGCAAGTATCTCCGGGAAATTGTCTGAAATAATCCTTTCGAACTGAACGAAAAGTCCTCCTACAAGCTCGGTCATTTTTGACATTACATAAACTTCGTTTGCTGTGAAATCTGTTACTATAATGTTTCCGTTTCTGTCTGGAACTGCACTTGTAATCTGGCTTTTTCCTTTTCCCGTAATTGCATTTTCATAAACGGAACCGTCTGAGATGTCGACAGTGTATACTTTGTTCTTGTCCGTGAGAAGAAGATATCCGCCGTAGTTTTTAAGGCCTTCTGGACGTGCGAATGTTTTGTCGTTTACAAGTATTCCAAGATAGTTTCCTGCCTTGTCGAATTCATAGATTCCTCCCTTGACGCTGTCTGCGACAAAGATGCGGCCGTCAATTACTGCAATTCCCGTAGGAGACTTGAATCCTGAAAAATCAGGCGTCTTGTTGCCGAAGCACATGAGGCCGTTGCCTTCTGAATCAAATACCACTATGCGTGCATTTCCAAAATCCGTTACGTAAATGTTTCCGAATTCGTCTTCCGCAAGATATTGTGGGCCTACAAATTGTCCTACGCCTCGTCCTTTTGATCCATAGTATTTGATGAATTTGCCATAATCATCGAGTATAGCCACCCTGTCTCCTGCACTTTCCGTAACGGCAATGTTTCCGTTTGAAAGCCTTATCAAGTCCATCGGTCTGTCAAATCCGTTTACCGGACCTTTTGAACGGGTTACTGCAAATCCGTTTACGTCAAATTTTACAAGCTCGTTTGATCCGTATCCAATTACCCATATTGAGCCGTCGAGATTTGCAAGTGATGACACAGGCTGGCTGTAAATCATTTCCTTGCCTACAATATTTGGAAACGATCCGCTTTCCGTAT
Source organism: Treponema sp. (assembly GCA_045627025.1). Classification (GTDB taxonomy): domain Bacteria; phylum Spirochaetota; class Spirochaetia; order Treponematales; family Treponemataceae; genus Treponema_D. The sequence continues at coordinate 10,320 of JAZQMW010000103.1, read as the reverse complement.
ATCGCTGCGTCATTCCGTAATAATCATCCGTAATGCGCCTTGTGCTTACGATTTCAATTTTGTTTTGGAGAAGAAGTCCTCCGTATCCTGCGTCTTTTGCATAGTTCCATTGCTGAAGGGCAGCACCTTCAATACCAGCCTTGTAATATGCCTTTCCAAGCCAGTCAAGGATTCTTGTTTCACCGGGAAGATATGAAAGTGCCTTTTCAAATTCCAGAATGCTTTCGTTATATGCTCCCCTGTAGAAGCTTTGCACACCGCGTCTGAATTCTTCTTCCGCAAAGCCAAGTGATGCCGAATTTGTAGTCCTTGACTCATCTTTCATCGTGTCTGAAAGATTTTTCTGTGAAAAGACAAAACTGTCAAAAATAAAAACTGAAAGTAAAACTGCAATGATTTTTTTCATATTTATAACCTATTCATCAATTTTTTGAACTTCCTGCAAGTGTCCGGCTATTACAGGATTTTTTTTATCATATTTCAGAGCCATCTTCAGGTATTTTACGGATTCCTTGAAAAGTCCCATTTTGTAGTATACCCATCCGAGACTGTCGAGAAAAGCCGCACTGTCCGGAATGATGTCGCTTGCTTTCTTGCAGTAGCTCAATGCACGTGCAAGATCTGTTCCTTCACATGCAAGCACATACCCGAGTCCGTTGAGTGCCGTAGGATTGTTCTCGTCATCTTCAAGCGACATTTCATAGTATGTCGTGCAAAGTTCGACATTTCCCTGCTCCCATGCCACAAACGCAAGTGATGCGTATACGCTTGATGTTTTGTATCCAATGTCCAAAAGCTTGTTGAGCTCGAAATCTGCCAGTTTTTTTCTTCCGCTTATGCAATAGATTACGGCGAGAAGATACCGGCACTGCAATACGCGTTCTGAGTTTTCATTGTTCAAATCTTTGTGGGATGAAGTTACTACCTGTTCGAGGTAGAGAAGGGCATCGTCATATCTTTTCATTTTTGAATAGCACAATCCAAGGTAATATGCAAGCTCGACCGTGTCTATGCCACTGTTGTCCGGTAGTGAAAGCAGGTAGGTAAGAGCCTCTGCATATTTTCCGTGTTTATATAGATTTATGCCATCTTTCAGTAAATTGTTTTCCGCCATGTCCCACCTCTTTTTCATAAAAAAATCTGAACCCAAAACTGCTGAAAAATGCAGCTCTTGAATTCACATTTTCCATACGGATTTCTCAAATTGGTTTCCAGAATTCCGTATAGAGATTCCCTTCTAGAGTATCGGAAAAAAAAACAAATACATGATAGTGAAGACGTAAAAACTTCTGTTTTTATGGATTTTCAGGTTTGGAATTTGATATGGCACGCAAAAAAATGCGAAATCAAGGTTTGGGGGGATGCCCTTGTCTTGCCTCACCGTATTTCGTCTCTTGCTACAGCGCCAGGTAACCGCTTGTTTCTTTTTCATCTTTCAAAAAAGCCGGTTCCGCAAAAATCCTGCTTACTGCAACAAATCCTTTTTTTATTGCCTCGAAATCATTTGGGCTGTTGGAAAAGGAAGTGAAATCGTTCGATTCTTCAATTTTGACCGTAAATTTTCCAGGTCCCGCATCTTTTATTTCCAATTTGTCGACATATCTTTTGATGCAGGAATTTGCAAGTTTCGCTCAATTATATTTTGCAAATGCAGGGGCATTTATGTTCAAGAATGTCCTGCAATAGGCATGTCCTTCTTCGGTTGTTTTTTCTCCGCACAGTGATATTAGGTTTTTAAGGTTTTTTAACGTGAATTCTGCAAGATTTTCAAAATTGAAGTCATTTCCCGAATCGTTTTGTTCACGCACGCTGCCGTCTATGCTGAGAGCTATGGATGGATATCCCATGAGTCTTGCAAATCTTGCGGCTCCGCATGTTCCTGAGTAAATTATGTCCGTTCCCAAATTTGGTCCCGAATTTATTCCGGAGATTACGGCATCGATTTGAGGCAAAAAAGAACCTTTCAGTCCTACAAACACGCTGTCTACAGGCGTACTCCCGATAGAAAGCGCTTTTTTTACCCCGTATTCGCCCAAGTCTGCTTCATTTACAGAAACTTCCTGAAAAATGCCAAATTTGCATGAGGCACCGGAATTGTTTTCGCTTGGTGCCGACACGTATATTTCATGTTCTTTTGAAAGTGTTGAAGAAAGTATCCTGAGCCCAGGCGCATTGATGCCGTCATCGTTGGAAATCAGAATCCTCATAGGATGCAGACCCCGTTTGCAGGCTTTACGGTGTAGCATTCTGCCTTGAACCCGAAAATATGCTCGTATTCAACAAGTTTTGCCTTGTATTTTTCCACATCTTGATTTCTCAATATTGTAAATACTCCGCGTCCAAATCCTTTTCCCGTGATTCTTCCGCAGTTTACAGGTGTCCTGAGATCGTCAGGAGCCTCGTCAAGTTCACTGACACGCTTAAGTATCCAGTCGATTTCAGGACATGATATGTCATAAAGATCCCTCATGATTTCATGGCTTTTGTTGACAGCCCGTGCAAGTGATGCAAAATCATTCTTTTTTATGGCGTTTACGCTTGCAAGCACGTTTTTGTGTTCCTGAATCGTGCACGTCAGCCTTCTTTTTGTTTCTTCGGACACGACGCTCAGTACCTCGTTGACTTCACTCTTGCTTTCCTCGTAGCACCATCCTCCGTATACGTTGTTTCTTCTGTTTTTCAATTCACCGAGCAAAAGTACGTTTTCTGGCTGGAGAAAGCTGTCTTCGTTCCATGTAACGATTCTAGGCACGCTTGCGTCTGTAAGGAGGATTGTCTTGTCCTGGAAGTCAAACGGCATCACCTCGTATGATTTTGTCGCATAGTCTGTCAGAACCACGGAATTTTCCCTTGAATATATCGTTGAAAAACTGTCTGCCGTATGATTATCTATGCCTAAAAACCCCCTGTTAGCCTTGTTGATTATCTGCAGTATCTGTTCATGCGTGCATTTTGTTCCGCAAAGTTCGTTCACGGCCCATACAGCCGCAACTTTTATGGCTGTTGTGATTCCAAATCCTGCTGAAGGAAGAATGTCTGTGTAGACAGTGAAATCCATTCCTGTGATTTCATGACCTGTATTCTGGAATCCATATAGGATTGCCTTTATGGAATTTGCCCATTTGTCTTCTTTTTTTATTTTGAGGGATGCAAGGCTTGTCTTCTTTGTTTCATCAAGCTGTACGAAGTAAAACCTTACGTTTGAGTCTGTTCGTTTTGAGACTGCCACATATACGGGTAAATCCACCGCCATGGAAAGTGTTTTGTCCCTGAAAAACCATGTGTGTTCACCGAGCATGTGGAATCTTCCAGGAGCTTTTGCTATGACATCAGGCTTTTCTCCATATTCTTTTTTATGACAATCAATTACGTTTAGCATAAGCCCTCCTCACATCTATAATAAGTATAGATCAACATGAAATGCATTTAAATTTACTCAAGTTTTGTTATTGTTGTTGATTAAATTACTATTACCTAATAAAATGATACTATGTCTTTTGCGATTTTACAAGTTTTTTGTGCTATATTTTCCGGCATATTGCAATCTCTGTCGATTGCCAATGATATTTTCGATTTTGGCTCACCCGTTATCGCATTGGTCTGCCTTTCTCCATTTTATCTGGCTTTTTATTCATGCAGGTCATATGGAGAATCTTTCCGTCTGTTTTCAATACAGGCTTTGACGACACACGTTATATCAAGTTACTGGCTTGCAAATTTTCATGGGTTTGCAGTTTTTACCTTGGGGGCAAGTGCGCTTGGAACTGCTGCCGAGGCTGGTCTTTGCGGAATTGTTTCCCATGCATATCCTCACGGAATTTCTAAATCCGATTATGTCATGGAGTTTTCCGGAAAAAAGCATCTGTTCATGCCGAAACGAGTGATGTGGTTTTCGATTTGCTGGATTTTATATGAATATGTGAAATCTGTCGGAGCTTTGGGTTATCCTTGGGGAACTTTGTCCATGGCTGCATATGAATGGCGTATTGTGGCCCAAATAGCCGACATTTCAGGTGTTTGGGGAATTTCGTTTCTTTTTGCCATGTTTTCTGCGGTTTTTGCAGAAGGTGCTTTTATTGCATGCAGGAGACTTTTTTTTGGAAAAGTTTCGAATTTTTCCAATTATCTGGGTCTTGTGAAATCATACTGCGTCCTTATGGCCGTTTGCCTTGCCTATGGTTCTGTACAGTATTACAGGCCCCGTGTTCCTGAAAAAAATCTTAATGCTGTTCTTGTGCAGCAGGATGTAGATCCCTGGGAAGGTGGTGACAGCGTGTCCATCGACATTTCAAAGCATCTTACGGAAGACGGAATCTTGGAATTTGAAAAAAAAGGCATTAAGCCGGACATAGTTGTCTGGAGCGAAGGAGTTCTTTCAAAATCTTTTCCCCGTTCTGTAGAGAGATATCGTTTTTTTCCGCCTGATGAAAGTCTTTCTGATTTTATTGCAAGAAAAAATGTTCCTTTCATCATAGGGGGTCTCTCCTGTCTTGACAGAAATGCAAGAAAATATGGAAATAGTGCGGTTCTGTTTGATGCTTTCGGAAACTATTCTGGTTTTTACACCAAGATGCAGCTTGTTCCTTTTGCAGAAAAAGTTCCGTATTCCGACAATCCCCTGATGCATGCCTTTATGACGGAAGTTGTAAAAATGCCGTCTACCCTTACAGAGGGCTTTCAGCATGTTCTTTTCAGGATACCTTTGAGGAATGTGTTTCTTCCTTCTCCTCCCCTTAATTACGGACAGCCTGAGAAAGCCGTGATAGCACTTGATGCGTGTGGCAGGTCAGATCCTGTCGTTACTGGACGGTATCTTGCAAATCCTCTGCCAAATCCCGGTTCGTATGTGGATTTTACGGTGCCGATATGTTTTGAAGATGCCTTCCCAAGCTCTTGTTCGAAGCTTTATGATATTGGAAGCGAAGTTTTCATTAACATTACGAACGATTCCTGGTCAAAGACAAAAGCTGCCGAATACCAGCACTATATTGTCTCAAGCTATCGGGCCATAGAATACAGGACGACTCTTGTCCGATGTACCAATTCGGGTTATACTTCGGTAACGGATCCTTCCGGAAGGATATTGGACAGCCTGCCTCTCTTTGAAGAGGGATTTCTTGCGTCAACTGTTCCGATATATGGAAGATGCAAAACTCTGTATTCAAGATACGGGGACTATTTTGCGAAAATATCCATGTTGATTGTCCTTATGTTTGTCGCATTTTCAATTTATAAAATTGGCAGGGAAGATTTATGACCTCAACTCAAAAACTCAGTTTTATGCGTTCCTCTTGCACATTGGCTTTTGCCGCATTGATGTGTGTTTCATGCTTTGTTTCGGTGCCGCTTTCTCTTGGTGTTCCGATTGGCGTCCAAAACATGCTTGCTGTTGCAGCTGGAGCTGTTCTTGGAGGCATTCACGGAGCCGGTGCTGTTGGAGTATTTCTGCTGGCCGGTGCCTTGGGTCTTCCTGTTTTTTCTGGATGCAGGGGAGGGCTTTCCGTCGTTTCGGGTCCTACAGGAGGATATCTTTGGGGATATTTTCTGGGTTCTCTTGTGTCTGGCCTCTTGCTTGGCATTCCTTCTGACAAAAAGAAAAGAATCAGGCCCTTTGATGTGTTTAAGGTTTCTGCCGTAATCGTGATGTCATATGCCGTTGTGTTTGTTCCGGGCGTTCTCTGGTATTGGCATTCTGTTTCCGGCAATGAATCTGTTCGGAAATCTTTTGCAGATATTCTTGAAGCATCTTTCTTCCCTTTCGTGGCCGGTGACCTGCTTAAGGCTGCCTTTACGGTTCCTTTTGTGCTCATTCTTCGTCCTGTTGCCGGAAGTTTGCTTTATCCTGAAAAACTTTATGAAAAGGAAGTGGATGAACTTGTTGATAGGCTGAAAGCAAAAATGGACGGAAACAAGTGACTTTTTCGGATGAACTGCATGTTTCATTCTCCGCTCAATATTGCTTCTTCCATTCTTCTGATTATTTCCGTGATTTTTTTTCTCTCGATTCCTGAATAATTTACGACAAATGTATTCGATGCATCAATTGTGTTTCCTGAAAGGGAAAAATTTTTCATGGAGTTTTCGCTGTAAAAATAATCCCTGAGCAGGCTTATTTTGATGTCCCTGTCAAGAAATAGTTTTTGCAGTGTCATTCCGTCAAGGTTTGTCTTGAACTCCAGCAGGAAATGAAGCCCTGAATCTTCTTCGTATATTTTAAATCTGTCTTTAAGCCTGCTGCCTTGCAATACGGCAATGAAATTGTTTCTGAGCGACTTGTAGTAGTTTTTCATCTTGATTATGTGGCTTGCATAAAAACCTTTTGCCATGAATTCTGCGAGTGTGTATTGTTCGAATGCGCTGACCGTACACGAATGGAATGAAAAATTGTTCTTGAAATCAAGGAGAAGGGGAGGTGGAAGAATCATGAAGCTTATCCTGAAAGACGGTGCCAGGGTTTTTGAGAATGTATTGATGTAAATCACCTTGTTTGTGGTATCGGAGCTTTGGATTGTTTTCAGAGGTTTTCCCGAGAATCTGAATTCACTGTCGTAGTCATCTTCTATGATGATGTGCTCTTTTGATGATTCGAGCCATTTCAGAAGTTCAGACCTTCTTTTTACGGGCATTGCGATTCCTGTTGGAAAATGATGTGAAGGTGTTACGTGGACGATTTTTGCTCCTGTTTTTTCAAGATTGTCCATGTCTATTCCTGAGCCGTCAAGTGACACTGGAATGCACTCTGCACCGTTCATGTTTAGGATTCTGCATATTTTTTTATATCCGGGATTTTCAACGGCATATTTTCGTCCTGTTCCCAAAAGTTTTACAATCATGTCATAAAGGACTTCCGTGCCTGCTCCGATTATTATCTGCTCGGGTTTTACGTGCATGTTTCGAAAATCTTTTAAAAACATGCATATTTCATGCTGAAGCTCAGGAATTCCTGAAGGAGGCATTTTTGCAAGAATCATTTCCGGTGATTTTTTCAAGATTGATCTTGAAACTTTTGTCCATGTGCTGAATGGGAATTTTTCATGACAGGTTGAATTTTGCACAAAATCCGCATAATGGGCATGAACCAAAACCTGTTCCGCATTCTTTTTGATTTCAACCATTTTGCGTGGTGGGGCAATCGGGTCGATGTCCTCTACGAAAAAACCTTTCTTTTCAATGGAATATATGTATCCTTCTGAAATGAGCTGATAATATGCGTTTTGTACCGTAATGACGCTTATTCCGAGTCGGGAGGCGAGTGCTCTTTTTGACGGCAGCTTTTCATTTCCCTTGAGCTCGCCATCAGTAATTTGTGTTTTTATGCTTTCTGCCAAATAATCTGACATGGAAGCATTCTTTCTTAGTGAAAAGTCACATGTAATCATTTGTAATGTTCTTATGCCGCATGTTTTCAAACTTTCAGGATTCGTGCGTTGTGATGCCGTTTTTTTTTCAAAATGCATGTTTTTTGCCGCAAAAGTTTTTATGTCAAAATGCATCTTCCATAAGTTTTTGATGCGCGCGATATGTTTTTGCCGAATGTATGATTTGCAGTTTTTTAGTCCTAACCATTCATCCGAAGGTTTTTCTGCAAAAGTTAACAGAAAGACCTGTATGTAAATGCTTATGACGTTATCATTTCTGTTTCGAATAAAAAAATGACCCTACAAACGCAGGGTCATGTAAAAGACAAATTCAGACTACCAGTTGTCCATCATGTCATCAGCATCTCTGTTTTCGAGATCGTAAAGATCTGTAACAGCACGCATGTCATCAAGATACATATAGAATGAACCCTGTGCTTCCATAGGATTGCAGTCTACGCGGAATCCAACAATGCGGAGTCCTGGTTTGTCTCCGTGGTAAACACTCTGCTGAATGATACCATGCTCGTTATCTGGACTTGGTGGAATTGCTGCTGTTATCTTTTTCCATCCAGAGAATTCAAGTGAACCCATCCAGATTTCGAAATTGTTTCCGTTATAGTCCTGTACCAAAAGCCACAACTGGTGACCCATGTTTCGTCCACAAGCCCAAACTGTAACTGTCTTTGTAACACCTTCGATTGGAATTGGGCGTGATGCCGTAATGTTGAAAGAGTTTACTCCGCGATGGAAGAAATCAACCTTTACGCCAAGAACCTTTGTATCTTCAATCTGCTGATTGTCTTTGTCTTCAAGAGGTTCCTTTGCTGCAGGAGCACCGTCGAAAAGACGTCCTGCGATTACTCCGTTATCAGGAGAGATGTGAACGTTCCAAGAACCTTCTCTTTCGAAACGCTCTACGCTTACTTCCCTCAAAGACTGACGTGAACTATCATTTCCGATTTCTGATGCATCTGGCTCCGAAAGAGTCTGTGTCTGTGCAAAAGCTGATCCTGCAAAAGCCATGGCCAATGCTAAAACAGTAAATTGTAATTTTTTCATTTCGTCCACCTTTTATTACTCAGCACTGCTGTTTGTGCCTGATTTAGAAGCTTCCGGTTCACCGAAATCCAAATACTTCAACGAATATCCGTCGAAAATGTCGCTGAGTGTATATGTTGTATACTTCAGCTGATCAAAATAAATTACGTGATCATCTACAGCTTCACCACAATTTGTGCGGATCCTGAATCCTACAAATGACAAATCAGGGCGTCCTGATCTGATTCTTGAGTGCTGTCTGATGTGGCCAGGAATATTTACGATAACATTCCTCCATCCGTTGAACATCAAGCTTCCTGCCTTGAGGGCATGAACTCTGCCGTCTGCATCACGAATAAGAACTTCAAGCTGATAGTTGTAGTTCGCTCCCCAAACCCAGAAATCAATCTGGCTTACTGTACCAACAAAAGGAAGTTCGAAATCCTTGTCGTCTTTCTTTGGGAATACTTCAAACCAGTTGTCTCCCTTGCGGTTGAACTTGGTCTTTACGCCAAGAACCATTGCCGTTGGATCTGAGTCCTTGCGATAAGGAACCAAAGAATTCGGCATTGCCTCGACCTTTTTGAGAATCGGGAAACCATCAGCAACAAATCTGCTTGCCTGAACACCCCATGTCCATTCCTGATCTGTGTCAAAATTGTCGATAACGATTGTCTCAACAGCCTTGTTGTTTGGCTGTGCAACTGCTGGAACGCAGATTGCAAGTCCAAAAATCAGGCTACCTAAAATGACTACGCCCTTTTTCATTCAAAATCTCCTTGAGAACGATTTTTTTTTATTTATCGTCAAGTTTTATGTTTTCATTTAACTGATTTTTATAATCAACTAAAATCTTATAGACTTTATTATATTTACACATTTTTGTTTTGTCAAACAATTTAGTGTTTTTTTTAATTTTTTCTTAATTTGCATTTTGGCCGATTACTTGAAATTTAAGCATAAATGTTTTATTCTATTGGTAATCATAATCCAGGTCATGGAATTTATTAGGAGTATTTATGGTATCTTACAAAGAACTTGGTCTTGTAAACACAAAAGAAATGTTTGCAAAGGCTATTAAAGGCGGATATGCAATTCCTGCTTACAACTTCAACAACATGGAGCAGATGCAGGCTATCATCCAGGCTGCTGTAGAGACAAAGTCACCTGTTATCCTTCAGGTTTCAAAATGTGCTCGCGCATATGCAAACGGAACTCTTCTCCGCTATATGGCTCAGGGTGCTGTAGAATATGCTAAGGAGCTTGGTTGCGCAAAGCCTCAGATCGTACTTCACCTTGATCACGGTCCTTCATTTGAAGTTGCAAAGGACTGCATCGACAACGGTTTTTCTTCAGTAATGATTGACGGTTCTGCCCTTCCTTATGACGAGAATGTTGCCCTTACAAAGAAAGTTGTGGAATATGCACATGCACATGATGTTACTGTAGAGGCTGAACTTGGCGTTCTCGGCGGCGTTGAGGATGATGTTGCTGCAGAAGAGTCAAAGTACACAAAGCCGGAAGAGGTTGTTGACTTTGTTACAAAGACTGGCTGTGATTCTCTTGCAATTTCCATCGGTACATCTCACGGTCGCTGCAAGTTCACTCCAGAGCAGTGTACACGCGGTGCTGACGGAGTTCTCAATCCACCTCCACTCGCATTTGATGTTCTTGAGGCAATCGAGAAAAAGCTTCCTGGATTCCCAATCGTTCTTCACGGATCATCTTCTGTTCCTCAGGAATATGTAAGGATCATCGAGCAGTTCGGCGGAAAGATTCCTGATTCTGTAGGTATTCCAGAAGACCAGCCTCGCAAGGCTGGAAAGTCTGCTGTTTGCAAAATCAACATTGACTCTGACGGACGTCTTGCAATGACAGCTGCTGTTCGCAAATACTTCAACGAACACCCGGATCACTTTGA